>JBFKKR010000121.1:0-7249 GCA_041682035.1 Pseudomonadales bacterium | reverse complement strand
TGCGCGTGTCGCGGACCGGCTCCCGGTTGCCGGCGTGTGGCGATCATCCCGTGACGCGCGGTGCGTCGGGCGCCCGGTGTCCCAGATGCTGAAAGTACTCATCGTTGAAGACGACGCCGACGACTCCGAGACCATCCGCAAGCTCGTGCGGGACGTCGGACTCAAGTTCGATCAGCCTTTTTTCACCGAGCACGCCCACGACATTGCGACGGCGCACCGGCTCATGCGGTTGCAGCAGTACGACCTGTTCATCGTGGACTTCTATCTTGCCGGCGGTACCGGGCTGGAACTCGTGCGTGAGCTTCGTCTTGCGGGCCGGACGCCGCCGGTGATCCTGGTCTCGGGCCGGGACACCATCGAGATGCCGGTGGAACTGATGGAGTGGCTGGCGCGCGGCGAGCTGACCTTCATGCCGAAGGCCGACCTGACGCCGGATGCGTTCGCGGAGGTGCTGCGCGGCATCCTCAGCCGCGAGGTGGACGTACTGCTCATCGAAGACGACCAGGACGAGTTCAAGCTGACCCGGTCCTACCTGCAGCTTAACCCTTTCTATCGCTTCAACGTGCGCTGGGCGTCCAACCTCGACGAGGCCCGCCTGCGCATGCGACAGGAAAGCTTCGATGTCATCCTGGTGGACTACATGCTGGGCGAGGAGAGCGGCGCGGCGTTCATCACGGAACTGATCGAGGCGCAGGTGCAGGTGCCGATCGTGCTGTTCTCCGGCCAGGACCTGGTCCAGGCCAACGAGCAGATGGTGCGCCTGATCGGTCGTCGCAAGCTCGGCTTCCTCTCCAAGGCGCAGATGTCCACGGAATCGCTCTCGCGGACGCTGATCCATACCCTCAACTAGAATCTGCCCATGGTGCGACGCGTACCGTTGCGCACCTGGCAGGGGACAGCAGGAGGGAACCGGATGTCTCGGAAGCCGTGGGGGTGCACCCCCGTCCTGGCGCTCGTCGTCACGCTGGCAGGCTGTGACGCGCCCATCGATCCTGCCGCCTACCCGCTGAGCGCGGACGCCATCGTGGAACCGGACGGCAGCGCTTTGCCGGAACTCTCGCTGGCGTTGCTCCATACCGGCGACCAGGTCTCGCTGGACGCTTTCGCCTACCAGGGCGGCAGCTGGACCGCGTCCCGCGTGTTCGTACACAGCGCGGTGCTGGTGCGCCACCCGCGCGGAGACCTGCTGTTCGATACCGGGCTCGGGCGGGAGGTCGGCGCCCAGGTGAAGCAGGACATGCCCGCTTACCTCCGTCCGGTCATGAAGTACACCGCACGGGAGCCGGCGGTGGAACAACTGCGCAACAACGGCATCGATCCGGCCGGGATCTCGCGGGTCTACGTCTCGCACCTGCACTGGGACCATGCCAGCGGCATCGAGGATTTCCCGCAGGCGCGCATCCTCACCGCGCGCGAGGAGCAGGAGGCGGCGCAGGACCCGGGACAGGCCGATGTCTACCTGGCCTCGCAGTTCGACGCCGACACCGTGCGCTGGGAGGTGGTGGAATTCATCGAGAAACCCTACATGGGCTTCGAACGCAGCCACGACGTGTTCGGCGACGGCAGCGTGGTGATGGTGCCGATGTTCGGTCACACACCGGGGTCGATGGGGATGTTCGTCAATCTGCGCGATGGCCGCCGTTTCCTGTTCTCCGGCGACACCACCTGGGCGCTGGAGGGTTTCACCCGCCCCGCCGGCAAGTTCTTCGTGGCCAGCCGCCTGGTCGATTACGACCCTGGCGCGACGCGGCGGGAGATTGCGCGGGTACATCAACTGATGCAGTTTTTCCCGAAGCTGATCGTGGTGCCGGCGCACGATTTCGAGGTGCAGCAGCGGCTGGGCTTCTTTCCGGAATATATCGCCGGTCCCGCGGGCTGACGCGACAAGCCTTGCGGCGCCCATGGTGCTTCGGGCACACTACCGCTCCCGTCAGCGCTGGGCTGTCGCGGGCTCTGCGACCGCCCGTCCCGGTCCCCTCGCGTCGATAAACTGTGAACCCGGTCAGGCCCGGAAGGGAGCAGCCGTAGCAGCGGACTCGGGCGCCGGGGTGTGGCTGGGGCGGGTGGTCACCCGAGCGATTCGGGGTAAGATGTGAGGCCCAGCCCGCAGCCGGAATCCTCCTGCCAATGTCGCATCAGGCGCTTGCAAGAAAATGGCGGCCCGCCGCGTTCGCGGAGGTGGTGGGCCAGGACCACGTGGTGCGCGCCCTCAGCAACGCGCTGGACCAGGACCGGCTGCACCACGCCTTTCTTTTCACCGGCACCCGCGGGGTCGGCAAGACCACCCTGGCGCGCATCCTGGCGCGCTGTTTCAACTGCGAGCAGGGTCCGACGTCACAGCCGTGCGGCGAGTGCGTGGCCTGCCGCGAGATCCGCGAAGGCCGGCATGTCGACCTGCTGGAAGTGGACGCCGCCTCCCAGACCAAGGTGGAACAGACCCGCGAACTGCTCGAGAACGCCCAGTACGCGCCGACCCGCGGCCGCTTCAAGATCTACCTCATCGACGAGGTGCACATGCTCTCGCGCAGCAGCTTCAACGCATTGCTGAAGACGCTGGAGGAGCCGCCCGGTCATATCAAGTTCCTGCTCGCCACCACCGATCCGCAGAAGCTGCCGGTGACCGTGTTGTCGCGTTGCCTGCAGTTCAACCTGCGCAGCCTGCCGGCGGAGCAGATTCGCGACCAGCTGCGCCGGGTGCTGGACGGCGAGTCGGTCGCAGCGGATGACGAGGCGCTGTGGCGGCTGGCGCGGGCCGCTGACGGCAGCCTGCGGGATGCCCTGAGCCTGACCGACCAGGCCATCGCCTTCTGCGACGGCCGGCTCGACAGCGCCGGCGTGCGCGACATGCTGGGCACCATCGATGCGGATGTGCCCTGGCGGGCGCTGGAACGGCTGGCCGCGGGAGACGGGGAAGGATTGCTGCAGCTGGCGGATGCCGCATCGGCGCAGGGCGCGCACTTCGAAAGCCTGCTGGAGGAAATCGCCGAGTGCCTGCACCGGGTGGCCGTGCGCCAGGCGGTGCCGGAGTACGCGGCAGCCCGCACCGGCGCCGATCCGCGCGAGGAAACGCTCGCGGCCAGCCTGCCGGCGGAGGAGGTCCAGCTGCTTTACCAGATCTGCGTGGCCGGGCGGCGTGACCTGCCGCTGGCGCCCGAGCCGAGGCTGGGCGCGGAGATGACCCTGCTCCGCATGCTGGCCTTCCTGCCGGCGGAGAGCGCCGACTCGGTCATGCCGGCGGCAGGCGGGGAACCGGCGGCAGCGCCGAAAAAAAAAACAGCTGAGCGAGGTGCGGGAGTAACCGTCGCCATTCCGGCGGCGCCGCCGCAGCCGGCCGCACCGGCCCCGGAATCCTCGCCGGCGGCCGCGCCGACGCCGCCCGCACCGGCCGCGAAATCCGCCGGCCCGGCGCCGGCCGGGACGCCCGGCGGAAGCGCGTCCGGGCCGGCCGGCGAGGCCGCCCGCGCCTGGCTCGAACTCCATCCGCGCCTGGAGTTGCAGGGCGTCAGCGCCCGGGTCGTGAGCGAGTGCGGGACGCGCGTCTGCACCCCGGAACAGGTCACGCTGGTCGTGCCGCCGGCGCACGCCGCGCTGCTGAACGACACGCGTATCGGCGAGATCCGCGCGGCGATCCGGCAGGCGCTGGGACGCGACACGCGGGTGGAGACCGAGGTCAGCGATGCAGGAATCTGCTCGCCGGCCGGGGAGGCGCGGCGCATCGCGGCGCTGCGCAAGGCGGAAGCAGTGGCCGCGCTCGAACGCGACCCGGTGGTGCGGGCGTTGCGTGACCAGTTCGGGGCGCAGATCAGCATGGACACCGTGCGGTCGGTCACCGATTCGTGAAATCCATCTTCATCACTCGACTGATTCCGGAGGATAGCCATGAGTGACCAGTTACAGGGTCTGCTGAAGCAGCTTGGCAGCGTGCAGGCCAACATGAAAGAAATGCAGGAGAAGCTCGCCAGCCTGGAAGTGACGGGTGAAGCCGGCGCCGGGCTGGTGAAGGTCACCATGAACGGCCGGCATGACGTGCGCAAGGTGAGCATCGATCCCGCGCTGCTCGAAGAGGACCGCGAGATGCTCGAGGACCTGCTCGCCGCCGCGGTCAACGACGCGGTGCGGCGCGTCGAGGAGGCCAACCGTGATCAGCTGGCCGGTCTTGCGGCCGGCCTGCAGATGCCGGGCGGCTTCAGTTTCAAGCCCTGACCACGATGGCGTTCAGTCCCCTCATCGACCAGCTCATCGAGTCGTTCCGCTGCCTGCCGGGCGTCGGCCCGCGCACGGCGCAGCGCATGGCCTTTCACCTGCTCGAACGCGACCGCGACGGCGGCCGCACGCTGGCGGAACACCTGCAGTCGGCCATGGCGGGCGTCGGGCACTGCAGCCAGTGCCGCACCTTCACCGAGGAGGAGACCTGCGCCATCTGCCGCGACCCGCACCGCGACCGTGAACAGCTGTGCGTGCTGGAGAGCCCCGCCGACGTGCACGCGATCGAGCAGGCCGGCGGTTTCCGGGGCTGCTACTTCGTCCTGATGGGGCACCTGTCACCCATCGACGGCATCGGCCCGGAAGACATCGGCATGGACCTGCTGGAGCGGCGCCTGCAGTCGCAGGTGTCCGAGGTCATCATCGCCACCGGCACCACCGTGGAGGGCGAGGCCACCGCGCACTTCATCGCCGGCATTGCCCGCCGCCTCGACGTGCGCGTCTCCCGCATTGCCCACGGGGTGCCGCTCGGCGGGGACCTGGAGTACGTCGACGGCGGCACCCTCGCGCACGCCATCTCCGGCCGCCGCCCCCTGTAGGTCAGGCTTCCGCCTGACAGCCCGCCACCCCTGCAGGTCAGGCTTCAGCCTGACAAAACCAGTGCCACCTCAGGAAGACTGAAGCCTCACCCACCTCGCCGGAGCCACTTGAGCAAGCGCTTGGTTTGGGTCATGATCCGGGGCAGTCCCAGTGCCCCGGAGGGCAAGCGATGGCCGGCGTGAAGGGTCCCTTCGAAGAAAGCCACGACATCCTGCGGCGCTCCGCGCGGCAGTTCGTCGAGCGCGAGATCATGCCCCACATCGACGACTGGGAGGAGGCCGGCGGTTTCCCGCGCGAGCTCTACACGCGGGCCGGGGAGGCCGGGCTGCTGGGCGTGGGCTACCCGGAGGCTTACGGTGGTTCCGGCGGTGACGTGTTCCACGGCATCGTGGTCAGCGAGGAACTGATGCGGGCCGGCTCCGGTGGCCTGGCGGCCAGCCTCGGGTCGCACGGCATCGGCCTGCCGCCGGTGGTGAAGTTCGCTTCCGAGGCGCTGAAGGCGCGCGTGGTGCCCGAGGTGCTGCGCGGCGAGAAGATATCCTGCCTGGCCATCACCGAGCCTGGCGGCGGCTCCGATGTCGCCGGCCTGAAAACGCGTGCCGTGCGCGACGGTGACGATTACGTGCTGAACGGCTCCAAGACCTTCATCACCAGCGGCATCCGCGCCGACTACTACACCGTCGCGGTACGCACCGGCGGCGAGGGCTTCGGCGGGATCAGCCTGTTGCTGGTCGAGCGCGACCGGCCCGGCTTCAGCCGCGGGCAGCCGCTGAAGAAGATGGGCTGGCTGGCCTCCGACACGGCGGAACTGTTCTTCCAGGACTGCCGGGTGCCGGCCGCCAACCTGATCGGCAGGGAGAACCAGGGCTTCCAGGTCATCATGAGCAATTTCCAGTCGGAGCGGCTCATGCTGGCGATCATGGCCAACATGACCTCCGAGCTGGCCCTGCAGGAGTCGCTGCGCTACGTGCGTGAGCGCGAGGCGTTCGGGCGCAGGCTGCACGGCTTCCAGGTGACACGGCACAAGCTGGCCGACATGGCGACGCGGCTCGAGGCCAGCCGCGCCTTCACCTACGCGATCGCCGCGCGCATCAACGCCGGCGAGTACTGCGTCAAGGAGATCTCCATGGCGAAGAACTTCGCCACCGACGTCAGTGACGCACTGACTTACGATGCCGTGCAGATCCACGGCGGCATGGGCTACATGCGTGAATCCATGGTCGAACGGCTCTACCGCGACAACCGCATCCTCTCGATCGGCGGCGGCACGCGCGAGATCATGAACGAGATCATCTCCAAGCAGATGGGCCTCTGACGCCAATCGATCACAAACGGCGACCCTCGTGGCGGCGCGGTGTATGATCCGCGCATGGATGCACCCGTGCAGGACACCCTCATCACCGACGCCACCGGCCTGCGCGAGATCTGCGACCGGTTGCGGGCGAACGGCGTCGCGGCGGTGGACACCGAGTTCGAGCGTGTGCGCACCTACCATGCCCAGCTGGCGCTGCTGCAACTCGGCCTGGACGAATCGCACTGCTGGCTGATCGACCCGCTGGAGATCAGCGACTGGACGCCGCTGGCGGAACTGCTGGCCGATGCCGGTACCGTCAAGCTCCTGCACAGCTGCGAGGAGGACATCGAGCTGCTGGCGCGCATCACGGATTGCGAACCCTGCAGCGTGTTCGACACGCAGGTGGCGGCCGCCTTTGCGGGTGTCGGATTCTCCCTCGGCTACAGCCGGCTCGTGAGCACCGTGCTGGACGTGCAGCTGGAGAAGGGCGAGCAGCGCTCCGACTGGATGCAGCGCCCGCTCTCGACGGCGCAGCTGCACTACGCGCGGGCGGACGTGGCCTTCCTGCCGGCGCTGTACGAGCACCTCGGGAACCTGCTGGCGGCCCGCGGTTTCGGTGACTGGTGCCAGGCCGAGTGCGACGAGGTCGTGCGGCGCCGGCTGCGGGAAACGCCCCTGTTCGAGGCCGGCCGCTTCCGCCACGCACGGCAACTCACGCGCCGCCAGCTCGCCGCCGTGCAGCTGATCGGTGAATGGCGCGAGCGCACCGCGATCGAACGGGACCTGCCCCGCAACTGGGTCATGCGCGACGACGACTTGCTCGCCATCGTCACCAGCAACCCTGCGTCGGTGGCGGAACTGCGCCAGGTCCAGGGGCTCCAGCGCGCCTCCCGCGAGCGCAACAGCGAGAAGATCCTGGCGTTGCTGCGCGAGGTGGAGCAGGTGCCGGATGCGGAGTGCCCGGAACTGCAGGACCTCCCACCGACCGCGCAGACGCGGAAGCTGGTGCAGCAACTCATGGGCGTGGTGCGGGCGCGGGCGAAGGAACTGGACCTGCCCCCGGAACTGCTGGCGCCGCGGCGGCGCGTGCAGGCGCTGGTGAACGCAGGCTATCCCGACGGACCCTGGGAATTGCCTGCCAGCCTGCGCGGC
>JBFKKR010000120.1:0-7320 GCA_041682035.1 Pseudomonadales bacterium | reverse complement strand
GCCTACATGGGCACCCGGCACTGGTCGGAACGCCTGCAGCAGGCACTGGCGGTGGAGCAGGCCGAGGGCGCACGGTGCCTGCGGGTGCGCTACGAGGACCTGTTGCGTGATCCGGAAGCGGAACTGGCCCGCATTGCCGCATTCGCCGATATCCCCTACCGGGACGAGATGGTCAATGGCGGTGGCCTGGTGCTCCCCGGCTTCACCCGTGACCAGCACCGGCTGGTGGGCTCGCGGCCGGACCCCTCGCGGATCGGCCAGTGGCGTGAGCACATGCGCGCGCGGGAAGTGGCCGAGTTCGAGGCCTACCCCTGGACCCGCGTGCTGCTGCAGCGGTTCGGCTATGAGCTGGTCACCCCCACGCCCGCACGCATCGGCGGGTTCAGCATGCTCTGGCATTACCTGCAGGATTTCCTCCTCTATGGCTGGCACCGCCTGCGGCACCGCAACATGGAACGGAAATTGCTGGGTACTGGGGTGTAATCGCCGGGCATGGCGCGCTGGGTCGGAAAAACAAGCGCTTACGTGCCGTGTACCGGGAATGTTCACCAGGTTCTGGAAGGAATTCGCAGCATGCAAACGCAGTTATCGCATTCTGGCAATGCAAAGGGCGCCAGCCCGCACCGGGTGCTCGTCATCGACGACGACGCCAGCATGCGGCTGCTCGCCGTGTCGGCGCTGGCCGGACGCGGTTTCGTGGCCTGCGAGGCGGACAGCGGGGAAGCCGGTCTCCGCCTGCTGGCGGCGCAGCGTTTCGACGCGGTGATCCTGGACCTGCGCATGCCGGGCATGGAAGGGTTCGATGTCTGCGCGGCGCTGCGCGGGATCCCGGGCTGCGCGGAGCTGCCGGTCATCGTCGTATCGGGACGGCACGACGAGGGGGGCATCGAACGGGCCTACGCCGCCGGCGTCACCGATTATCTCTACAAGCCGGTGAACTGGACCCAGTTCATCCACAAGCTGCAACTGCTCCTGGCCGCGCGGGAGGACCGGCGCGACCTGGCATTCGCCCGTCACGAGCGCGATGCCCTGGTGTCGGCGATCCCGGACACCCTGCTGCGTTTCGACGCCGCGGGCGATCTGGCTGAATGGACCCAGGGTTCGGAATGCCCGGTCGTGCTGGCCCGCGCCATTCATGCACTGGCGCTGAACATGGCCGGACCGGGCGGACCACAGGGCGATGCGCTCATGGCGGACCTGCGCGCGCTCGCCCACCGTGGCGGGGAACACCAGTTCGAACTGCGCGAGGGCAACCGCTGCTACTGGTTCCAGGCGCGCGCCACCGCGTGCACGGCCGGCGCGGGCATCATCGTGATTCGTGATATTACCGCGCAGCGGCGCGATGCCGAGCAGATGGAACAACTGGCGCTCCGGGACGCTGAGACGGGTCTCGGCAACCGTCACTGGATCGGGAAGCGCACCGCGCTGTTCGGGCGCGCCGCGACGGCAGGGGAAAAGCGCCTGGTGGTGTACCGGGCCGCCATCGACAATGCGACGGAATGGCTGGAACTGTTCGGTCCGGCGCGTTTCGAGGAACTGATACGCCAACTCGCACAACGGTTGCTGATTCTCGGCCGGGCACGGGGTTACGTCGCACCGGATGCGCCCCCGGCGGGTATGGAGCTCGGCCGTTCCGGCAGCGGCGAGTTCACGCTGCTGCAGGTTACGTCGCTGGACAGCGATGCGCGCGTGGCGTTTGCCGCGCAACTGTCCGACGCGTTGTCCCGCCCGCTCTGGCATTCCGGTATCGAGGTGAGTGCGCGCGTGCGGGTCGGCATGGCCGAAACCGGCGCCGGAGCGGATTGCGACAACGACGTGTTCCAGCAGGCCGGCATCGCAATGCTGCAGGCCCGCGACGGCGCCCGCCGCGTAAAATGCTACGAAACCAACCAGCGCCATGACCGGATCGCCAGCATCGACCTGGAATCCCGCCTGCGCCGGGGCCTGCAGAACAACGAACTGTTCCTGCACTACCAGCCCCAGTTCTCCGCGCTGGACGGGTCGCTCACCGGTTTCGAGGCGCTGGCGCGCTGGCGTAGCGGCGGCCGGGTGATCAGCCCGGCTGAATTCATCCCGGTGGCCGAGGCTTCCGGCCTGATCGTCGATCTCGGTGAGTTCGTGCTGGAGACTGCCTGCCGCCAGATCGCGGCGTGGCGTGCCGAGGGACTGGACGTGCCCGGCGTGGCGGTGAACCTGTCCGCCATGCAGCTGACCGGCTCGGACTTCCCGGCCCGCGTGCGACAGCTGCTGGAGAAGCACGACGTGCCGCCGGCGTGCCTCGAGATCGAGATCACAGAATCCCTGCTCCTCGAGGATTCAGCGCTGGTGGTGCGCGCGCTGAAGGATATCCGTGCCTGTGGTGTGAAGCTGGCGCTGGATGATTTCGGCACGGGCTATGCCTCGCTCGGCTACCTGCACAAGTACGAACTGGATGTCGTCAAGATCGATCGCTCCTTCGTCTGCGGCCTGCCCAGCACAAACCGCAGTGAAAGCATCGTCCGGGCCATCGTGGCCATGGCGCGGGCACTGTGCATGGAGGTGGTCGCCGAGGGCGTGGAAACCGCCGAGCAACTCACCTTCCTGGAGGATGTCGGCTGCGATTTCGTGCAGGGCTTCCTGACCGGCCGGCCGCAACCGGTGGAGGATGCAACGCGCCTGCTGGCGGAGCAGCGGGCAAGGGCCGCCTGACAACTACAGCACACCCTGTAGGCCAGGCTTCAGCCTGGCTATCACCACACCCCCTGGCCCGGGCCACGACCTGCCGCAGCGTCCGTCAGAAGAGAGCAAGCAGAAGCAGGAACGGCACCGCGAAGAACAGCAGCACGCAAAGCTTGTAGAACCCCATCAGGGAATAGTGGGCAAGAAAAAAATGCTCCCTCGAAATGGGAAACCAGCGTTGGTGCAGTCGGTAGATATACTCAGAAGCCACGGTCAGCATCGCGAACCAGAAGACGAGAAACACGAAATGGATCAATGTGCTCCAGCCCAGCAGGCTGGTCAGCTGTTCAATGGTCATTGCCGTTGCCCCGCGTCCGCATGCCGCGGTGTCCCGGTTTCCTCGAGCAGCCAGGTGCGGGCTTCCGCAGCATCCTCGAAGTACTGGATCTCGCCGGTCAGAAACCAGCTGCTCACCCGCGCCGCCAGTTCGTGCCAGCCCGGCCTCCCGACGAGGGCGATGCGGGTGAGGTCGCCGCGCAGGCGCATTCCGAGCCTGAAGTCATCCCAGGCGGCGCGCAGTTCCCACCCCTCCAGTTCGGTACAGTCGACAAATGCCCGGATGCGTGGATGCTGCACGCCTGCCAACGCCGACTCGAGGACCGGGGTGATGACCTCGTAGTCCTCGTGCCGGAGCGTACCCATTGCCTTCAGCGTGAGGAAAAACTCTTCACCCAGCCGCTCCATGCCGATCGAGAAGCCGTGCCGTTCCGTCATGTCTGCGAATACCCGGGTCATGGACATATCCCAGCATCCGCCAACCGCGGCTGCCGGTCATTGCGATGGATCAAGAAATTTGCCGACCGGCAGCATCCATCAGCGCACGACCAGCTCGATGGGGTGTGTCTCCTGGTCGATCACCGAGTAAAAAGACAGGAAGCTCTTCTTCGAACCATCGATGTCCACGGCGCCGCCCGGCAGGAGTTCGCGCTGGTAGCTGGTTTCCCCGCGCAGGATTGCAATCAGGGTACGGCGATCGATGGTGACCCGCGCGTCGGGACCGGCGACGGCGCCCTCGCGCACCTCGATCACCTGGTTGCGCAGTGTCATGGTCCAGGTCTCATCGACATCCGGCAGGTGGTACTCGAGCGAGATCCGCTTGCCGGCAGCCTTTTCCGGTATGACGCGGAAACGCAGCAGGTCGAACAGGAATCGCGTCGAGGTGTTCTCGAACCGGAACGAGCGGCGCGCCTGCTCCTGGAGGGCAACCGAATCGACCTTGCCCTCCAGCTCCCGTGCACCGGTCAGGTAGAAGCCGCGCCAGTTCGTGTTCTGCTCGACGTATCCGCGCTGACGCAGCGCCCTGGCTTTCAGGGCGCGGGCGGACTGGTCCTGCCTGTCCACCCGGATCAGCAGCGTCAGAAGTTCCGCCGCCCACTGGGGGTCGCCCGCCGAGAGGGATGCCTCGGCGGCCTGGTAGACCGTGTCGCGACCGCCCATCAGCGCGATGGTACGCCGTGCCTGCTCGATCCTGGGCGTGGGATCCAGGGTTGCGGGATCGCCATCCCACCAGCTGATATAACCGCCGAAGACGTTCCGCACGTTGTGTTTGACGGTACCGTACATCTCCCGTGTCCAGGGTTCCAGGTCCAGTTCGGCCGGCAGCGCCGGCAGCGCCTCGGCCAGTTCCTGGCCCGTGTAACCGCGATTGATCAGCCGCACCGCCTGGTCATGCGTCCACTGGATCGCATCCCGGTACAGGGTAAGCATCCGCTGCACCGCCTCCTGCCCGGACACCGGTTTGCCGTGGCTGGGCACCAGCACGCGCACATCCTCGCGTCGCATGCGATCGATCGCGTGAATCCAGCGCTCCAGGTCACGCGGTTTGGTGCCCCGCAACGAGTGGAGGTTGGGGTAGGCCGGCCCCTGTACCTCGTCCCCGGAGAGCATGATCTGCCAGTCCGGCAGGTAAACCGCCAGGTGGGAGGCTGATTCGCCGCCGGTGCGGAACAAGCGGATGTTCACGCCGGCGATCTCGAGGGTCTCCTCCTCGTTGATGAAGGTATTCGGTTCGATGTACCCGATGGCGCCGGTCCGGAAGTTGCCACAGCACCCGGTGTGGAAGTGGCGGCCATCCGTTTCCGGATCGAGCAGCCCGCCGTACATGTAGTAGGCACGCACCAGCATCAGCGGGCCGGTCACACCGCCTTCGTCGGCCACCTCGCGCAGGAAATTTTCCGCGGCGATCACCTGCACGGCGCCGGTGCGGGCCTGCCCGGGCGTGATGAATGCCTCGGTGCCGCTGACGTGGTCCGCATGATGATGGGTGTAGATGACCGCCTTCACCGGTTTCTGCGTGCGCTTGCGGATGCGCTGCATCGTGGTCTGCGCGTCCGCGAGCAACAGGTTGGTGTCGACGATGATCAGCCCGTCTTCACCCTCGATGAGGATCGTGTTGGCGAACCCGTCGTTCGTGTTCGCATAGAGCCATACCGGCGTGTCGCCGATCCGCAGAACCCGGTCCTCGAAATACTTCGCGTGCTCGATCAGGTACTCCGGCGCGGAGAAGCTGTCATCGAACACCGGTGCAGGCTTGCGTGGCTCCGGCGGCTCGCAGGCGGCCAGGAGGAGTGTCGCCAGGAACAGTGGGAGGCGGATCATCCGGCGTGCCGGAGTGTGACGGGTCATGAGGCAATTCCCTGAACAGCGCTAACAAATGAAGGCGGCCGCCGGCCGCCTTCAATGATAGATCAGGCAGGGAATGCGCCCTCCTCAGAAGACCGGCTCCTCGGTCAGGATCGCCAGCTCACTGCCGGAGGACAGGTCAAGCGCGGTGAGCGGTTCACCGGTGGACCCGCTGCCGGCTGAACCGTCGGTGCTGCCTGACGCCGGCAGTACCTCGCCGAGCGTCAGCGGTTCCCCGGCGGGGTCACTGTGGATGACCAGCCGGGATCCATCCGCGTACTGTGCACCCGTCAGCTCCGGTTCGCCCTGGAAGGTGTCGATGTGCAGCGAGACATGCTGGCTGGCGTCACCATCCGCGTCCTCCAGGGACATGCCGAGCTCGTAGGAGATGTCGAAGTCCGCCGCGTCCTCCTGGATGCCGATGAAGTTGACGCGGAAATCGGTGCCGGCCGTGGTCGAGAACAGGTCCAGCCGCGTAAATCCACCGAAATCCGGATTCTCCGCGCGCACCGCGGCGAGTTCGATCTGCATGGGCGTGACGCTGTTCTCGCCGGCGCCTGCTGCGAACACGCCGCTGGAGGTATTGCCGAGCGCATCGAACACGGTCCACTCGACGGTCTCGCCCGGGCTGAGTTTCTGGATGCCCAGCAGGATCGTGCCCTCGATGGAGACCTGCTCAAAATCCGGAAGGCCATTACGGCTGTTCCCCGATACGGTGTAGCTCCCCTCGGGCACAGCCTGGGTGAACTCCGTCGTGAGCGCGAAACCGGAGCGTTCGGTGACGAGATTGCCACTGGCTGCACCCAGCCCCTGTTGTGAAACCGATATGATCTCGCTGCCCCGGTCGCCGGTCGCGATTTCCGTGGTGGTGAAGACCAGCGAGTAGGGGCCCAAAGCGAAATCCACCGATTTGTAGGTCGAAGGTCGCACGCCCTCAAAACTGAGGGTGAGCGGTTCCGGCCCGAGGCTGGCGACCTGCTCGAAACGGAACATGCCATCGTGGTCAACCTCGAAGCGACACAACAGTTCCGGCGCGGCATCACCCGAGATGCCGGACCAGTATCCGAGCAACTGTATGCCGGTAGCTGTTTGCGTGCTTTCCCACTGCACGGCGAGCGGATTGCCGTCGAGGTCCTGCACGCTGGCCAGCGTGGCCAGCAGGTTGCCGGGGCCATCCGCGCCCCACGCGATGTCGAGCATCCCCTGCAGCGTGCCGACGGTCGCGCCGGGACCCGCGGTATCCGCTGCCAGGCCGAGTGCCGGCGTGTCATCGATGATCTGGACATCCAGGTGGGTCATGACCTGGGAGCCATCGCTGTCCACCACGGAGACCAGGAACCGGTCAGCGCCGATGGCAGCGATGTCATTTTCGCCCGCGCCTGCTTCATGGAGCAGCGCACCACCGAGCAGGTATTCATAGGAGATGACACCACCCTCGGCAGTACCCGTGAAGCCATTCAGGATCAGCGTGCCAACCATGGTGACGACCTCGACAGTCTGCCCGGCAGACAGCGCCGCGATGTCTTCCATCGTCAACGCCACGGCCTGGTCGGAGCTGAGACTGGTGATCTCCAGCGTGGCAACGCCGTCCGGCGCTTCCACCGTGAAGAAACCACTGGCCCGATCGGCTCCGGATTTCGTGTCATGGCTGCCCGCAGCGAGATCGCCCTCGTCCACCATGATATCGGTGGCGCTGTGCTCCAGGCCGGATATCGTGACCGGCGCGTCGTTGCTGCCGGAGACCGTAATGGTCAGCGGCTGGCTGGCGCTGTCGCCGGTGGCATCGGTCACGGTGACATCGAACGCCAGGCTGGCGGTCTCGCCCGCGCCCAGGGTCGCCACGCCATCCGCATCGGCGACGAAGCGATAGGCGCCGGTGGCGCTGTCGATGTGGAGGGCGCCGAGTGCCGTGGTCACCGACTGGTCGAACCCGGCCAGGCTGTCGTCGGCGATGGCACCCTCGATGCCGAAGGTCACCGT
>JBFKKR010000119.1:0-7513 GCA_041682035.1 Pseudomonadales bacterium | reverse complement strand
CTCGCGGGCGGTTTTCGCCATGCCCGGGTACATGTCGGTGTACTCGTGGGTTTCGCCGTGCACGGCCGAACGCAGGTTGGCCTCGGTGCCACCGATGGGCTGGCCGGTGGCGGGGTCGCCGACGGCTTCCAGGTATTCCAGGTGACCGTGGGCGTGGCCGGTCTCGCCTTCCGCCGTGTTGCGGAAGAGGTTGGCGACTTCGGGTTCACCCTCGACGTCCGCCTTGGCGGCGAAGTACAGGTAGCGGCGGTTGGCCTGACTTTCGCCGGCGAAAGCAGCGGCCAGGTTCTCGGCGGTTTTAGAACCTTTCAGTTCCATTACACACTCCTCAATTTGATGATTATCCATGGAGTGGCCGGAAGGCCACGCGTTCATTCTGATCTCCTTACCTGCCTGCTTCAACAGAAGCAGGCTATTCCTTTGATAGCCTGCGCAGATCCGTCGACCAGCGTGTGTACAGGAAGGCGTCGGTGAAGAGGCTCACGGCCAGGAAGATCTCGCCGGCGCCCCAGGCGAGGTATCCCGGCCGGGTCACGGTCAGCACGCCCTGGGTGAAATACAGCAGCGCGACGAAACAGAGCCAGACGTGCGTGCGCGGATTGCCGGCGATGACACCCGGCGCGAAGATGAGCAGCGGCAGGGTCTGGAACAGCAGGATGGCGACCACGTTGGTGCCCGCCGGCGTCGCCAGGATGCTCATGGCCGCGAGCAGCAGGATCAGCAGCAGCCAGCTGGAAGCCGCGGCCACGCGCATGGCGAGCACGCGCCGACGCAGGGAATGGTTCGCGCCGGTCACGCGGAACTGCTCCCGGCGCCGTCGTGCTTTTCAGCCGCGCGCCGGATCAGCGGGCCACCGTGCGCCGGGTCGTTCACGAGGCGCGGCCGAGGGTCAGCGCGATCGTGGCGAGCCGGCGGCCGAGGGCGATGGCCAGCTGTTTTTCCTCGGCGCACCCGGCGCGTTTCCCGTCCACGCCACTGACGTGGGTGGGGCCGTAGGGCGTGCCGCCACCCTGCGTGGTGGCCAGCGCGCGCTCGGTGGGCGGCAGGCCGCTGATCAGCATGCCATGGTGGAACAGCGGCAGCATCATGCTCAGCAGGGTGCTCTCCTGGCCGCCGTGCAGCGTACCGCTGGCGGAGAACACGCCGGCCGGCTTGCCGGCCAGCGCGCCGGACAGCCACAGGTCGCTGGTGCCGTCGATGAAGTATTTCAGCGGTGCGGCCATGTTGCCGAAGCGGGTCGGGCTGCCCAGCGCCAGCGCGCTGCAATGGCGCAGGTCATCCGGGGTGCAGTAGGGCGCCCCGCTGTCCGGCACGGCGGGCTCGGTCGCCTCGCAGGCCGGGGACACCTTCGGCACGGTGCGAACACGCGACTCGATCCCGCTCACGCCGTCCACGCCGAGCGCGACATGTTGCGCCAGTTCGCGCACGGAACCGTGCAGGCTGTAATACAGCACCAGCACGTAGGGAGGACTGCCGGCGCCGGTCACAGGATGTCCAGCACGTTTTCGGGCGGGCGACCGAGCGCCGCGCGGCCGTTGGTGACGACGATCGGGCGTTCGATCAGGATGGGGTTTTCCGCCATGGCGTCGATGAGCGCCTCGTCCGAAAGCCCGGGGTCCTTCAGGTTCAGATCCTTGTACACCTGCTCGCCCTTGCGCAGCAGGTCGCGGGGCGCCATGCCCAGCATCTTCAGCAGTTCGCGCAGCTTCGCTCGGCCCGGGGGTTTTTCCAGGTAGAGGATGACCTCCGGCTCAAGTCCCTGATTCCGAAGCAGTTCCAGGGTCTGCCTGGATTTGGTACAGCGGGGATTGTG
The DNA here is from genome assembly GCA_041682035.1 of Pseudomonadales bacterium. Lineage (GTDB taxonomy): Bacteria > Pseudomonadota > Gammaproteobacteria > Pseudomonadales > JBFGWM01 > JBFJWR01. The sequence continues at coordinate 5,700 of JBFKKR010000119.1, read as the reverse complement.
ATATATGTTTACTGGGGACATTCCGCTTTTCCCGAACAAGAGAAGCGGGGATTGTAGCGGCAGGCAGGCAGGCGCCGGAAGCGCGGTCACGCGCCCGGATGGAGGAATGACCGGGATGGACGCCGGTTCCGAGATCAGCAACGGGTATCGCTTCCTGCGATTTCTGGTGGTCCGTTTCCAGAAGGACCAGTGCTTCAGCCATGCCGCGTCGCTGACCTTCACCACGCTGTTCGCGGTGGTGCCCATGCTGACGGTCACCTACTCGGTGCTGGCGCTGGTGCCGGAATTCGCCGGGGCCGGCGACGTACTGCGGGAATTCATCCAGCGCAACATGCTGCCGGGCAGCGCGGACAACGTCTCCCAGCACCTGGAATCCTTCGCCCAGCAGGCACGCAAGCTGACCACGCTGGGGGTCGCCTTTCTGTTCGTCACTGCGCTGCTGATGCTCTACAACGTCGAGCGCGCGTTCAACAACATCTGGCGGGTGGCGGAACCGCGCCGCGGCGTGTCCAGCTTCCTGCTCTACTGGGCCGTGCTCAGCCTCGGGCCGCTGCTCGTCGGTCTGGCCTTCGTGCTCAGTTCCTACCTGTGGACCATGCCGATCATGACCGACGGCGCCCATGGTTTCGGATTGAAACAGCAGATCATCATGGTGCTGCCCACGGTGCTCAGCCTGGTGGCGTTCACGCTGCTGTTCGCAACGGTGCCCAACACGCGGGTGCCGATCCCGCACGCGCTCATCGGCGCGCTGCTCGTCACGATCGCGTTCGAGATCGCCAAGGAAGGGTTCCAGTGGTTCGTGGCCAACTTCCCGACCTACCGGGTGATCTATGGTGCGTTCGCGGCCGTGCCGATCTTCCTCATCTGGGTCTACACCGCCTGGCTGATCATCCTGTTCGGTGCCGTGCTCGTGCGCAGCATTTCGATCTACCGGCGCTTCGAGGTGCAGGCGCCTTACCCGCCGGTCATCGGTTGCCTGGCGGTGGTGGAGCAGTTCTGGCAACTGCAGAAGCAGGGACTGACGTGTGGCGAGGAGGAACTGCTCGAGAACGTCCATGGCCTGACCCAGGATGCATTCGACCAGTACGCCAATGCGCTGCTGGACGCCAACGTGATCCGGCGTACCGACGAGGACGATTTCGTGCTGACACGCGACCTGAGCCAGTTGAGCCTGCACGAACTGGTGCGCATGCTGCCCTGGCCGCTGCCGGCAGGTTCGGAACTGGACGATGCGCTGCAGCTGCACTTCGGCTGGTACGCCGAGGTGCGCGGCCTGTTGTCGGAAATCGACCGCAAGGCACAGGAGCGCCTGTCCGGCACCGTGACCGCGCTGTTCCAGCGCAGCGAGCAGCGGCGGGTGCTGCCGTTTGCGACCTCCGACCCCTGATGATGCGAGTGCGTCTGCTGCGCTGCGCGCTGCCGCTGCTCGTGCTGATGGGCTGCGGCGGGCCATCGGCCGGGCCGGACTTCGTGCCCCTCACTGGCGCGCCCAGCAGCGTGGCGGATTACGGCGGCCGCTGGATTTTCATCAACTACTGGGCCGACTGGTGCAAGCCCTGCCTGGAGGAAATCCCGGAACTGAACCACTTTCATGCCCGGCACACCGGCAGTCGTGCAGAGGTTTTCGGCGTGAACTATGACGCACCGGGGCCGGAAAAACTCCGTGACCTGGCGGCGAAGCTCGACATCCGCTTCCCGGTCCTGCTGCAGGCACCGGTCCAACTGCTGGAGGGTGCGCACCCACAGGTGATGCCGACCACCTACGTGATCGGGCCGGACGGAAAACTGCGCGGTACCCTGCTCGGGCCACAGAGCGCCGGGGCGCTGGAGCAGGTACTGGCGGCGGGGGCGGCGGAAGGCTGATGGCGAGAATCTGCCTGCACGGGTTTGTCAGCGGGCGGGTGCAGCGGGTCTGGTACCGCGGCGCGACCAGCAAGGAGGCACGTGCCCGCAACGTCACCGGCTGGGCGCACAACCTGCCGGACGGGCGCGTCGAGGTGCTGCTGTGTGGCGAGGAGGACGACGTGCGCGCGGTGGAAGCCTGGCTGCACCGGGGGCCACCGGCCGCGCGTGTCGATCATGTCGAGATCGAGGAGGTCGCGTGGCGCGACATCGTCGGCTTCAGGACGGGCTGATCGGCGCTTGCATCGAAAATCCCCGGCAGGGCGCAACTGACGGGAGCAGCGCCCACCAGAACAGGATGCCCTGGTTCAGCGGGCCGAACTCTTCAGTTACGAGATGCGCGTCGGGACGTAGGTCCAGGTCCAGCCGTCGATCTTGATCGAGAATGACTTCTTGTCCGGCGCCACGACGAATTTCATCTGGCCACCTGTGGTCTGCGTGGGCATGGCCAGGATCGTCGGATCGGGGACCGGCAGGTAGACGACCCGCTTGTCCGTCTTGCCGCTGACCGTGCGCTTCTCGGTCGCGCCGGTGCAGTCGGAGAGGGCCACCGTGGGAAACGTCGTGGTTCCGGCCAGGTCGACGCGCTCCTGGCCGCTCGTGGCCACTGCCGTCAGGTCAAAGTGTTCGTAGGCGCCGGTGAGCCGGGGCGGCGGGCAACCCTTCACGAGGTTGCGCAGGTTGGCGGTCGCGGAGGGGAAATTTTTCCATTTGGCATCACCCACCAGGGCATTCTTGCGCACGTTCCAGGTGAAGTCGATGGTGATGCGATCGGTCACGTCGCCCACCTGGCCGCTCTTGTCCTGGTAGGCGATGTTCGTTTCCGCACTGTAAACGCCCGTGATGGCGTAGGCGACGACCTGCGTGTCCGCCCACTTCATCATGAGCTGCATGTCGAAGTTCTGGGCGCAAAGCGATGCCGGCGTCAGCGCGACCAGGCTGCCGGCGAGAAAGTACGTGATGGTGCGCAACGCTGGTTGCTCCGGGAAGCGGCGAAAGTCCGCAAGATCATTCAGCACCTTTCCGGGATCGCTGCCAAGGGGGGGGGATCTTTTTTTTTTTACCCCTGAGTGGCGCGCCAGACGCCCGCGAGGGCGGGACCGCGCTCCCCGCCCCCGGCGCGCGCCCGGCGACATTGGCCTGTCCCGGCCTGCGGCGCTCCTACGACAGCCGTGCGCCCCGCGTGCCAGCGGTCCACTGGTCGATCTTCAGCAGCAACGCCGGCAGGAACAGCAGGTCGAACACCAGGGCGATCAGGATGGTCATGCCCACCATCGTGCCCATCATGGAGTTCACCGCGAAGGGCGAGGTGGCCATGATGAAGAAGCCGGTCGCCAGCACCAGCGAGGTGGTCAGCAGCGGGCTGCCCACCGTCCGGAAGGCGTATTCGACGGCTCCGCGTCCGCTGGTCCCGTTGCGCACCGCGCGCATGTACTTGCTGAGGAAGTGCACCGTGTCGTCCACGACGATCCCGAGGCTGATGCTGAAAACCACCGCCACCGCCAGGTTCACCTGCGCCACGAACATCCCCCAGAAGCCGAAGGCCATGGCGGCCGGGAATGCGTTGGGAATGATGGAGATCAGGCCGTACTTCAGCGAGCGCAGCGAGACGATCAGCGTCACCGAGATCAGGAACAGCGCCACCACCGAGCCGGTGATCATGCTGTAGATGTTGCGCTGGCCGATGTGCGCGAACATCAGCGAGACGCTGGAACCGGTGGTCTGCAGGTCAGGCACGTTGGCGGCCATCCACTCCTGCACGCGCTCTTCCAGGGCGATGATCTGCTTGGCGTTCTGTTCGCGCAGGACCGCCGAGATCCACAGCGCCGACTTGTCGGCGTTCATGAAATTGCTCAGGTCCAGCCCGAACGGCAGCGACATCTCGTAGAGGAGCAGGTACTGCGCCGCCAGGGGACGTTCCTCCGGCAGCCGGTAATAAGCGGGATCGTCGCCGTGCATGTTCTGGTTCAGCCGCTTGATCACGTCGGTATAGGTGCGCACGTAGGGTACTTCCGGCTGGGCGCGGTACCAGTCCGTGAACTGCTCGACCTGGCGCAGGAATTCCGGATCGTTGATGCAGTTCGGCTCGCCGCAGTCCAGCGCGTAGTTGATGGCGTCGGCCCCGGACAGCCGCTCCTCGAGAAAGTCCACGCCCTGACGGAACTCCAGTTCCTTGCTGAAATAGGTCTTGGTGTTGTCGGTCAGCTCGTTGCGCGGCACGAAGGCGACGATGAACGCGACCACCACCAGCGTGCCCCAGAACAGCGGCGTGGAATGGCCCGTGACCCAGGTGCCCAGGCGGGTCATCAGTTCCGTGCCGATCGGCGGCCGGCCCATGCCGCGAGAAGGCAGCGCCATCACGAAGGCGGGGATCAGCGCGATGCTGAACCAGAACGCCGCCATCACGCCGAAGGCGGAAATCGTGCCGAGCTCGGCGAACGGCGGCGAGTCGGAAAAGTTCGCACTGGCGAAACCGATCGCGGTGGTCACGCTGGTCAGGAAGATCGGCTGCAGGTTGAGCTTCATGGCGTCCTGCATGGCCGCTGTTTTCTCCTGCCCGGCGGCGATGTTGCGCAGGTACACCGATAGCAGGTGCACCCCGTCGGCCACCGACAGCGTGAGGATGATGATCGGCGCCGACACGTTGACCTGGTTCAGCGCGAACCCGACCCACCCGGTGAAGCCCATGGTGCCGAGGATGGAGAGGATGATGACCACGACGATGGCGATCACCGCCGGGATGGACCGTAGCAGGATCCACAGGAATGCCAGCACCGCCAGGAACATCGCCGGGATCAGCGTGGAGGAGTCCTTGATCGCCAGCCAGTCGAACCAGTAATTGATCGGCAGCACGCCGTAGATGTGGATTTCCAGGTCCGGCTGGCGCTCCTGCAACTGTTCCCGGACCGCGAAAGCGCGCGCCATCACGTCGTAGGTGGCCTTGCCGGATTCACCGGGCGGAATCTGCGCGCGGATGTTGACCAGCGCGACGTCACCCTTCTCTGAAACGAGGTTGGTGACCAGCGTGCGCTCGTTCAGCGCGATGTTCCGGATCCGCTCCAGGTCCGCGTCACTGAGCGATGCCGCGTCCTCGTAGAGGTTGCCGACGGTGAGGTCGTCGCCGTCGGCCTCGGTATGCTGGTAATTGGCGAGGGAGTCCACGCGGATGGAGTAGGGGAAGGTCCAGCCCTCTTCGGTCAGCCACTCGATGGTGCCGAGGGTTTTGCGGGTGAACACGTTGCCGTCCTTCGGCGCCAGGATGAAGGCGACGTTGTCGATCTTGGCGAACGTGTCCTCGATGTACTTGTTGGCGACCAGTTGCGGGTTGTCGTCCTCGAAGAAGATCTCGTAGTTGCTGTCGAAATACAGCTTCTGCGCGCCGTAGAGCAGTCCGAACGCCAGCAGCAGCGAAAACACCGCCAGCGGCCAGCGATGCTGCACGAGTAAGAGGGCGAGGCGGTCGTTCATGGAGATTCCACACGGCGGGGAGTCTGCGCACAGTATAGGGAAGCGCACCGGAACCCCATGGCAAAAATGCAGGAGTCACAAGCAACCACCGTGGGCCAGACTTCAGACTGGCACGCGCGCGGGATCGGGAATTGTCAGGCTGGGGCCTGACCCACAGTGAAACGGAATCTGTCAGGCTGGAGCCTGACCTACTCCCAGTACAGGTCCCAGGCCCGCAATACCCGCTTGGGGTACCAGATCTTGCCAAGGCTCCCGTTATAGCGCGCCAGCGCCCTGACCACGTTGCCGTTCTCGCGGTCGAGGTAGAAACGCAGGATGGTGCAGCCGTAG
>JBFKKR010000118.1:0-7719 GCA_041682035.1 Pseudomonadales bacterium | reverse complement strand
TCCGCGTGCCGGTAAACCTTCCGCAGCGCGGTGAGATAGTCCTCCACCGCGTTCTCGAGCGGTGTGCCGGCGTTCTTGCCGATGTTGATGCCCAGCACGCCGGAACGCTGCCAGCCCGTCACCCGCCGCACCAGTGCATCGACGCCCTGGTTGTTGAAACCCATGCGGTTGATGATGGCCTGGTGCGCCCGCAGCCGGTACATGCGTGGCAACGGGTTGCCCGGCTGCGCGCGCGGCGTCACCGTGCCTGCCTCCAGGAAGCCGAACCCCAGGCGCGACAACGCGGCGAGGTGCACGGCGTCCTTGTCCAGCCCGGCGGCCAGCCCCACCCGGTTGGCGAAGCGCAGGCCCATGACCTCCACCGGATCCGCCACCGGCGCCGGCAGGAGCCAGCGCAACAACCCGATCTGTTCGAGCCGGTCCAGCAGCTGCAGGGTCAGCAGGTGGGAACGTTCGGCGTCCAGGGAAAACAGTGCCGGCCGCGCCAGGCCGTAAAGGACATCGATCAGCAAGCGCTTTCCACCCTCTCGTGCAGAGGCCGCGATTATAGGGCACAACCGGCCGCTGGCCAGAATGCCCCGCGCCGTGCACGGCTACAGCCGGCGGATGGATTGAAACCGGTTGTGCCGGTCGTACTGGATCTCGAAACGGCCGTAGACGCCATCCGCGGTGACGAAACGCCGGAGATGGCTGGCCTCGAAGCGGATCGTCCGCCCGTCCTCCGCGCGCGCGACAACGTAGCGCACCGCGCCCTGGTACAGGCGGAGGAACTCTCCGGCAGGGATGGCCAGACGCACAATGCTGGCAGGCACGGCTCGCGGCGGGTCCCCGGCCTCAGCCCGCGGTCTTCCCCGCGGCCGCGGCGCTACGCTTCGCGGTCCGGCGTCCGGTTTTTCCGGAGGCGCCCTTGCGCGCCTTCACCGGTTTCCCGTCCGCGCCGGCGGCGGGCTTGCCGGCGGTCTTCTTCCGCCCATTCCCCGTGGATGCGGAGCGCGCCGCCTTCTTCTTTGGCGCCGTGCGCCCGGCGCGCGGTTTTTCAACCTGCGCGATGCCACCGGCTGCCGCATTGCTGGAGAGGTCCAGCAGCTCCCGGCACGCCACCGAGAACATCGCGAAATCGTGCACGCTGGTATTGCGCAAGCCGTTGAGGACGTTGAGCCAGCGCTCGACCAGCGGCCGGTTCAGGCGCACCCAGGCCTCGATCCGCGCATCGAGCGCGGCCGGTGCCTTTTCCATCCGCAGCATGCTGACGACCAGCCGGCGGCGCTCGTTGTCGAGGTCGTCGCGGAAAGTCTCCCGCGCCATTGCCTGCCAGTGGCTGCCCACCGGTATGTCGGTGATCTGGCGGGAGAACCAGTGCAGTTGCAGGCGGCTGCCGAGCATGAAGAACGCCTGCGCGGTCTCGCGCAGCGAGGTACCGGTCTCGGCGCTGGCTTCGATGATGCCGAGCCCGTTGTAGAGCACCGCGAGACTGGCGATCTCGTGGGCAATATCGTCCGGGACTCCGTGGTTCCGCAGGTAGTCGGTCTTGCTCTCCAGCGTTTCCTGGTGCACGCCCATCAGCACCTCCGGCAGGAAGCCGGCAATCTCGCGAATCGAGTCACGGTACCTGCCGACCGTCGCCTCGGCCGGGAAATTGTGCCCGCAGTTGCGCAGCAGCCAGCGGCTGGCGCGGCGCGTCAGCCGGATCAGCTGGCCGGTCATCTCCATCTGGATGGCCGAGGTCACCGTGTAATCGAGCGCTTCCACCTTGCGCCACAGGCGGTCGACATCGAAGATGTCGCGCGCCACCAGGTAGGCCCGCGCCACGTGCGAGGGCTTGGTGCCGGTGGATTCACTGAGCCGCTGGATGTAGGTGATCCCCATGTGGTTGACGAGGTCATTCGCAATCTGCGTGGCGGCGATCTCGCGGCGCAGCTGGTGGTTGTACAGTTCTTCCTGGTAGCGCTCGCGCAGCACCGGCGGGAAGCAGGTCTCCAGTTCGCGCCGCAGATAGGCGTCGTCCGGCACGGTGGAGTGGATCAGCTGCTCCTTCAGGTCCGCCTTGCAGTAGGAGATCAGCACGCACAGCTCCGCCCGGGACAGGCCGATCTCCCGCGAGACCCGCTCGCTGAAGGTCTCCTCGTCGGGCAGGAATTCCAGTGCCCGGTCGAGCTTGCCGGCCGCCTCCATGGCGTTGATGTAGCGGCGGTACTCCTCCATGCGCGTCTTCACCTCCGACAGCGCGATGCTGAGCGCCTGCGTCTGCCGGTAGTTGTTCTGCAGCACGAGGTCCGCGACCGTATCGGTCATCTCCGCAAGCAGCGCGTTGCGCTGCTTGCCGGTCATGCCGCGGTTCTCGATGACACTGTTGAGCAGGATCTTGATGTTGACCTCGTGGTCGGAGCAGTCCACCCCGCCGGCATTGTCGATGAAGTCGGTATTGCACAGCCCGCCGTTCAGCCCGTACTCGATGCGGCCCAGTTGGGTCATGCCGAGGTTGCCGCCCTCGCCCACCACTTTCGCCCGCAACTCCCGGCCGGTGATGCGGATGGCGTCGTTGGCCTTGTCGCCGACATCGAGGTCGGTCTCGCCGCTGCCGCGCACATAGGTGCCGATGCCGCCGTTCCAGAACAGGTCGACCCTGGATTTCAGGAGTGCGCGCATCAGCTCGTTGGGCGTCAGCTTGTCCGCCTCGATGCCGAAGCGCGCCTTCATCTGCGGACTGATGGCGATGGATTTCGCCGAGCGCTCGAACACGCCGCCGCCCTTGGAGATCAGTTTCACGTTGTAATCGGCCCAGCTCGAGCGTGGGAGCCGGAACAGCCGCTGGCGCTCCTTGAAGCTCGCCGCGGCGTCCGGGTCGGGGTCGATGAAGATGTGCAGGTGATTGAAGGCCGCGACCAGCCGCAGGGTCTGGGACAGCAGCATGCCGTTGCCGAACACGTCCCCGGACATGTCACCGACGCCCACCACGGTGAACTCGTCCTCCTGCGTGTTGATGCCGAGTTCACGGAAGTGCCGCTGGACCGAGACCCAGGCGCCGCGCGCGGTGATACCCATGCCCTTGTGGTCGTAACCGACACTGCCGCCGGAGGCGAACGCATCGCCGAGCCAGTGGCCGTATTCCGCCGAGATACCGTTGGCGATGTCCGAGAACGTCGCCGTGCCCTTGTCTGCCGCCACCACCAGGTAGTAGTCGTCCTCGTCACGCCGCACCACGTTCTTCGGCGGCACCACCTTGCCGGCGACGAAATTGTCCGTGACATCGAGCAGGGCACGGATGAAGGTCTGGTAACAGTTGATGCCTTCCTCGATGTAGGCCTCGCGCCCGCCTTCCGCCGGCGGCCGCTTGACCACGAAACCACCCTTGGCGCCGACCGGCACGATCACCGCGTTCTTGACCTGCTGCGCTTTCACGAGGCCCAGCACCTCGGTGCGGAAGTCCTCCAGCCGGTCCGACCAGCGCAGGCCGCCGCGCGCCACCTTGCCACCGCGCAGGTGGACGCCGTCGACCCGCGGCGAGCTGACGAAAATCTCGAACATCGGCCGCGGCTTCGGAATCTCGACGATGGCGCGCGGGTTGATCTTCAGCGCGATGTAATCCTTCGGCGAGCCATCCGCCCGGGGCTGGTAGAAATTGGTGCGCAGCGTGGCGTTCATCAGTTCGAGGTAACGCCGCAGGATACGGTCCTCGTCCAGGCTGCTGACCGCGTCCAGCGCCACCAGGATCTCGTCGGAAAGCTTCTTCGCCTCGCTGTCCCGCTGCTCCTTCGACCGCTGACCGGCCGGATCGAACAGCACGCGGAAGTAGGCCAGCAACTGCCGCGCGATGCCGTTGTGACGGCCGAGCGTCTCGGCCGTGTAGGCCTGGCTGAGCGTGAAACGGATCTGCTTGTTGTAGGCCGAGTAGGCGCGGAACATGGCGACCTCGCGCCAGTTGAAGCCACCGCCCAGCACCAGCCGGTTGAAGCCGTCGTTCTCGGCATTGCCGTTCCAGACCTGCGCGAAGGCCTCGAGGAAGATCTCCTCGGTGGCGTCGATGTCGAGATCCTGCGCAAGCCGGAACTGCAGCCGGAAATCGCGCACCCAGATGACGGTGCCGTCGCGCAGGCGCAGGTCGTGGGGATTCTCGGCCAGCACGCACATGCCGAGGTTCTCAAGGATCGGCAGCACGTCCGAGAGCGGCAGCGGCTGGTTCTTCTGGATCAGCTTGAAGCGCAGCAGGTTCCCGTCCTCGCCCTGGCCACGGTAGAACTGCGTGCCGAGATTGCCCTGCTGGTCCATCTCGCGGATGGTGGCGATGTCGTGCGCCGCCGCCTGCGGTGAGAAATCCTCCTTGTAGCTCTCCGGGAAGGCATCCTTGTACTGCGCGTGGAGATCGTGGCCTTCGTCCTCCCCGAACTGCTCGAGGATCGCCGCCTGCAGGTCCTCGGTCCAGGAGCGCGCGGCAGCGCGGATGCGCTGCTCGACCTCCGCGCAGTCGTAGTCGTGCGCGACCAGGGGGTCGACGCGCAGCACGAAGTGCACGCGCACCAGCGGCGATTCCGACATGTGGGTGGTGAAATCGGCGTCGATGGCGCCCACTGCCTTGCGCAGGATGTTCTGGAACTTCAGCCGCAGTTCGGTGGTGAACAGGTCACGCGGACAGTACACCAGCGCAGTGACGAACTTGTTGTAGGCGTCCTTGTGCATGAACAGCCGCACCATGCGCCGCTCCTGCATGCGGTAGATCCCGGTCACTGTCTCGTACAGTTCCGCCGCACTGGCCTCGAGCAGTTCCTCGCGCGGGTAGTTGTGCAGGATGTTGGCGAACGCCTTGCCGGCATGGGAGGCTGGGTCGAAGCCGGCCCGCGTCATCATCTCGCCGACCTTGCGCCGCACCAGCGGGATCGACTGCAGCGTCTCGTTGTAGAAGCGCACGGTGAACAGCCCGAGGAAACGATGCTCGGACACCACCTCGCCCCTGCGGTTGAAGGAGCGGATCGACACGTAATCCGGGTAGGCCGGCCGGTGCACCCGCGAGCGGGTCGAGGACTTCGATACCGTGATCAGCTTCGGCGCCTGCAGGAACGCCTGCACGTCAGGCGCGAGCCTGCTCAGCGGCAGTTTCTTGCGTTCCTTGATGCGCTCGCGGCGGATGCCCAGCGCCGACTCGTGCACGGGCTCCATGACCTTGTGGCCGGCCTTGCCGGACAGGCGCAATTCGTCGAAGCCGAGGAAGGTGAACTGTCCGTCCGCGAGCCAGGTCAGGAACTCGGCCACCTCGCGCACGTGATCGGGTGGCAGCGGCGGCGGCGAGGTGTGCAGGTCGCTGAGGATCTCGTCGCACTTGCGGCGCATGGCACCGAAGTCCTCGTTGACGAGACAGACATCGCGGATCACCGCACGCAGTTCGTCCTTCAGCGCCTCCAGCGCCGCCTCCGAGGGCTGCCGGTTGATCACGATGTGCAGGAGGATCTCGCGCTGGTGATGGAAGCCCACCGCGTCCGCGGCGTGCAGCCCGGTCATGCGGTGGCGCTTGTCACGCTCCACCTTGAGCACCACCTCCTGCAGACGGTGCATGGTCACCTCGCGCCGGTTCAGCTCCATGCGCACGGACTCGACCAGGAACGGCATGTCCATGCTCAGCACTTCCACCACCGTGTAGGGGGCATTCCAGCCGTTCTTCTCCTTGTCCGGGTTGAAAACGTCGACGAGCAGCGAAGCGGGCGCGTGGTGCTGGATCAGTTTCCAGCTGCGCATCACGGCGGCGAACAGGTGTTCGGTGGGGACGCCGGCCAGGTCTTCCGGGGGCACGTTGGCGAGGTACTGCTCCGCGAACGCGGTCAGATCGGTGCGCTGCGTCTTCGGCGCCTTGTCGGCGACCTTGCGCTTGATCTGGTTGATGAGCCGTTTCCGGGCCGCATCGCTGACTTCGGGCATGGTCGAATGCTCTCCTGTGATCCGCCGCGCAGGGAACCCGCCTTGTTTTGCGGGGTCCGAGCCCCCAGTTATCCGTTTACAAGGGTAGTCCATCCACGAATCGTCCGGCGGCCACGCGGGCGAAACGGGTACAATGCCCCGGCCACGACCGGAAACCGTGGATTGCATGGCAGGTGGAATGGAAACCAGCAAGGCTTTCGAACAACTTCAGCATGAACTGGCGCAGCAGGTCCTCGGCCAGGAGGGCCTGGTCAACCGCCTGGTGATCGCGCTGTTGGCCGACGGACACCTGCTCGTCGAGGGCGCCCCCGGGCTGGCCAAGACCCGCGCCATCAAGGCGCTCTCGCGGCATCTGCCCGGCGACTTCCACCGCGTCCAGTTCACGCCCGACCTGCTGCCGGGCGATCTCACCGGCACCGACATCTACCGGCCCGAGACCAGCGCCTTCGAGTTCCAGCCGGGACCGATCTTCCACAACCTGGTGCTCGCGGACGAGATCAACCGGGCGCCGGCCAAGGTGCAGTCGGCGCTGCTGGAGGCGATGGCGGAACGCCAGGTCAGTGTCGGTCAGCGCAGCTACCCCCTGCCACAGCCGTTCCTGGTGATGGCGACCCAGAACCCGATCGAGCAGGAAGGCACCTACCCGCTGCCCGAGGCGCAGCTGGACCGCTTCCTCCTGCATGTCGAGGTGTCCTGGCCGGACGCTGCCACGGAGAAGAGGATCCTGCAGCTGGTCCGGCGCGAGGCCGCCGGTGAACCGGTGGCGCAAGCGCAGCGTATCTCGCTCGAACAGCTGCAGGCGGCGCGCGCGGAGATGCGGTCGCTGCACCTTGCCGGCGCCGTCGAGGAATACATCGTGCAACTGGTCCAGGCGACACGGCACGCCGCCGCCTACGACGCGGAACTCGCCGGGTGGATCGAATGGGGCGCCAGCCCGCGCGCGTCCATCGCGCTGGAGAGCACGGCCCGTGCCCATGCCTGGCTCGCCGGCCACGATTTCGTCAGCCCGGAGGACGTGCAGACCCTCGCGCCCGACGTCCTGCGCCACCGGGTGCTGCCGAGCTTCGCCGCGCAGGCCGACGGCATCAGCGCCAACGACATCATCAACCGGCTGCTCGAGCGCGTGCCGGTGGGCTGAGCGAACGCCATGGCAATTCCGGGTAACCGCGCAACGCCACCGCCCGCCGTCGCACCGGACCTGGCCGACCTCACCGGGCTCGCCGCCGCCGCGCGGCTGCTGCCGCTGCGCCCCCCGTTCCGCGCCGTCACCGAGCAGTCCGGCCCGCACCAGAGCCGCTTCCGCGGCCGCGGGCTCGAATTCAGCGAACTGCGTGAATACCAGGTCGGCGATGACCTGCGTGACATCGACTGGCGCAGCACGGCGCGCACCGGCAGCGCCCATATCCGCTGTTACCAGGCGGAACGCGAGCGCACCCTGTGGCTGATCGTGGACCAGCGCGGCGGCATGCGCTTCGGCAGCCGGCGCTGTTTCAAGTCGGTGGCGGCGGCGCGCTGCGCGGCCCTGCTCGGCTGGGCCGGCACCGGCGCCGGTGACCGCGTCGGCGGACTGGTGCTCAAGGACACCGGCGTGGACGAGTTCCGCCCGCAGCGCAACCGCGCGAGCCTGTTGCGGCTGCTGGGCAGCCTGTGCGAGGAGCATCCGCGGCAGGCCACCGGCGACGGGCGGCCCGGCCTGATGACGGCGCTCACGCACAGCGCCATGCTGCTGCGTCCGGGGGCCCTGGTGTTCGTGGTCAGCGACCTGCACGACCTCGACGAAGGCGCGGCGCTGGCGCTGCGCCGCCTGCAGCGCCG
>JBFKKR010000117.1:0-7741 GCA_041682035.1 Pseudomonadales bacterium | reverse complement strand
GAGTAGGTGCCGTCCTTCTGCATGTTGGCCAGGAAGGTGTCGTTGGTGTCCTGCAGGCCGACATGCCTGTCCTCCAGCACGTGGTCATTCCACAGCGAGGCGAGGATGGAGGCCACCGCCGGCTTGCAGATGTCGCAACCGCGGCCCTGCCCGTGTTTCGTCACCAGTTCATCGAATGACTTGATCGACTCCACCTGCACGATGTGGAACAGCTCCTGGCGGGTGTGGTTGAAATGCTGGCAGATCGCCTTGCTCACTGCCACGCCGCGCGCGGCCAGTTCGTCCTCGACCACGTTCTTCAGCAGGGCGGCGCATCCGCCGCAGCCGGTGCTGGCCGCGGTCGCCGACTTCACGTCGCCGAGCGAGCAGCAGCCGCCCTCGATCGCACCGACGATGTCGCCCTTGCTGACGTTGTGACACGAACAGATCGTCGCCGTCGCCGGCAGCGCGGCCGCGCCGAGCGCCGGGGCGGCCCCGTCGGTGGCCGGCAGGATCAGGTTCTCCGGCGCATCGGGCAGGTCGATGTCATTCAGGTAGTACTGCAGCAGCGTGTCGTAGTCGCTGCAGTCACCCACCAGCACCGCGCCCAGCAGCTTGTCGCCGGCCTTGTCGACGACGAGGCGCTTGTAGACTTCCTCGCGCTCGTTGCAGTAGTTGTACACCACCGCGCCGGCACTTTTTCCGTGCGCGTCGCCGATGGAGCCGACATCCACGCCCAGCAGCTTCAGCTTGGTGCTCATGTCGGCACCCTGGAAGGATTTGGCCGCGCCGGTCAGCTGGCTGGCGGCCGCCTCGGCCATCCGGTAGCCGGGCGCCACCAGGCCGTAGATCATCCCGCCGAAGAGGGCGCATTCGCCGATCGCGTAAATGTCGGAGTCGCTGGTGCGGCAGTGGTAATCGATGACGACGCCACCGCGTGGACCGACTTCCAGGCCGCAGTCCCGCGCCAGCTGGTCATAGGGCCGGATGCCGGCCGAGAACACGATCAGGTCGGTCGCCAGGGATTCGCCGTCGGCGAATTCCATGCGCAGTTCCTGCGCGGCTTCCGGTGTCTTCACGATGCGCTCGGTGGCCTTGCCGGTGTGCACCTTCACGTCCAGCGCCTCGATCTTGCGGCGCAGCATGCGGCTGCCGCCCTCGTCGAGTTGCACGCCCATCAGGCCGGGCGCGAACTCCACCACGTGGGTTTCCAGGCCGAGGTTCTGCAGTGCGTTGGCCGCTTCCAGTCCGAGCAGGCCCCCGCCCACGACCACGCCGACGCGCGCTTTCTGCGAGCGGGCCTTGATGTAGCCGAGATCGTCGATGGTGCGGTAGACCAGGCAGCCGGGCAGGTCCGCCCCCTTGATCGGGGGCACGAACGGGTAGGACCCGGTGGCCAGGACCAGCTTGTCGTAGGCAAAGCTGCGTCCCTTCTCCGTGGTGACGAGCTTCCTCTCCCGGTCGATGTGCTCGACCTGCTCGCCGAACACCGCCTCGACGCCATGCCCGGCGTAGTACTCGCGTGTCGTCAGCGCGAGTTCCTCGGGCGCCTTGCCGGCGAAGTACTCGGAGAGGTGGACCCGGTCGTAGGCCGGCCGGGTCTCCCCACCGATGATGGTGATCTGCAGGGGCATGGGGGCAGCGATCAGCTGCTCCACGTAGTGGTGACCCACCATGCCATTGCCGACGACGACCACCTTCACCGGATTGTTTTCCTGTTTTTTGTTCATGATCGATCCTCCTCTTCAAAAGGGGCGCAGGCGGGATCAGCTCACGCTGATCAGCTTGACCTCGCCGTGTTCGTCGATTTCGGCGATGTGTCCTTCCGGCTCGTCCATGGCCAGCAGGGCCACGAAACCGAGCACCGCCGTACCGGCGATCACCAGGAAGAACGTCGAGTAGTCGACGAAGGACAGCACGGTCAGGTAGGTGACCGCACCGACGTTGCCGTAGGCACCGGTCATGCCGGCGATCTGGCCGGTCAGGCGGCGCTTGATCAGGGGCACCACCGCGAACACGGCGCCCTCACCGGACTGCACGAAGAAAGAGCAGGTCATCGCGGCGATCACGGCCAGCCACACCGGCCAGGTGCTGTCGACCGCGGACATCGCGAGGTAGCCGAAGGCCAGGCCGGCCGTCAGGACCAGCAGGGTGGACTTGCGGCCGAAACGGTCGGAGATGTATCCCCCCGCGGGGCGCGACATCAGGTTCATGAAGGCGTAGGCCGATGCGACCATGCCGGCCAGGACCGGGTTCAGGTCGAAGGTCTCGGCGAAGAACAGCGGCAGCATGGAGACGACCGCCAGTTCCGAGCCGAAGGTCGCGAAGTAGAGCACGTTGAGCACCGCAACCTGCTTGAACTTGTACTGGTGCATCTCCGGCACCGGCTTTTCGAAGATCTCGCGGTTGATCTTCCACACGTGCCAGGTCTCGTAAGCGTACAGGGCCACCAGTCCGGCGTAGCAGAGCAGCGCGGCGTTTTCGGTCAGCAGGCTGACGCCGGCCGGGGACAGCTTCCAGGTGAGCAGCGCCAGCGCCGCGTACATGGGCACCTTCATCGCCAGCAGGAAGAAGAAGTCCCCTTTGCTGGTCACTTCCAGGGCGCCGGTGTTCTTCGGCTTGAAGTAGGTGGAGCCCTCCGGCGTGTCCTTCACGTTCATGAAGTAGATCACGCTGTAGAACAGGCTGATGGCGCCGGTCAGGCCGATCGCGTACCGCCAGCCGTCGTCGCCACCAAACCAGAGCGCCAGTGCCGGCAGGGTGAAGGCGGCGGCGGCGGAACCGAAGTTGCCCCAGCCACCGTAGATGCCCTCGGCGGTACCGAGTTCACGGGCCGGGAACCACTCGCTCACCATGCGGATGCCGATCACGAAACCGGCGCCGATGAAGCCAAGCATGAAGCGGGCGATGGCGGCCTGGGTGAAGGTGTCCGCCAGGGCGAACATGAAACAGGGAATCGAACTGATCGCCAGCAGGGTCGAGTAGATGATGCGGGGTCCGAAGCGGTCGGTGAGGATGCCGATGATGATGCGCGCCGGGATGGTCAGGGCGACGTTGAGGATCAGCAGCGTCTTGATCTCACTGGGACTGAGCCCGAGGCTGTTGGCGATCGCCATCAGGAGTGGTGCGTGGTTGAACCACACGAAGAACGTGATGAAAAACGCCACCCAGGTCAGGTGCAGCGTTTTCATCTTCCCGGTGAAGGAAAGCAGGTTGAACTTTTCCGTTGCCATCTCTCAATGCTCCCTGGTCCATTCGCGCAGGCTTTCGTCCGCGCATGAAAAAGCCCACGACAAGCGAGCGCATTGCTCGCCTGAGGTGGGCTCCGTTACCCGGCCGCGATTGCTCACGACGCCTTGTTGAAACGAGTGTGTCAGATCAACTGCAGGCAGGTATCCAATTTGCGTGCCAACCTGCCGGGATGTGCCGCCAAACTGGAAAATGACGTGAAATGGCCGAGGTTCTGGCGTGAATGGCCGCAAAAAACCGGTTTCAACGGGTGACTGGATGCGCCCGCTGCAAGGCGAACGCGGTGCGCGATACCGGAATCTGCACCAAGTTGGATCAGGGCGCGCGGCCCAGCATCAGGTCGCTGCCGACTTCGATCCCGGCCTCCAGTTCCCACGGTTCCCGGTGTTCTCCCTCGCGCTTGTAGTCCTGCTCGGGCACGGGCAGATCAAGAATGCGCGCAGCCTCGCGGTACAGGTCCGTTCGGTAGCACTGCTGGGCCAGGGACACCAGTTTCTCGTCGCTGATCTCGCGTCCGAGCAGCGCGCCGCACTGGCGCAGCAGCAGCTTGGCGTGCGAACGCCAGGGGAACCCGGCGTTGTGCCGGGCGAAGACGTGGAAATTCTCCTGGTGATAGGGATTGCGCCGCCGCCCCGGGTTGAAGTCCCCCTTGAGCGAATGCGCCAGGTAGGAGGCCGGCAGCCCGAGGTATTCCGGGCGCGCCAGGGTCTCGATCACCCGCGGCCGGTTGTCCATGTCCGCCAGCCACTGGCACGACTCCATCAGCGCCAGGCGCAGGCGCAGGTGCGTGGACGGATGCCTGCGATGCCAGTCCTCGAGAACCCCGAGCACTTTCTCCGGGGCATTGTTCCAGACCGAGAACCCGGTCGCCGCGAGTACGCCGGCGCCGTGTTCGACAGCGATGCTGTTCCAGGGCTCGCCGACACAGAACCCGGCGATGACGCCCTGGGCCAGACTGTCCACCATCTGCTCGGGTGGCAGCACGATGATGCGCAGGTCGCGGTCCGGGTCGGCGCCGGCGGCCTGCAGCCACATGCGCAGCAGCAGCGTGTGCGTGGAAAACTGGTTCACGGTCGCCAGCGGCGCGTCCAGCAGTCCCGGTTCCAGCTGCATGGCCCGTTGCAGCGCGGATGCACTGCCGCGGGCATCCGACGGGACCAGTTCGTTCTCCGAGGCCGCCTGCATCCGCTCCCACAACGCGTTGCCGACGGTGATGCAGTTGCCGTTGAGCGACATGATGAGACCCGTGATCATGGGCGCACGGATACCGGCGCCGCCCAGCGTGGTGATCAGCGGCAGGGGCGCCAGCATCTGGCAGGCATCCAGCGCGCCGGCGATGATCTTGTCGCGGATGTTGGCCCAGGAAACCTCGCGGTGCAGGGAGACCTCCAGCCCGTATTTTTCGTACAGGCCGAGTTCCTGCGCCATGATGAGCGGCGCGCTGTCGTTCAGACGCATGTAGCCCAGGTGCAGGTGAGACTTCTCCGGCGCGGGCAGGGTCTTGCGTGGCTTCCCGGTCATTCGCTTTCCTCCGCGTCGTCTCCGAACAGCCGCAGTACCGATCGCGCCGCCTCCGGCAGGCTGAGGTTCGAGTCCATGGACAGCTTGCGCAGCGCCTTGTGGGCCTGATCCTCGCTGATGCCACGTTGCTTCATGAGCAGGCGCTTGGCGCGCGTCACCACCGAGTGGGTGCTGAGCCGGTGCTGCACATCGGCCAGTTCCTCGCGCAGCGACTGGTAGTTCCTGAACTGGGCGATGGCGAGGTCGATGACTGGTTTCACGCGGTCGGACTGGATGCCTTCCAGCACGTACCCGCTGACGCCGGCGCCGACCGCCTCCTGGATGAAGGCCGGATCGTCCTCGGCGGAAAACATGACGATGGGACGCGGGTTGTGCGTGTTGACGACAGCCAGGCTTTCCAGCACATCGCGCCCGGGAGACTGCAGGTCGATCAGGACCACGTCGGGGTGGTGCTGCTCCAGCTGGTAGAGCAATCCGCTGGCGGACGGCAGGCGCGCCACCACTTCATAACCGGCGGCGACCAGTTCCCGTTCCACGCGTTCGGCACGGTCGGCCTGGTCATCGACCAGCATCACGCGCGTGGAGGGTCCGCCGGCGAGGTTGTTCATGCTTTCCCGTCTGGAATGGAGAGGCCGGCATCGTGCCGATGCCGGCCCCGGTCATCGCTCAGTACCTGAACTGCACTGTCAGCCAGGCCTTGGCGAGGTCGGCGCCGACATCCCGGGCCTGGAAGTTCGCGTACTTCAATTGTGCCATCCATTGTTTGCTGATGGGGAGGGTGGCGGCGAGGTTCCACTCGGAACCGAAGTCGCCGCTGCCGTGGTCCGGTTCGTAGTCGTGGTACGCAGCAGCCAGCTTGACCGGGCCGGCGCTGCCCGCGACGGTCACGTAGGCATCCCGCAGGCCGGCGGCCGGGGTGACGAGGAAGGCGTCGGCCCAGCCGTTGAACTTGTGGAGCGTGGCGAGCGGCGTCGCGAAGCCGACCCGGCCGCTGTCGCTGCCCAGCACCTCGTAACCGACGCCGACGGTGGTTTTCCCGACCGGCGCGGCCAGTTCGGCCATGTAGTAGTTGGTCTCGTAGTCGGTGGGGTTGTCACGGTAATCCGACTGGCGCGCCGCAGCCGCCGTCAGTTTCGCCGGGCCGAACTTGCCGCTGTACTCCAGCCCGTAGGTCTGCGAGGAGGCAGCGAAGGCATTGTCGAAATCGAGCAGGTAACTGAATGCGCTGACCTGGTGGTCCTCGTCGAGCCGGTAGTCCGAGCGCAGGAAATGCGAATCCGAATCGAACCGGCGTGGCTGAACACCACCGGTGTCCGGTCCGAAGATCCGGTCCACGTCCCAGACGTAGGCATAATCCACGCGCCAGTCCGGCGAGAGATCCAGTTCCACGCGGGTTGCATCGTAGGTCTGCTCGTTCTGGCGCCAGCCCACGCCACCGACGAAGCGCTGACTGCCATGCAGGATGCGCTGCCGGCCGGCGGTGGCGGTCAGGCCGTCGTCGCGATAGCGCAGCCAGGCCTGGTTCAGGGAGAATCCATCGGCGTCCGGCACCACCGGGTAGCGCGTCCTGCCGTTGGCGAGCGTGTTGTAACGCTCGGCGCCGAGACGCGAAACGTAGTCCAGTTCCACGCCGGCGCTGATTTTCGCCAGCTCCGCGCTGGTCAGCGTCAGACGGGAACGCAGGGTCGAGGAATGCGCATTCTCGGGACGGTTATCCTGGTCCACGTATTCGTAACGGTAACGCAGGTCGA
This sequence comes from Pseudomonadales bacterium, assembly GCA_041682035.1. Lineage (GTDB taxonomy): Bacteria > Pseudomonadota > Gammaproteobacteria > Pseudomonadales > JBFGWM01 > JBFJWR01. The sequence continues at coordinate 1,241 of JBFKKR010000117.1, read as the reverse complement.
GCTGCGCGCTCCCCCTGGTCAGCATTTCGATCGGTGTTTCGGCCTGCGGCGAAGCTGTCGCGGCGAAGGTGTGGGTGGAGATCAGCAGTGCGCCGATCCAGAATCCGGTCTGTTGATGTGCCATGGTCTGCTCCCTTTCCTGTGAATCGCGGACAAAAGAAAGCCCGCACGCCCTGCGACGTGCGGGCCTCGTTGCCCGGTGCGGAATTTTCTGGCGGGGCGCTGCGCCCCGTGCGACCGGAGGAGCAGAAAGCGTGCCAACGTGGTCTTGCCGACGGTTTATACGGCTTCGCCCGGGAAATTTACCGGCTCACGCTTCGTGGTGATCCGGGCTGGTGCGGAATTACGGTGCAGGCACGACAATGTTGCAGCGTGACATGTGCCATTGTCGTGCAGAATGTCCGGCGCATGCATCAATCTGGACCCGGACGCCGGTCCTGCAGCCAGTGCGGCCGCAGGAAATCCAGCAGGCCGCCGGACAGCGGTTCTCTCTCGATGGTCCGACCGGGTACGAATTCGTAGGCATAGGCGCTGCCGGGCAGGGTGCCGTCCCATTGCAGCAGGATGCGTGGCGGTTCCCGGACCAGCTCGAAACGGTGCCCCGGCCGCAGGGACACCGGCGGGATGCGCGCCATGTAGCGGGGAACCAGTGCATCCAGGTCCGGGGGCCATTCGCCCTTGCGGTCGCGGTAGCTCTCGACCGCGACGATCAATACCGCGGCACCGAGCCGCTCCTGCTCGAGTTGATAGCGCACGCCGCCGAATACCAGCAGCGCCGCGATGCCGTAGATACAGGCGCCGGAAAACGTGGCCTGGGCCCGCGCGTCGCCACCCCGCTGAAAATAGAGGGCGAGCGCGAATCCGGACAGCGCCAGCACCGCGCTGACCAGGAAGCCGGGCCCCGGCACCCAGAGGTACAGGTCCACCAGTGCGGCGATGCTGGCGACCAGCAGCGGCAGGCGCAGGCCATGCAGGCTGGCTTTTGCGGGAGCGGTCTTGCTGTCATCCACGGGGTGCGGTCCGGCCAATGTATTGGGGCTCAATCATGCAACACGGTCTCGCCGGAAACAAAATCGTGCTGCCAGTACGTGCTGGGCAGGGCCACGTACCAGGCCAGCGCGGCTTCGGCGCCGTTCGTCTCGTAGCGGAACCGGTTACCGTGGCGCATGTTCACCGCCGGAACCTCGGGCAGGTAGGCCGGCACGAGTTCAGGCAGGGTACGCGGCCACAGGCCGGTATCG
>JBFKKR010000116.1:0-7748 GCA_041682035.1 Pseudomonadales bacterium | reverse complement strand
TTGCGCGATCCCGATCTCGACCGGCTCGGCCGCTGGGTACTGGAACGGCACCGCGACGATCCGGACATCAGCCTGCAGGAACTGCTGGCCGAGGCGATGGAACGGCGTCACTCGGCCCATCCGGGCGAGGTGTTCATCACGGGCGGCGGCGCCCACACCTTCGGCAACTTCAAGCGCGAGGACAACAACCGCCTGCCGACCGTGCGCGAGTCGCTGCGCGAGTCCATCAACCTGCCCTTCGTGCGCATGCTGCGCGAGGTGATCAGCCACATCACCTACCAGCAGTGGAGCGACCTGCAGGCAGTGCGCAAGGATGACGACGACCCGCGCCGGCGCCAGATGCTGGACCGCTTCATCGAGCGCGAGAGCATCCTGTTCCTGTCCCGCTTCTGGTCCAAGTACGCGGACAAGAGCGACGAGGAGCGGCTGGAGACCTTCCTGTCCGGCCTGAAACCCACGCCGGGCCGGTTGGCGGTCATCCACCGCTACCTGTTCCCGGACGCGGACTTCGACACCTTTGCCGCGTTCCTGCAGGCCCGGCTGCCGCAGGGCGCGCCGGGCCGGAAGGCCATGGAGAAGATGTACGGCCAGTACGGACCCGACCGCTACAACCTGCACGACCAGGGTTACCTGGCCCGCGTGCACCCGCTGGAGCTGTGGTTGCTGGGCTACCTCGGGCGCGAGCACGCACCCGGTCTCGGCGCGGCGATCCGCGCCAGCACGACCGAGCGCCGCGAGGTCTACAACTGGCTGATGCGGACCAAGGCCAAGAATGCCCGCGACAACCGGATCCGCACCATGCTGGAAGTGGAGGCGTTTTCCGAGCTGCACCGGCGCTGGCGCCAGCTCGGCTATCCCTTTGAGCACCTGGTGCCGTCACTGGCAACCGCGCTGGGCAGCTCCGGCGACCGCCCGGTGGCGCTCGCGGAACTGGTCGGCATCATCCTCAACAACGGCGAACGGCAGCCGGCGGTGCGGGTCACGGAACTCGCGTTCGGCCGGGACACGCCGTTCGAGACCCGGCTGTCGCGGAGCCCGGTGCGGGCCGAGGCGGTCATGCACCCCGCCGTCGCCGACACCATGCGGCAGGCACTGGCCGATGTCGTCAACAACGGCACCGCGCGCCGGTTGCAGGGCCAGTACGTCGATGCCGCGGGCAGAGTGCTGGAGATGGGCGGCAAGACCGGCACCGGCGACAACCGGCTGGTGCTGGGCAGCGGCGGCCAGAAGGTGAAGTCGCGCGCGCTGAGCCGCACGGCGACGCTGGTGTTCTTCCTCGGCGACCGCCACTTCGGCACGCTGACCGCCTTCGTGCCGGGCGACGCGGCCCGCAACTACCGCTTCACGTCGGCGCTGCCGACGCAGGTGCTGAAATCGATGGCACCGGTACTGCAGCCCTACCTGCTGGAGGCGGAAACCCGCTGGCAGCAGGAAACCGCCATGGCGACGCGCGTCGAGGCGACGGACGCCACGCTCACGCCGGCCCCTCCCGCCGGCCCGGCAGCACCGGCCGGCGCATCACCAGCCGACGCGCCGGCCGCGCAATGACCGGCTACTGCTGGTGCCGGGTCGAGTTGTAGGCGTAGGAGGAAACCACGCCGCGGTTGTCGAAATGCAGGACCAGGTCCTCGGTGAAGGACCGCGCGAACATCTCGACCAGGCTGTAGCGGTAGGTGGCGTAGGTCCAGGTACGCTGGCCGTTCTCGACGCCGACCCGCCAGGGCCTGCCGAACATGGCGCGCACCTGCTCCTGCGTGGTCTTCCCGACCTGGAGTTCCGACACCATGCCGGACGGGAAGTCGCGGCCCATGGTGGCGCAGCCCGCCAGCGACATCGCCGCCAGGACCAGGCAAAGCAGCAGGGCACGGTACGATCTGTGAAACATGGCAGGTCCTCCCCGGACTGATGGGAAATGGCGGCCGCCGGTACGGGCGTTCCGCTGGTGACGAAGCATCCGCCGAAGTCGCTCGTCCCGCAAGTCCTGGCGAGAACCGGCCACGAGGAAAGTGCCGGACTGTACGTGCAGCCGCTTTCGTCCGATAATTTAACTGTGTATTCACGCGATAGCGCCGACCGGTTCCCGAGGACATGAACGTTTCGACCCTGGCCTTTATCCTGCTCTTTTGGGGTGCTTCCGTGGCCGCCGCGCAGGAAACACCGGCAGGCTCCGCCACGGAAACGCTCGCGCGCAGCAGCCCGTCCGGCTGGAGTCAGCTCGATCGCGCGAAGCTGCAGCTGCGCTCGCGACACGTGCTGGTGCTGGATGCCGCCGGCAACGAGATCTACGCCAAGGCCGCCGACGAGCAGGTGCCCATCGCGTCCATCACGAAACTGATGACGGCCATCGTGACGCTCGATGCCGGACTCGACCCGGATGAACGAATCACCATCAGCAAGCTGGACCAGGATTTCCACAAGGGCACCGGTTCCCGGCTGCAGGTCGGCGCCACCCTGACCCGCGAGGAACTGCTGCAACTCGCGCTGATGTCCTCCGAGAACCGGGCCGCGAGCGCGCTGGCGCGCAGCCACCCCGGCGGCCCGGAAGCGTTCATCACGGCGATGAACCGCAAGGCGCAGGTGCTTTCAATGCACAACACGCGCTTTGTCGACAGCACCGGCCTCAACCAGCGCAATGTCTCCACCGCGCGCGACCTGGCGCTGCTGGTCCGCGCCGCCGGGCAGTACCCGTTGATCCGCGACGCGTCAACCACCCGCAGCGCCGAAGTCCGTCCCTGGAGCCGGCGCGCGCCCCTGCAGTACAACAACACCAACCGCCTCATCGGCAAGACGCAGTGGCACATCACGCTGAGCAAGACCGGCTACCTCAACGAGGCCGGGCGCTGCCTCGTGATGAACGTCGAGATGGCCGGGCGGCCACTGGTGGTGGTGCTGCTGGATTCCTACGGCAAGCTCACCCCGCTCGGCGATTCCGGCCGCCTGCGCCGGTGGCTCGAGGCCGCCACCATCGCCAGCGCTTCCTGAACCCGGTCAGTGCCGCCCGGCTGCGCTGCGCTTCAGCCTTAATACCCGCCGCTCGGCGTGCTCGCGGAAACGCAGGCGCATCAGCGGGATGCCACGCAGCCAGCGCGCGCGCTGTTCCGACAGCACCAGCACCTCGGTGCGGCGCTGCGCCTGCACCGAGAATTTCGGCGTGCGCAGCGCCAGGATGCCGGACTCGCCGAACACCGCCTCGGACGGGTCGATGGCAACCTGGCTGCCGTGATCATCCCGCACCGCCAGCGCGTCCGGCTCGACGGCGATGATCAGGTCACGGGTGCGGTTGTCACAGATCGTCCGGCCGCGGGCGACGGTACGGCGGGTGGCGAACTGGGCGATCCGGTTCTGCACGAACAGCGGTACGCCGTCGGCGAGCATGGGGTAGCGCTGCAGTACGCCGCGCTGTTCCCAGATGCGCGGCAGGATGCCCTTGATGCCGCCGTGACCATCATCCTTGACGATACCGAGGTTGAACAGCTCCTCGCGGAACAGTTGGCCCGGAATACGCAGCACGCGCAGGTAGGTCTCGGCCAGGATCGATGCGTTGCGCCGCCCACCGGTCAGCACGCCCATCTCGCCGATGACATCGCCCGCCTGTACGCCGGCGAGGCGCACGACCCCGTCGTCGCCGTCCAGCCAGATCGAGGCGATACCGCTGACCACCAGGTCGACGTGGGTCGCCTCCTCGCCGGCTTTCAGGAACGGCGTGTTCGGCTGGATCAGGCGGATCTCCTGGTTGGACAGCAGCCGGATGCTGTCCAGCAACTGGTCGCGATCGACATGACCGACATCGACATCATCCTGCAGCAGGTTGAAGACGTAGTCTCCCAGCAGCCGGATGGCGCGCTCGACGTACTTGTCCAGGTAGGAATAGTTGAACTCGGCGCTGAGGTCGCGGCTCGAACCGGGCGCGGCCATCTGCCCGACCCGGACGCGCGCCACCGGGTCCAGCGCCTCCTCGGTGATATGCCCGAGAACGATGTGCTCGGACTTGTCGTTGATGAAATCGCGCCAGTGACCGTGCACGGAAATCATCTCCTGACCGTTCGGTGTGCCGACATCGACCTTCTTGATGTCGGCGCGGGCCAGCAGGAAGGAGCGGTACTCCTCGAACCGCGTGCGGTCGATCACGCCCGCGCGGACCATGGCCTCGCAGCGCTTGAAATTCAGGATGTCGCTCATGTGCGCGTAGGTCTTCCACTGCCCGCGCACCATGGCGCTGAAGCGGTAGACCGCGCAGGGAACCGGGTGGATCGACGGGTGCGCCTCGATGCGCAGCCCGCTGTAGTTCAGTTCCTCGCCGTACTCGATCGGCATGAAATCGAAATTCTTCTCCAGTTCGCGCACCGGGATGGCCAGCACCGCGGCGGACTTGTGCAGGATCGTGTGCCAGACGATGCGCGGGCAGATCACCTTCACCTTGCGCGCCACCTGCAGCAGCATCGAGAAATCGCCGATATGGTCGTCGTGGCAGTGGGTGAACACGACCGCGTCGATCTCGAAACGGCTCACCGAGATCTTCTCCAGCAGGTAGGAGGCGTTCATCGGCAGGTCGACGCAGATGATCTTGTCACGCCACTGGATCACCGTGTGCATGCAGCTCTTTGGCGAGAAGCCATCCTCCTCGCCGGTATCGATCACCTGGAAGAGCGTGAGCGGAATGTTCTTCACATCGATCTTCAGTGGCGGCTTGTAGGCGTAGCCGTCGCGGATGTTGCAGTCGATGACTTCGCGCTGCCCGCCGTAGCTGACCTCGAAAACGTTCACGTCGCGCTTGTGGATCCGCAGGCCCCTGAAGCGGCTGGCGGTGCTGGCGTCCGGCACGCTCTCCAGCGGCCTGAGCCGCAGCGTCCGCAGGTAGGCGCTGGCCGGGTTGATGCCGTTGATGCTGAGCCCACGGATCTCCGCCATCAGCTGCCGCGCCTGTTCGCGGGAGAGCCCACAGCGCTCGGCCTCCGCCTCGCTGGTGACCCCGTAGAAGGAGCGGACGAACCCACGCTGGGCGGAGCGCAACTGGTGCGATGTCCCGACCAGTTGCGGTTTCTCGCCGCGGAAGATCATGCCCCGGTTGAACAGCGCATGCAGCAGCGGGAACTCGACCAGATTGCAGCACAGGCCGTGCTGCAGGCGGGAATCCGCCATGACGATGCCGTTGATCGGCAGTTTCCGCTGGATCAGGAACTTGCTGGCGTCCGGTACCGCATTGAACATCCAGGCGACGCCGATGTCCTCGACCTGGAGCAGGTACGAGCCCGCGCACAACTCAGTGAGTATCATCCAATCCCCTGCGTGCGGGTTTGCAACAAAAGCTGTCAAAGTGACTTTACATGGATCAGGCTAGCCCGAAAACGAGCCGTGCTGGCATCTTTTTTCATCCGGCCGGTTGAGCGGCGCCCAGGAGACCAGCTGCTGGCCGGTTCCGGCCGTGGACAGGCCTGCCGGCCCGGATTTTTCCGGATTCTGCCTGTTCCGCGTTGAATTCGGCCGCGGATCAGACGAACATTGCCGCCTGATCAACCCCCGCCCAGCCCCCACCCGGTACGCGCCCCTGCCATGTTCGCCTGGATTGCCCGCCTGCTCCGCCGCAACAGGATCCCGCCCGGCAGTTCCGGTGCCGCGGAAGTGCCCGCCGGGCCGGCTGATCCGCCCGGCGGCGGACTGCCGGACGCCGCAAGCGGCGGGGCCGCCATCCCGGCGGCAACGGCACCCGGCGGCGGTTCGGCGCGCAGCGTGCGCAAGCTGGACTACGCCCTGCTGATCTCCGACAGCGGCTCGCTCGAGGACCTCCCCATGGGCGAACGCTACCTGGAACTCGCCCGCCGGCACGGCGGCATCGTCCAGGCGACGGTATCGGGACTGACCCTGGTGCTGTTCGAGCCGGAGGAGGAAGGACTGGCCGCCACCGGCCGCGTCGAGTTCGCCCGCGAACTGGAACGCAAGACCCTCGCGCGCATCCGCTGCCTGCACGGCCAGGCCCTCGCACGACAGGAATCGCGCAGGACGGCAAAAGGCGAGCCTGCCTTCACCCTGCTCAACTTCCACGTGCTGGTGCAGCACGCCGCCGCGCTGGATCTCGGCAAGGTGACCGAAGCCGGCAGTTACCACGCCGCACAGCGCACGAAGCCGCGCAGGCCAGCGGCGCCCGCCAGGCCCGAGCCGGATGCGTGAAGGGCTCCGACCCCTTTTCATACGGCGGCTAAACTGGACTCCATGACCACGACGCAGCCCGCCCTGCTCCCGGCAATGGCCGACTCACTGGCCAGCGCCGGCACGTGGGTGCTGCTGCCACTGGTGCTCCTGCTCGCACTGGTGCTCCTGCGCGCGGCGCCGGACCAGCGCGAGTCCACGCGCAGTTCCATGCTGCTTTTCGCGCTCGGCCTGCTGCTGCTGATCGGCGGCACCGCTTTCCAGATCCTGGCGGGCGATGAACCGCCGAACCCGGCACGGCAGGTGGGTATCCTGATCGAAGGCATCGCCGTCATCCGCCTGGTGGGCGGCCTGCTCTTCCACGTGGTGATGCCGCGGCTGCACTTCGCCCCGCCGAGCATCCTCGAAGACATCCTCGCCATCATCGGCTACATCGTCTGGGCCATCTACCGCCTGTCGCAGACCGGCGTGGACCTGAGCAGCATCGTGACCACCTCGGCGGTGATCACGGCCGTGCTGGCGCTGTCACTGCAGGAGACGCTCGGCAACATCCTCGGCGGGGTCGCGCTGCAGCTGGATGACTCGATCCGGGTCAACGACTGGATCCAGGTCGGCGACCTGATCGGCCGGGTGGTCGACATCCGCTGGCGCTCGATCTCCATCGAGACGCGCAACTGGGAGACCGTGGTGTTTCCCAACAGCATGCTGACCAAGCGCGAGTTCGCCATTCTCGGCCGCCGCACCGGCGAGCCGAACCAGTGGCGCCGCTGGGTCTGGTTCAGCATCGGCCTGGAGGTATCGCCACGCCGCGTCATGCGCGTGATCGAGGAGGCGCTGACGCGCGCGAACGTGCCCAACGTGGCCGCCACGCCGCCACCCAACTGCGTGACCATGGACATCAACGACAGCGTCATCCGCTACGCGGTGCGCTACTGGCTGACCAACCTGCACGTCGACGACCCCACGGACTCGGCCATGCGCAGCCGCATCTTCGCGGCGCTGAAACGGGCCGGGATTCCGCTCGCCTACCCCTCCCAGAACCTGCATGTCATCAACGAGGACGAGCAGAAGGAGGAGCGCCAGCGCCTGCGTACCATCGACGAGCGCGTCCAGCTGCTGCGCGGCGTGCTGCTGTTCCGCACCATGGACGCGGAGGAACTGCGCATGCTGGCGGAGAAGCTGCTGTACACGCCTTTCGTCGCAGACGATGTCGTCACGCGACAGGGCTCGGTTGCACACTGGCTGTACATCCTCGTCGAGGGCAGCGTGGACGTGGTGCTGGAATCGGAGCAGGGGCACCGGCGCAAGCTGGCGCGCCTGGAGCCGGGACGGGACGACAGCTACTTCGGCGAGATGGGACTGCTGACCGGCGCGCCGCGCGCCGCCAGCGTCATCGCGGTGACGGACGTGGAGTGTTACCGGCTCTCCCGCGAGGGTTTCGAATCAGTCCTGCGCGAACGCCCCGCCATCGCCGAGGAGATCTCCGCCATCATCGCCGAGCGCCAGGCCGACCTCGCCGTCGCCCACGAGCAGCTCAACGAGGCCGCGCGCGAGGCCATGACGAGGAACCGCGAGCGGGAGATCCTGCGCAGCATCAAGCGCTT
>JBFKKR010000115.1:0-7792 GCA_041682035.1 Pseudomonadales bacterium | reverse complement strand
TTGCTCAGCGTCGCGGAGTTGGTGGCGCCCGCTGCCACACCGGGCAGCGCGTTTGCGAGCGTCGCGATCTGGGCAGCTGATTGGCCTGGCGGCCCCGCCGGAATGGTCAGCGACTGGGTCGTGCCATCAATGTCGGTGAACTCGATGGTCTCGGCGGGATAGCCGTTCGATAGCCCCGCCTGCGCCACGCCGATGCTGTTACCGGCGCTGCTGCGGTTGCCGAATGCCTTGGGAGTTTGCTGCGCGTTCAGGTTGAAGGCGCCGCTCACCTCGGTCGTCTGCTGCGGCGGCTGGGTCTGCACGTTGATCTGCAGGTCCCCGGACACGCCGGAGATGTTGCCCGAGGCGTCCGCTGAAAATCCCTGCAGCCGCTTGCCCTGGTTGGAGACGACGAAGCCCTGGTTGTCGAGCTGGAACTGCCCGGCGCGCCCGTAGCTGGTCGCCCCGGCCTCGTTCAGGATGAAGAAGCCGTTGCCGTTGATGGACAGGTCCAGCACGTTGTTGGTGAACGTGATGTTGCCCTGGCCGAACTGCTGCGTGACGTCCGCCAGCAGCGTACCGGAACCGATCGCCAGGCGGCCGGTACCGAGGATCGAGGTCGCATAGACGTCGGCGAACTCGGCGCGGGAGGCCTTGAAGCCCACCGTGCTGGCGTTGGCGATGTTGTGGCCGATCACGCTGAGATCGGAGTTCGCGGCGCGCAGGCCGGAAAGTGCGGTGTTGAAAGCCATTTCAGTATCTCCTTCCCTGGTTTACTGAAGTTCCCTGATGTCCCTGAAGGGCACCGGCCCGACGCCGGCGACGTTCAGCGTCAGGCTGCCATCCTTGTTGATGGTGACGCTGTCGACGTTGGCGCCCATGCGGGTGCCGACCTGTTCCTGTTCGCCGTCGATGGTGGCGAACGCCTTGACGTGGTATTCCCCGCTTTGCAGGCGGTTGCCGCCGTTGTCGTAACCGTTCCAGTAGAACGGCACCTCACCGGCGCTCGCCGAACCCAGCGGAATCTGCTGCACCAGCTGGCCGGTCGGCGAGAAGATGTCGACGCGCAGGTTCGTGGTGCTTTCCGGCAGCGAGATCGTGCCGCTGAGCCCCTTCTCGTTCAGCGTGCCGTAGGAGGTGCTCACGCCCACCTTGCGGCCGACCAGCGCGGTCGCCGACAGCGCCTGGCTGGAGCGCAGCTGCCCGGCCAGTGTCTCGAACTTGTTGTTGAGTTTCTCGATGCCCTCCACCGTGCTGAACTGCGCCAACTGGGCCAGGAACTCGCCGCCTTCCTGCGGATTGAGCGGGTCCTGGTTCTCCATCTGCGCGATCATCAGCTCGAGGAAGAGCGTCTTGTCGTCCTTGGGATCCTTCTTGTCGGAACGCGCCGTCAGCTCACGCAGGGTGGCGTTGGCGTCCGACTGGACTGCTGAAATGTCGTTCATGCTTGGAATTCCCTTTCCGTATGAACCGTTGTTACTGTCCGAGCTGCAGCACCCGCTGCATCATCTGCTTCGCCGCATCCATCACGTCCACGTTGGTCTGGAACGCGCGCGAAGCGGAAATCATGTCGGCCATCTCCTCCACCGCGTTGATATCCGGCATGAAGATGTAGCCGTCCTCGTTCGCCAGCGGGTGGTCAGGCTGGTAGATCGGCCGCGGCTCCGCCTTGTCCTCGACGATGCCGAGCACCTGCACGCCCTGGCCGCTGGTGTCCAGTTCCTCGCTCATCGTCATGTACTGGTCCTGGATCGCCTGGAAAACCGGGTGACGCGCCTGGTAGGTCTTGTCGATGCTGCTGCTCACCGTGTTGGCGTTGGCCAGGTTGCTGGCGACGGTGTTCAGGCGCAGGCTCTGCGCGCTCATGCCCGACCCGGCGATGTCAAAAACCTTCAACAGGGACATGACTGACCTCCTAGCTCCGCTGTCCGGTGATGGCGTGCTTCAGTCCCTTGAACTTGCCGTTCAGGAACGTGTAGCTGGCCTGGTGCTGCAGCGCGTTGCGGGCGAATTCCGCCTTCTCGTGCTCGACGTCGACGGTGTTCTGGTCCAGCGCCGGCTGCAGCGGATTGCGGAACAGCAGCCCGGTGCCGGTGTTGCCGGATTCGCCGGTGTCGAAATGCCGTCCGTGGGTGGTTTTCAGGTCGCCACGGTCACCACCGCCCTGCGCACGCAGGATGGCCTTGAAGTCCACGTCGCGGGCCTCGAAGCCCGGGGTGTCCGCGTTGGCGATATTGTTCGCAAGGATTTCCGCACGCTTCGAGCGCAGCAGCATGGCGTCGTCGTGTATGCCGAGGGCCTTGTCGAAATTGATGCTCATCGTTGCATTCCTGCCGGCCATGCCGGTGTGCCTGCAGGACAGTGAGCAATCCCCGTGCCAACTACATCATTGGCTTACAGATCAATGATTTGAATATATCAGCGGCGCCGCGGGGTGCGTTCCCGGGGGCTGTATTGCCGCCCCCGGTGGCGGCAGCTTGCCGCCCGGGCGGCAGCGAACGGCGTCAGCCGTCGCCGGGTGGGACCGGCAGCTCCATGCCGAGGGAGCGGATCCGCTCCTGCACGCTCTCGGCCAGTTCGTCGGCCTGGAACTTGGGCAGGAAGTCGTTGGCGCCGACCTTCTCCACCATGGGCGTGTTGAACACGCCGCTGAGGGAGGAATGCAGCATGATGTAGAGGTCCTTCATGCGCTCGTCCCTGCGGATGGCCGCGGTCAGCGTGTAGCCGTCCATCTCCGGCATCTCGATGTCGGAGATCAGCATGACGTACTTCTGCGCGACGTCCACGCCGGCGTTGGCCAGTTCCCGCAGGTGCTGCAGGGTCTGCTTGCCGTCGGAGAACGTGGTGACCCGGACGCCGAACTTGCCGAGCACGCTGGCCACCTGCTTGCGCGCGATCATGGAATCATCGCAGGTGAGGACCTCCATGGAACGGGCCTTGTCCACCACGTCCTGCTTCACGACACCCTCGGAGATCTCCTCCTGGCGTGGCGCCACCTCGTCCAGGATCTGCTCCACGTCCAGCACGGACACCATCTCCTCGCCCACGTGGGTGATGGCGGTCAGGAAATGCTCGTCGCCCGAGCCGGAGGGAGGCGGCTTGATCTCCTCCCAGTTCATGTTGACGATGCGCTCGACCCGGTCCACCAGGAACCCCTGGGTACTGTTGTTGTACTCGGTGATGATCACGAAGGCCTTGTCGAGCTTCTCCAGCGCCGGCCGCTGGATGGCGAAATTGAGGTCGAGCACCGTGATGGTATTGCCGCGGATGGTCGCCACCCCGCGCACCGCCGGGTGGGCGCGGGGAATCGCGTTGAGCGGCGGACACGGCACCACTTCGCGCACCTTGAACACGTTGATGCCGTAAAGCTGGTCCCCGCCGAGCCGGAACAGCAGCAGTTCCAGCCGGTTCTTGCCTACCAGCTGGGTTCTCTGATCGACGCCGTCCAGGATACTCGTCACGGATTCCCCCGTTCCGGCATGAGCCTTGCATTCATTCCGGGTAAACCGCCCGGCTGCCGGAATTCCGGCGCCGTGGTCCTTACCGCCCAAGGATAGGCGAAAAAGAGCGACCAGGAGAATCCGATGCAGGACGCACGCTTGAATCCGTCCCCCCTGTGGCGCAGCTGGCTGCTGCCGCTGCTGTTGATCCTGACGGGACTGCAACTGCCGGCCGCCGAGGCCAGCCCGCTGCCGGGAACCTCCGGCGCGGCCATGCGGCCGGCGCCGGTCGCGGAAGAAACCGGCCTGCTGGTCCCGGAGCAGATCCGCGAATACGCGCGCATGTTCCTCGAGGAACGGGTGGCGGCCTGGCCGGCGGAGGAGACCCGCTACGAGGTGCAGGTGGACCCGCCCGATCCGCGCCTGCAACTGGCCGACTGCGGCGCAGCGCTGAGCCTCTCGGCGCCCCCGCAGGGCATCGCGCCCGGCCGGGTGGCGGTGAAGATGTCGTGCGTGGGCGAATATCCCTGGAACATCTACGTGACCGGCCGCATCCGCGCCCTGCGCGAGGTGGTGGTCAGTGCGCGCCCGATGGGGCGCGGCGAGATCATCACGCCGGCGGACCTGATGGTGACCGAGCAGGAACTCGACGAACTGCGGCGCGGTTATTTCACCGACCCGGAGGAACTGGTCGGCATGGTGGTCAAGCGGCCGGTGGGCATCAACCGGGTGATCGAGACGCGTGCCATCGCCCTGCCCCGGCTCATCCGGCGCGGCGAGGCGGTGCAGATCGTCGCGGAGAACGAGACCGTGCGGGTGCAGATGGAAGGGGTCGCGCTGTCCGATGGCGCCCTCGGCGAGCGCATCCAGGTCCGCAACCGGCGGTCCGGCCGCGTGGTCTCCGCCGTGGTGCACGGCAGTGGCGAGGTGCAGGTTCCGCTCTAAGCGTACCTCTATGAATTGCAAGGAAAAAAGGAATTTCAGGACGATGAATGCTAAAGTTCCGCAAAACGCCGTCGATATAAAGGCGGTAGAGGAGCAGCAGGCGCATCCTGAACCAGGGCAGGCAGATCATGGCAATTGACTTCAAGGGCATCAACGGCCCCAACCAGAACCAGGGCAGCGTCTCGCAGAGCCGCGGCAGCGACTCCGCCTCGCGCGGCCAGGCGGCTGCGCGCCAGGGTGCGGAGGGCAGCAACCCGTCCTCCGATGACACCGTCGAACTGAGCCCGGCCGTCCAGGTCCTGCAGCAACTGGAAGCCAGCATCCGTGATTTGCCGGAAGTGAACGAACAGCGGGTGGAGGAAATCCGCACCGCCATCGCCGAAGGGCGCTTCGAGATCAACGCTGAGCGGATCGCCGCCAAGCTGGTCAACCTGGAGCGCAGTCTCGGCAGCTAGACCCCCTGAAAAGGAAGGAGCGCACACCATGGATCGGGACTACGCGCAACTCAGGCAACTGCTTTTGGCAGAACACCACGTCGTCGAACAACTGGTGGAACTGCTGGGACAGGAACGCACGGCCCTCACCGAACGCGACGTGACCGCCATCGAGCGCGTCACCCGCGCAAAGACCCTCGCCCTCGATGCAGTCGAACGTGCCGGCGCAGCGCGCTCGGCGTGGGCCCGTGGCGCCGGCGTCGACGCGGGGAGCCGGGCCTTCGGGCAGTTCGTGCGGGATGCCGCCGCGCGCGACGAGGATTCCGGACTCGCGGAAGCCTGGGAGAAACTGCACGCTTCGCTGCGCACCGCGCACCGCGAGAACCTCGTCAACGGCCGCATCATCTCCCGCAGCCGCCAGTCGCTGAGCCAGTTGCTGGACATCCTGCGCGGCCAGGTCGACGCACCCCGCCTGTACGGCCGCGGCGGCCGCGCCGGCAACAGTGGGGACGGGGGCGAAATTGCCCGCGCCTGATTAACCCGGCGCGCCGGTTCGGGGTATCCTGCCCGGAATCATGGAGAGGCCGGCATGGCGTTGTTCAGATCCCGCAACAGGCAGCCCGACGCACTCGCTGACCGCCTCCAGAACACCTGGACGCAGCCCGCGCAGATCCATCGCCTGCTGCACACGCTGAAGACCCAGCGCACGCCCGTGGCACTGCGCTTCGCCGGCGAGGAGGATTCCTACAACACGATCATCCTGGATGCTTCCGCCGAACAGAAGATGTTCCTGATGGATGAACTCACGCCGGCCGGCGGCAACCGCAAGCTGCGTGACGGCCGCGAGTTTCTCATCGAAGCGCACGTGCTCGGTTCGGAATTCAGCCTGCGGCACCTGCGCGAGCAGGGCACGCAACTGCACCGCGACGCCGTGCTCAGCAAGGTTCCCTACCCCGACGCCATCCATTACAGCCAGCGCCGCGGCGCTTTCCGCATCGAGGTCCCGCCTTCGCTGCGGGCCGCCATCCGCCTGTACGGCAGCTACCGGGACCGGCCCATCAAGGGCCGCCTGCTGGACCTTTCCGGCACCGGCTGCAAGGTGCGCGCATCCGGCAGCATCAATCCTGAAATCCGCTCGGGCGAACCCTTCGAACGCTGCGAGATAGAGGTCCCCGGATTCTCCCCGGCCAGCGTGCCCGGGGACATCCGCTTCGTGGAACCCAACGCCAGCATCGCCGCGACCACGTTCGGGATCCAGTTCCGTGACGTCTCCCAGCACGAGGAGCGGGAGATCTTCCGGCTCGTGCAGGGCCTGCAGCGGCACGCTCGCCGGGCCGGACTGACATGACCGGGGAAGCAGACGCGCAGAAACCGCGTTGGGTTAAACTGGAGCGAGCAATACACCGGCGTCACCCATGAAGTTTCACAGGGAAGTCAGCGAAATTGTCCAGCAGGTGCCGCGCGACTGCATCCTGCGAAATGCCCGCGAGGTGCACGGCGCCCTGCAGGACCTGATCACGCGCCGCTGCAATCTCACCATCGCGTTCGAGGGCAACACCCAGCTCTACGCCAGCATGGTGATCCGTTCCGACCGCGACAACCGGTTCTTCATCCTCGACGGGCTCAGCCCCACGAGCGGCGACCAGCACGCCATGGCGCTGGAGCGCTTCACGATCCGCGCCAACCTGCAGGGCGTGGAGGTCATCGCCCTGAACAATGTCATCAGCGGTCACGGCAAGCACGACGGGAGGCGCATCTACAAAGTGCCCTTCCCCTCCGAACTGGTCTACATGCAGCGGCGCAACGCGTTCCGCGTCTACCTGCGGCGCGGCATGGGCGCGCAGGCGCAGATGAAAACCGCCGGGCGCCCGGAAGCGCTGGTTGCGGAAGTGATGGACCTGTCGGCGACCGGCATGAAGGTCCGCGTCGCCGGGCTGCTCGACCCCCCGGCGCAGAAGAACGAAGTGTTCCATCGCTGCTACGTGCAGGTACCCGGGAAAGGCGATTTCGAGTGCCGCGCGGTGATGCGGCACGCCGTCTTTCACCGCCAGCAGCAGATGACCCGGTGCGGCATCGAGTTCCAGCAGCTCGACGGGCGCACCAGCCAGCGCATCGCCATGCTGGTCAACGAGATCGAGCGGGAAAACCGCCGTGAGGATGCCAGGCTGGCGTAATAAGGCGGTCTGGCTTCTTGTTGTCGTCAGAGTGAACTCCGGCCTACAGCGTGGGTCAGGCTTCAGCCTGACGAACATGCCACCGAACTAGGAGGGTGGAAATAACGCCAGGTAATCCTCCGGCGTGTCCACGTCGCGCAGCGTCGGCAGTTCCTGCCACAGCCAGCCCAGCGCCCGCAGCCGCGCGCGGGTGTCCGCCAGCACCGACGGGGTGCTCCATTTCATGCCGCGGAACAGCGCCTTGTCCACCTCGCGCACGCCGAGCAGGACGTAACCGCCATCCTGCGCCGGGCCTATGACGGCGCCGCAACGGTTCTCCAGCGCCTGCAGCGCCATGCGCAGGTAGGCCGCACCCATCTGCGGGCAGTCGGCGCCGATCAGCAGCACGCTGCCGGAATCCAGCAGCGCAAACTTGGCCGCGACCCGCATCCGCTCACCGAGATCACCGTCCGGCTGCCGGTGGATGCGCCAGCCGTAGGCCTCGGCCAGATCCCGGAAGACGGCATGGCCGGCATCGCCACCCGCCCACACTTCCACCGGCGCCAGGGCCGCCTCGTGCAGGCAGCTCGCCAGCCGGCGGATCTCGCCGTCGAGAAAGGCGGCCGCGCCCTCCGCGCCGAGCAGCGGCGCGAGCCGCGTCTTCACCTGACCGGGCTCCGGCGCCTTCACGAGCAGGGCGATGCGGCTGTCGGGAAACTCGTACGCGGACACGTTCAGGACCGTGGGTCCAGCAAGGGGTAAAGGTCCCATGCCGGCTCCTCGTAAGGGTGCGCCGTCACCAGCGCCGCCACCACCGCGGCGGCGCGGTCGGCCGGGCAGC
>JBFKKR010000114.1:0-7808 GCA_041682035.1 Pseudomonadales bacterium | reverse complement strand
GCGCATCCGGAGATCTGCGGCCGCTGCGTCAGCAACGTTGCCGGCCCGGGCGAAGACCGCCGCGTTGCCTGAGCCCGTCATGACTGCACCGGAACATCACGCCGCGGGCGGGAAGGGCGCGCCCATGCTGCGCTGGCTGCTCCTGTCCGCCGTGGTGATCGTGCTCGATCTCGGCACCAAGATGCTGGCGACGGCGCTGCTCCAGTACGCCGAGCCGGTCACCGTGCTGCCGGTGCTCGACCTGACGCTGGTACACAACACCGGCGCCGCCTTCAGCATCCTGGCCGACGCGGGTGGCTGGCAACGCATCTTCTTCATCGTCGTGGCGGCCGTGATCAGCGTCGTGCTGGTGATCTGGCTGGCACGCCTGGCGCCGGACGAACACTGGCTTGCCGTGGCGCTGGCGCTGATCCTGGGTGGCGCGCTGGGCAACCTCTACGACCGGGTCATGCTCGGTTACGTGATCGATTTCATCTCGGTGCATTACCAGCGCTGGTATTTCCCGGCATTCAACCTGGCCGATTCGGCCATCACCATCGGCGCCGGCATGATCCTCGTCGACATGTTCCGGCCGGAGCGGTCCCGGTGAGCGGTCCGCATCGTGCCGGTCCCGGCATGCAGATGACCCTGCACTTCGCGTTGCGCCTGGCTGATGGCACCGAGGTGGACACCACCTTCGGCAAGGCGCCGGCGACATTCCGCTGGGGGGACGGCAGCCTGCTGCCCGGTTTCGAGCAAGCGCTGGAGGGTCTCGCGGCCGGCGCCGAGCAGGAACTGCACGTACCGGCGGCGGCTGCCTTCGGCGCGCCCAACCCGAACAACGTGCACACCTTCACGCGCGACCGGTTGCCTGCGGACGTGGACCCGGAAGAGGGCCTGATGCTCGCCTTCACCGATCCCGGTGGCAACGAACTGCCGGGCGTGGTGCGGGCCATCGAGGGCAACCTCGTGCGGGTGGACTTCAATCACCCGCTGGCGGGCCGTGATATCCTGTTCCGGGTGCATGTCATCGATGTGCGTCCCATCGCGGAGTCCTGAACCATGAGCACCCGGCAGGCCAGGCTGGCCAATCCGCGCGGCTTCTGCGCCGGCGTCGACCGCGCGATCGAGATCGTCAACCGCGCCCTGGAGGTGTTCGGCCCGCCGATCTACGTGCGCCACGAGGTGGTGCACAACCGCTATGTCGTGGACGACCTGACCTCCCGCGGCGCGATATTCGTCGATGAACTGGACGAGATTCCCGACGACTGCATCGTGATCTTCAGCGCCCACGGCGTCTCCCGCGCGGTGCAGGAGGAAGCGCGCCGCCGGCAGTTCAAGGTGTTCGACGCCACCTGCCCGCTGGTCACCAAGGTGCACATGGAAGTCGCGCGCTACAGCCGTGACGGCCACGAGTGCATCCTCATCGGTCACGCCGGCCACCCGGAGGTGGAGGGCACCATGGGACAGTACGACCGCGGCCAGGGGGGCGATATCTACCTGGTCGAGGATGCCGAAGACGTCGCGCGGCTCGCCGTGCGTGATTCCGATCACCTCGCCTACGTGACCCAGACCACCCTGTCGGTGGACGACACCGCGAAGGTCATCGACGCGCTGCGGGAACGTTTCCCCAACATCCGCGGACCGCGCAAGGATGACATCTGTTACGCCACCCAGAACCGTCAGGATGCGGTGAAGGCCCTCGCCGAAGAGTGCGACCTGGTGCTCGTGGTGGGCTCCCCGAACAGTTCCAACAGCAACCGGCTGCGCGAGATCGCCGAGCGGCTCGGCGCGCGCGCCTACCTCATCGACAGTGCCGCCGACATCGACCGCGCCTGGCTGGCCGGTGCGAAGTCGGTCGGTGTCACCGCCGGCGCCAGCGCGCCCGAGCTGCTGGTGCGCGAGGTGGTGTCGCAGTTGCACGAATGGGGCGTGGAAACCCCGGTCGAAATGCAGGGCCGCGCCGAGAATATCGTGTTCTCCATGCCGCGCGAGCTGCGCCTGAAAGAGGTCGGCTGATCTCGCCCGGCGCCCGCCGTGTCGGGGAAACCCGGACAGGACCCCGTCAACACGTCACCGGCTTTCCGCTCGCCATCTCCACGAATCCATCCCCGTCCCGGTCTCGCGCGACCCGTGCATGTCCCAGCTTGTTGACGATGACCGCCGCGGCGTGGCGCGCATTGCCGCTGACCGGGCAGTAGACGAAGGTGCCGTTCTGCTGGGCCGTGTGGCCCAGCGGCCTGAATTGCAGCCAGCCACGATTGCGGAACGAGCGCCAGGAGATCGAGCCGCGTTCGGCGGCCACGTGCACGTGCCGGAGCATGTTCTCGCCGGCCTCCCGCCGGCCGTTGCCGTTGCCGTCCGCGAACACCAGCACGCCGCCACGCCAGGTCCCGGCGCAGCGGTCCCCGCCATCGCCGGGACACATGGTCACCGGCTGGCGCAGTGAGACACTGCTGGCGCGGGCCAGCCGGACCGCGTCTGCCAGCCCGGCCGCGGTGACGCGCGCCTGGGTGCGCGCGACGGACTGCCGCCAGGCGTCCGCCACGTCCTGCGAGAGTATGCCCAGGATCGACAGCACGGCCAGCACCTCGACCAGCGAACGTCCCTGTTCCCGCCTCATTCACCCGCTCCTTCCCCGGCGCCTGCAATTCCGTGGCCGCCCATGGTTTTCGATATCGCACGGGCCGCGAGTATAGTGAGGGCCCGGACCCGTTCCCGTAGGAAATCGGCCTCCATGCCCGTCGGAAAACACCCCCGCGCCCCATCGCCCGACGTCCTGATCGTCGGTGGCGGTGTCATCGGCATGATGCTGGCGCGCGCGCTGGCGCGGTCGGGGCGCCGCGTCGAGTTGCTGGAGCGCGGCGGCTGCGGGCGCGAGGCTTCGTGGGCGGGTGGCGGTATCGTCTCGCCGCTCTACCCGTGGCGTTACCCGGCAGCCGTATCCCGGCTTGCCGGCGAGGCGCAGCGTGCCTACCCGCTGCTGGCGGAGGAGCTGGCCGCGGAAACCGGCATCGACATCGAGCTGGACCGCACCGGGCTGCTGATGCTGCAGGTCGAGGACGGCGCGGCGGCCCGCCGCTGGGCGGCGGCAGGCGGCGGCGCGCTCGAATCCATCTGCCCGGACGAGGTCCGGGCGCTCCAGCCCGGGCTGGAGCAGCCCCACGAGGATGCCCTGTGGATGCCGGGCGTGGCCAATGTCCGCAATCCGCGCCTGCTGCGCGCGTTACGCGTGGCGCTGGGGCAGATGCCGCGCGTCACGGTGCGGGAACACTGCGGCGTCGACCGCGTGCTGGTATCCGGGTCACGCGTGACCGGCGTGGAAGCGGGCGGGCGGCAGCACGCGGCGGGCGAGGTGATCCTCTGCGCCGGTGCGTGGACGGCATCCCTGCTGCAGCCGGTAGGCTGCGGCGCCGCGATCGCCCCGGTGCGGGGGCAGATGCTGCTGTTCCAGCCGGCGCCCGGACTGCTGCAACGTATCGTGCTGAGCGACGGGCGCTACCTCATCCCGCGGCGTGACGGGCACATTCTCGTCGGCAGCACGCTGGAGTACGTCGGTGACCGGCCCGGTGTGACGGCGACGGCACAGCAGGCGCTGCATGCAGCGGCGGTGCGCATGTTGCCGGCGCTGCGCGAGGTGCCGCTGAAGGCGCACTGGAACGGGCTGCGCCCGGGTGCGCCGGACGGGGTGCCCTGCATGGGGCGGGTCGAACCCTATGCGAACCTGTATGTCAGCGCCGGGCACTTCCGCAACGGCCTGGTGCTGGCGCCGGCCGCGACGGCATTCATGTGCGCTTTGTTTGAAGGTGCGGCAGACCCGGTGGCCGTGGCGGATTACGCGCCGCCATCCTCGTCGTCGGCGCCGATGCCGAGTTTTTTCATGCGGTAACGCATGGCGCGGAAGGAGATGCCCAGTTTCTTGGCAGCAGCAGTGCGGTTCCAGCGCGTTTCCTCCAGCGCTTTCTCCACCACCTTGCGCTCGATGGCGGACAGGTACTCCTCCAGCTGCACGTCGGTGGAGACGGGCGCCTCGACGGCGTCGCTGCGTGCCGTTGCCTGCGGCAGCTGCAGGTGCTCGGCGCTGATATGGTCCTCCTCGCTGAGGGTGACGGCCCGCTCGAGGATGTTCTCCAGTTCCCGCACGTTGCCCGGGAACGGGTAGTCCTGCAGCGCCCGCAGGGCGTCCTCGCGCAGTTCCGGCACCGGCATGCCCCATTCGCCCGCGATCCGTTCCAGCAGGCCCGCCGCCAGGCCGGCGATGTCCTCGGCGTGGTCGCGCAGTGGCGGCACCGGGATCTCGATCACGTTGATCCGGTAGAAAAGGTCCTGCCGGAACCGGCCGGCCTCCACCTCGGCGGCGAGGTCGCGGTGCGTCGCCGACAGCACGCGCACGTCCACCGGTATCTCTTTCTCGCTGCCAACCGGCCGCACGGCCTTTTCCTGGATGGTGCGCAGCAGTTTCACCTGCATGGGCATGGGCAGGTCCGCCACCTCGTCGAGAAACAGCGTGCCGCCGTGCGCCGCCTGGAACAGACCCTTCTTGTCCTCCACGGCGCCGGTGAAACTGCCCTTGCGGTGGCCGAAGAACTCGCTCTCCATCAGCTCGCCCGGGATTGCGCCGCAGTTGACCGGCACGAACGGGCGGTCGGCCCGCGCGCCCTCGGCGTGGATGGTGCGCGCGACCAGTTCCTTGCCACTGCCTGATTCGCCGCTGATGTAGACCGGCGCCTGGCTGCGCGCGACCTTGGCGATGCGCTGGCGCAGCGTCTGCATGACCGCCGAGTCGCCGTGCAGCATCGGCTTGTCTTGGCTGGCGCCCCGGTTCGCCGCCGTGCTCGGCGCGGACAGGCTGAGTGCATTGGTGACCAGGTTGCGCAGGCGTTCCAGATCGATCGGCTTGGAGATGAAGTCGAACGCGCCGGCTTTCAGGGAGTCGATGGCCAGGTCGATGCTGCCATAGGCCGTGATGACGGCCACCGGAATGTCGGGGTACTTCTCCTGCAGGTGGGCAATGAGTTCCAGGCCGGTTCCATCGGGCAGCCGCATGTCGGTGAGGCAGAGTCCGATGCTGCCGGCTGCCTGTTCCAGCAGCCGCCGCGCGTCGCCGAGATTTGCCGCGCTGCAGGTGTCGACCTGCACGCGGCTGAGCGAAATCTCCAGCAGTTCGCGAATGTCGGCTTCGTCGTCGACGATCAGTACCTTGCGTTCGTTGGCCATGTCTTGCTCAGTGAATGCCGGAAGCGGCGTTCGGGGCGTGGTGCCCCTCCGGTTCCGCGAAGAGGATACGGAAGCAGGCGCCTTTTTGCATGTTGACGAATTCCAGCTGCGCCCGGTTGGCCTCGCAGATCTCGCGCGACAGGTAGAGACCGAGGCCGGTGCCCTTGGGCTCGGTGGTATAGAACGGCTCGAACAGCTGCGGAGCGACCTCCTCGGAGATGCCGGGACCCTCGTCGATCACCTCGATCATGGGGCGCAAAGACTTGCGGCTGCGGCTGCAGCGGATGCGCACCGCCCGCCGGCCGCTGTGCTTCTCGCTGTAGCGCATGCCGTTTTCGATCAGGTTGTTCAGCACCTGGCGCATCTGGCTCGGGTCGCAGCTGACCGGAATTTTTTTCTCGGTGGTCTCCAGGGTGATCAACGGCCTCGGATTGCCGGCGCCCTGCAGGCAGTCCCGCACCACCTCGCCGGCCCAGCTGACCAGGTTGATGTCCTGCGGCAGCGCGCTCTTGCGGCGGCTGAGCTCCAGGATGTTCTCGATGATGCGGTTCATGCGCTGCGAGTGGTCGAGGATGATATTGGTGAGACGTACGTCGCCTTCCGGGATGCCGGGCGATTCGTGCAGCAACTGGGCGGCCTGGCTGATCGCGCCAAGCGGGTTGCGGATCTCGTGCGCGATGCCGGCCGTCAGCCGGCCCAGCGATGCCAGCTTGAGCTGCTGCGCCTGCAGCGTCGTCCGGGTGGCGTCCTCCATGTAGATCAGCAGCGGCGAGCCGCGGGAGTTGTCCAGCCGGGTGAACGTGGTCTGGATGCGCACACCGCCTTCCCGCAGTTGCACGGGCGGGATGTTCTGCAGCGGGTTGCGTTGCCACTGGTGCATGAGTTCGATCAGCTGCGCCGGCAGGAAGCCGAGCGCGGACGCATCGCTGCGGTGCGGATCGAGGATGCGCCGCGCCGCCACGTTGGCCATCTGGATGAGACCGTTGTGGGAAACGGCGATCACGCCGGTCTGCATGCGCTCGATGATGTGCTCGTTGAGCTTCTCCAGCTTGGAAATCGCCTGCGCGCGCTCCTGCGCCACCTCCTCGGTGCGCCGGATGCGTTGCGCCAGGCCCTGGATCAGGAACGCGATGGCGAAGTAGAACGCGCCGATCAGGCCGGTCTGCACGTAGGCCTGCGGGACCTGCCGGGTGGTCAGCGACAGCAGCACGGTTGTGTAACCGATCGCGAGACTGGCGACCGCCGCCATCAGCAGGCCGAGCCGGCCGTGCACGACGATGTTGCCGGCCGCGACCGAGATCAGGATCAGGTTGGCGAGCCCGGTCTGCACGCCGCCGCTGGCGTACATCATCGCGCTGAGCGCGACGATGTCGATCAGTACCATCAGCAGCGTGGCGAAGGTGAAACGCTGGACCCGCTCCACGATGATCAGCGCGACGACCAGCGCCTGCGCCAGGTAGAGCAGCGCCGCGATGCTGTAGGCGCGCGGGTCGTGGGAACCGATGAAGTCGAAGGAGGCCCAGTTGTTGCTGAACAGGCCGGCGCCGGAGTACAGGCCCAGCAGCAGGATGCTGAGCACCAGCCGGTAGTAGCTGAACAGCCGCAGGATTCTGCGCGACTGTGCCGGATCCGCCGCGGCCGCGGCCGTGCTAGTCGGCGTCACCACCGGCCGCCCTGCGGTGCTCCTCGCTGCAATACCACTTGCCGCCGGCGCGCACCGCCTGTGACTCGGGCACGTGCAGGGCGCAGTGCGCGCAGGCCACCATGGCACCTTCTTCACGGTATTCCAGTTCGCGCGGTGCCGACTTGCCGCGCAGCAGGCGGACCACGCCGACGACCAGCAGCACGAGCAGGCAGAAGAGGATGAGGCGAATGATGATCATGCAATCACGGGCGTTGGGCGATGCCGTTATTCTAGCGCGTATGGGTGTGCCGGGGCGCGCCGGTCGATCCGGCGTGTCGTGGCAGGGGTGCCGTTACATCGGCGCGGGATTGGGCGACAATGACGCGCGCAGGAGGCAGGGACGAGCCCTGGCCCGGGGCGGATATGAACCATGAGTGAAAAAACCGGCTTGGCGTTGCCGCGCATCGCGCTGGCCCAGTTCAACCCGCTGGTCGGGGACGTGCAGGGCAATACCGCCCGCATCGTGGAACTGGTGGCGCGGGCGCGCGGCGAGATGGCGGCCGACGTGGTGCTGTTCCCGGAACTCGCCGTCACCGGTTACCCGCCCGAGGACCTGCTGCTGCGCCGCAGCCTGGTGCGGCGTGTCGACGAGGCGTTGCGGCAGGTGGCCGCGGCGGCCGAGGGCATCACGGTGATCCTCGGCTATCCGGAGATGCGCGAGGCGGGCTGCTTCAACGCGGCGGGGGTGTTCCGGGACGGGCGGCTCCTCGCCTCCTACCACAAGCAGTGCCTGCCCAACTACCAGGTGTTCGACGAGCGGCGCTACTTCGAGGCCGGCACCGCGCCGTGCACCTTCGAAGTCGGCGGTGTGCTGGCCGCCGTCAATATCTGCGAGGATGTCTGGCAGCCCGGGCCGGCCACGCAGGCCGCCGCGGCAGGCGCCCGCATCCTGTTCAATCTCAACGCTTCCCCGTTTCATGCCGGCAAG
>JBFKKR010000113.1:0-7810 GCA_041682035.1 Pseudomonadales bacterium | reverse complement strand
CGCATGCCGATCGCGAACGGCATCCCCATGCACAGCCCCAGTGGAAACACGCCGGCCAGCACCAGCAACGCGATCTGCCAGGTCTGTGCCGATGCGACCGCCCCGAACAACGGTTCCGCCGCGAACAGCCACATTGACGCACCCAGCAAGGTGCCGGCGAGCGCCCCGGCGGCAAGACCCCGATGGCGCGCCCAGCGACCGGCACAGTGACTGCCGATACCGGCGGCGACCAGGAAGCCGGACAGCGAGAGCGCCGCGGCGAGCACCGGGTGGCCGAGATACAGGGTGATGCGCTGGATGAACGCCATCTCGATGAACAGGAACGCGAGACCGATGCACAGGAAGTAAACCGCCACCCGCCAGCCGCCCGCCCCGCTCCCGCCCGTACCGTCGGACCGCGGCAACCAGCGCAGGGGCAGCAGCACCAGCACCAGGCCGAGCACCAGGGCCTGGACCAGGGTTGCCCACAGCAGCGGGTAGCCGCGTTCGACGAGGGTGAGCCCACCCTGGCCGCGCCGGGCGTAGAGTTCCGGCAGCGTCGAAATCTTCATGAAACGCGAGAAGTACGGGCTGTCGTCAGAGACCGGGCGCACGTGGAACTTGTAGGCGTCCAGGAAACCCTCCGCATCCGGGCCCAGGATTCCGCCCAGGCCACGGTACAGCCAGGCCTCCGCGAAGCGGTTGTAGCGATTGGTTTCCTCCGCCTCCAGCCCGGGGAGCCAGGCCAGGTCGAACAGGCGCGCGCGGGCGAATCCGCGCACCGCGTCCAGGGTCCCGGAATCCAGGGGCCGGCGCGATGCGAGCACCGTCACCGTTTCCCAGCTGCGGATCACGGCAAGGTGGCGTTCCGGATCGGCGATGCCCGCCTCGCGCATCACCGCGGCCAGCGTGGCGCCGAGGCGGAGGCTGTCGCGCGGCGGCACCCGCAGCCAGCGGGTGGCCACCAGCATGCCGTCGTCCGCAAGCCCGGCCCACGCGGCGGCAATGCCCTCCCGGGTCAGAAGAAAATCCGCGCCTGCCGCACCGAGACCCGCGCTTTCGGCAGTTCCGGCGCCGGTCAGCGGGAGCACGACAAGGTCCCACCGCGCCTGCGCCGCGGCAAGAAACGCCCGTGGCGTCCGCTGGTGAATCCGCGGCGCCGGTCGCAACAGGGGCCAGCCGGAGAACCCGGCCATCTCCTCCGCCACCAGCGAGGCCAGCGCGGCGTCGACCTCGACCACGTCCACGCTGCGTGCGCCACGGTCGATCGCGCGCAGCACGTCGCGACCGCCGCCGAGACCCAGTACCAGGACCCGCCGCTCCGACCCCTCCCAGCCCGGCAGGTGGTAGGGCAAGGCATCGGGCATAAAGTCGAGGTAGTCCGGTTTGTTGTTGCCACCGGCATGGGAATCCACGATTTCCATGCGATCACGATCGAAGAACAATGCCAGCTGCGGCGGCGGGCCGGCTTCCGCCGCGAGGCTCAGGCCGGGGGCGTCACGCAGGGGCAGCTGGCGGCTCTCCAGCACGCTGATCTCGGCGAGGGGCGACTCGCGGCGCAGGATCACCCCGGTTCCGGGCACCTCGAGCATGCGGCTCATGCGCTTGTGCTCGCTGGCCTCCAGCCTCGCACCCGCCATGCCGGCGGCGAGCCCCGCGGCCAACAACACGCAGGCAGCACGGGCGATCCACCGGCCCGCCGGCGCCGCTGCGGCGACGGCGCAGAGGCTGGCCACCAGCCACGGCAGCGCCGCCGTTCCCGGCTGGTACATCCCGGCGATGACCAGTGCGCTTCCGGCGCCCGCACCGGCGAGATCCGCCCCGTAGAGGCCCGGGATGCGCGACGGGAAACGTCGCAGGGCGAGACCGATGCCGCACCCGATGAAGAAAAACGGCACCATCAGCAACAGGTACACCGCGCACAGGCGCGCCCACTGGCGCGGATCCCACAGCAGTTCCAGGGCATTGAAACCGACACCACCGGCCAGGTGCAGGCAAACCGGGATGCTCACGGCGGCGCAGAGACCCAGCACCCGGAAGGCGGCGGTGAAGCGCGCCGCAAGGCGGTCACCGGCAAAACAGAGAAATGTACCGCTGGCGCCGAAGCCGAGCAGGGCAAGGCTGATGACCAGGAATGCCGAGTGGTGCCAGTGCACGATGGACAGCACCCGCAGGAGAAGAATCTCCAGGGCCAGTCCCGCACCCGCGATCAGCGCCACACCGAGATAGACCGCGCGCCCGGGCACCTCCTCGCTGACCCGCACGGTGGCTTCAGTGTCCGCCGGTCAGGGGCACGAAGCGGACCGGAAGGATCTGCCGCGTGCTGACCGTTCCGGCATCGAACTTTTCCACCAGCAGCAGGTGCTGCACCGAGAAGCGGTCGCCCACCGGGATCACCATCCTGCCGCCGGCTTTCAACTGCCGCACCAGGGGTGGCGGCACGTGGCCCGCCGCGGCGGTCACCACGATGGCATCGAACGGGGCCGCCTCCTCCCAGCCGTAATAACCGTCGCCGGTGCGCACCTGCACGTTTGCGTATTGCGGCGTGGAAAAGCGTTCCTTCGCGGGCTCCGCGAGCCCGGGAATGATCTCGATGGTGTACACCTGGCGCACCAGTTCGGCGAGCACCGCGGCCTGGTACCCCGACCCGGTCCCGACCTCGAGCACCACGCTGTCCGGACCGACCTGCAGCAGGTCGGTCATCAGGGCCACGATGTAGGGCTGCGAGATGGTCTGTCCGTGCGCGATGGGCAGCGGCCGGTTCTGGTAGGCGAACGGGCGCACGCGCAGGGGGACGAAAAGGTGCCGCGGAACGCGGCCCATGGCCGCCATGACCCGCGCATCCAGGGCCGGACGCCCCGTCGCGCTGCGCGTCGCCTGCACGTCGGCCTCGATCATTCTCAGCATGCGCGCACGGGCATCCTCCCAGGCATCGGCGGCAACCGGTGCCGCCGCCAGCATGCATAGAATCGCCATTGTCACGCGGAGAGCCATGGGTGCCTCGCCCGGAAACGGGCCCCGGCGCCCGTACCTGTCATAATGATAGACAAGCCCCACACGGGATCGATCCACGGGAGCGCAGCATGCTGGGCGCCATCGCTGGCGACATCATCGGATCGGTGTACGAGCACAACGCCATCAAGGACACGGATTTTCCGCTGTTCTCCCCGGGTTGCCGCTTCACCGACGACACCGTGCTGACCCTGGCCGTGGCCCAGGCGTTACTCGACGATGGCGATTTCGCCACCCACCTGAAGGACTTCTACTTCCGTTACCCGCGCGCCGGCTACGGGGGCTCGTTCATCGAATGGGCCGCCACCGACGCGCGCAAGGCCTACGGCAGCTGGGGCAACGGTTCGGCAATGCGGGTCAGTCCCGTGGCGTGGGCCTTCGAGGACCTCGACGAGGTGCTGGAGGCGGCGACCGCGAGCGCGGCCGTGACCCACGACCACGCGGAGGGCATTCGCGGCGCCCAGGCGATCGCGATGGCGGTGTTCCTGGCACGCAAGGGCGCTGAAAAGGACGAAATCCGCGCGCAGATCCAGGAACGCTTCGGCTACGACCTGCAGCGCAGCATTGACGCCATCCGCCCCGCTTACCGCTTCGACGTGTCCTGCCAGGGCTCGGTGCCGGAATCCGTCATCGCCTTCCTGGAGGGATCCGATTACGAGCAAGCGGTGCGCCTGGCGATCTCCCTTGGCGGCGACGCCGACACCCAGGCCTGCATCGCCGGCGCCATCGCCGAGGCACACCTTGGCATCCCCACGCCAATCCGCGAAGCCGCCCTGGAGCGGCTCGACACTTTCCTGCTCGATGTCTACGAGCGCTTCCGGGACCGCTTCGACCTGCCCGCTTGAAAGGCGTTCAGAACCACTCGTCACGCCGCCGCACCGGACCGCGCCCCAGCAGGAAGGCGCGCAACGCCGCCCCCGGATCGCTGGCAACCGCCTGGAAGCGTTGCAATCCGCGCAGCCGCTCGATGCGCTCGCGGGTCGGCGGATGGGTGCTGAGCAACACGTTCTCGCGGCGCTGGGCCTGGCCGAACAGGTACTCCAGCGGCGACACGGACGCACGCTCCAGGCGTGACAATGCGGCGACCAGCGGCCCCGGATCACCCAGCAGGCGCGCGGCCATGGCATCCGCCTCGTATTCGCGGGTGCGCGACAGCGCGAGCTGGCAAACCAGGTGGAAGCCGGGCGCCAGCAGCAGGACCAGCACCACCCACCAGTTGATGAACGCGAGTCCCGCCAGGTAAAGCGGCAGGTTGACCAGCACCAGCAGCTGGCCGGCGGCCGCGAGCCAGCCGGTGATCGCGCTCATCAGGCTGGCGAACTGCATCAGGCGCATGTCCTCGCTGTACACGTGACTGATCTCGTGGGCGAGAATCCCGGCCAGTTCCTGGCGGCTCATGTTGCGCAGCAGGCCGTCGGAAAGTGCGATCACCGGGGCTGCCGCGGTGCCCGTGGTAAACGCGTTGGGGGTCGCGGACGGCAGGTAGTAGAGGCGTGGCAGCGCCGGCAGTCCGGCGCGATGGGCCAGTTCCCGCGTCACCGCGTAGAGCCCGGGCGCGTCCCACTCGTCGAGGGGTTCGCCGTGCTGCCAGCGCAGGATCACCTCCGGACGCGCCAGGGGGTTGTTGAAATACAGTCCGACCAGCACGCCGGCGACGATCGCCACCAGCAGCATCCCGCCAAGCAGTGCCGCGAGCAGCAGGGGCACCAGCGCCAGCAACCCGAGCAGCAGCGCGGTCTGCAGGGCATGGCGCGAACGCTGCTGCCGCAGCCGCCCGTGATCGAGGGGCTGCCAGTCGCCACGCTGGTTGAAATACATGAGAAATCTCCCGTTACCGCGAAGTTTGGGCCACGCGGCGGCAAATTCAACCTGCGCCGGGCCGACGTTGCACCCCGCAAACAGGGCCCGCATACTCAGGCGTTCCCCGCTTCCGGAAATCTTTCGACTCGTGCAGAGCATCGTCCACTTCCGCCTCGCCGCCCGCGACCTGCTGACACGGCGCATGCTGGCCCTGGCCTCGGTCCCGTTCGTGGTCAGTATCGTGGTGCTCGGCCTGCTGTACGGCGGCTTAATGGTCTGGCTGTACGGTCTGCTGTTCGGCATCACGCCCGCGGAGAGCCTGCCCGAGTGGATGCGGGTGATCGCCATGACCCCGGTGGTCGGCACCACCCTGCGCGAGTTCTTCCTGTTTGCCATCGGCCTGGTGATCTCGGTGATCGGCTTCTTCCTGGTCAGCCAGATGATCGTGGTCACCGCCATCCTCATCACCGGGTTCTTCACCCGGCCCATCGCGAAGCTGGTCCACCAGCGCCACTATTCCGACCTGCCGATGCAGAAACACGACCGCGTGTGGCGGGTGTTCGGCGCGATGCTGCTGCGCGTGCTGGGCTACGGACTGCTGGTGCTGGTGTGCCTGCCACTGCTGCTGGTGCCGTTGCTGGGGGTGTTGCTGGTCAACGGCATTCTGCTTCTGCTCTTCCGCAGCCTGCTGATGATCGACGTCGGCAGCAATATTTTCGACGAGTCCGGCTACCGCGCGCTGGTGATTCGCCGTGGCGGCGCGTGGAGCGAGTTCCTGCTCCTGTACCTGCTCAGCCTGGTGCCGCTGCTGAACCTGCTGGTACCCGTGTACGCGGTGATCGTCACCACCCACCTGCTCTTCCGGCGCCAGGCGGCGGCCCGCAGCGGGGCCGCGGAATTCCTGGACGGGACAGATACACCGCAATGAGGAAAATCGCATGACGCAGGCCAACGGCTTCAGGGGATGCACGGTCATCATCACCGGCGCTTCAGCCGGGATCGGCGCGGCCAGCGCCCGCCTGTTCGCGGAAAGCGGCGCCAACCTGGTGCTGGTCGCCCGCGGCAGCGAAGGCCTCGAGGCCCTCGCCCGGGAGTTGCAACCGCTGACCGGGGTCCTTCCCTTCGCCGCCGACGTCACCGACACCGCGGCGCTGCGCCGCATGGTCGATGCCGCACGCGAGCGCTTCGGCCGCATCGACGTGCTGGTCAACAACGCCGGCTGCAACGTGCGCGGTTCCGTCGAGGACGTGAGCGTGGAGGACCTGCAGCAGATCATCGACGTCAACCTGCGCGCGCCGGTCACCCTGATCCGCCTGGTGCTCCCGTGGCTGCGCGAATCGCGGCAGCCCGCGATCGTCAACGTCGCGTCCATCGCCGGACGCTTTCCGCTGCCCCACGAGGCGGCCTACTCGGCGACCAAGTTCGCCCTGCGCGCATTCAGCTTCGCCCTCGCCGAGGAGCTGCACGACAGCGGCATACGGGTGTCGGTGGTCTCCCCCGGCCCGGTGGAAACCGGGTTCATTCTCGATGACCTCGACGACGTGCCGGACCTCGTCTTCGCCCAGCCGATGAGCACCGCGGACGAGATTGCCGCGCTGGTTTTCGCCTGCGCGGGCGACGGCAACCGCGAACGTGTCACACCCGCCGTCAGCGGCAAGCTGGCCACCCTCGGTTACCTGTTTCCACCCGCGGCCCGTATACTGCGCCCCCTGATGGAGGTGCGCGGCAGGCGGGTCAAACGACGGTACGGCGAGCAACGCGGCAGCCCGCGCGACCTGCCCCTGCGCTGAACCGATTGCGGGCTTTGTGAACCACGTCACAGAATCTCCGTAGCACCCCGCGATACCATGACGTCAACGCAACGAATGGTTCCGCCCCCAGGGACGCGGGACCGAGGGAACGCAATAACAATGAAACCGGCAATCGTCCGCCACGCGTGGATACTCGCCCTCGCGGCCGTGGTTACCGCGCTGGGCGCGCACTTTCTTTCCGAGGCCGCCGCAACGCGGGACCGCGCCGCGGCGCGCACCGAACTGCGCCTGGTCGCCATGCAGGCCCTGGACCGCGCGATCACCGGCCTGGGTGCATTCCAGGCCGACGCCGCGCGGATGGCCGCCGACCGTACCCTGCAGCGCGACCTGCAGCGCTTCGAAGCCACCGGCGACTTCCGTGCGCGGCTGCGCCTAGAGGAACGTCTCGACGACCTGGCTTCCGGCCTCGATCACGTGGAGCGCGTGACCCTGGCTGACAGCGAGGGACGCAGTATCGCCTCGACGCGCAGCGACGACGTCGGCACCCAGGCATGGACCATGGACGAGCTGCGCGATCTTGCCGCGGCCCGTGACCAGGCCCGGGTCCACGATGTCGACTCGCGCGGCATCGCGGCCAGCGCGGCCCTGCGCAGCGGCAGTCGCATCACCGGCTTCCTGACCCTGCGCCTGAACAACCGGCTGTTCGGTGACCTGCCCGCGGTCACCGGCGCGCTGCGCTCCGAGACGCCCTGGCAGGCGCTGCTCTGGCAGCCCGGTGCGGAAGGCGACAACATCCTGCTCACGCGGTCCCGCGGCCCCCTGGGTGCGCCCGCTCGCACAGATCTCGAGGCCCTGCCTGCCGGCGAGCGCGCCGCGCTGGTCGAGGTGCTCAACGGGCGTGACGGCAGTGCGTGGCTGACCGAGGCCCGTCACATTCCGGGTTCCATGCTCACCGCGATCGCCGCGCGACCGGAGGCCGTCATCCTGCAGCCCTCGCTGCAGATCCGTCGCAACGGCATGCTTGCCGCGGGCGCCCTCGCGGTGGCCTGGATCGTCCTGTTCGTGTTCGGCCGCCTGCTGCCGTACCTGGGCAGCCTGCGCCTGCTGCGGCGGGTGACCCCGGAACTGGCGCCCGCCGAAAACGCGCCACCCGCGGTCGTTCCGGGCGATGCCCAGGAACGACGCAGCGAGTCCGAACACCTGGCCTACGACATCCTGTCCACCCACCACGTGCTGCAGGAGGTCATGAAGGAGCACACCCAGGAACT
>JBFKKR010000112.1:0-7879 GCA_041682035.1 Pseudomonadales bacterium | reverse complement strand
GTGCCCACGTAGGCCAGCCGCGCGGTCTCGTTGCGGCTGCGGATGCCCTCCAGTTGCTGCAACAACTGGTAATGCGCCGCGTGTTCCGCACCGGCAGCGCGCAATGGCGCGACCAGCAGATCACTGTGATGTCCGCCCGCCTCTGCCGGCAGTTCACGCCAGCGCAGCAGGGGCGCGTCATTTCCGCGTGTGGCCCGATCGAGCCCCGGCAGGACGACGGTGTCGAACTCCAGGCCCTTCGCGTTGTGCAGCGTCATCAGCTGGATGCGCGCATCGCCGGCCGGATCGGGCCGGGCGTACAGTTCGGCGATGCCGTTCTCCAGTTCCGCGGGATCGGGCAGTTCGCCGGCTGGCAGGCTCTCCAGCCACGAAAAGAAAGAAAGCACGTCGGCCAGTTCGCCATCGTCCCGCAGCGATGCAGCGCCACCGAGCGCCAGCCAGGCGCCCTCCACCCAGCGCCGCAATGGCTTGCGCAACCGTTCCCCGAGCGCGTCACGCAGCACCGGCCAGGCGCGCTGCAGCACCGCCTGCCCGTGCGTCGACAGGGTGCCGGGCAGCTCCGGGTCGGCGAGCCGCTCGCAGATGAGTGCGTGCTTCTCCGCACCACAGACATGCAGCAGGTCGGCCAGTTGCATGCCGCACCACGGGGCGCGCAACACCGCCAACCAGGCGATGCGGTCGGCCGGGTGAATGAGCGCGCGGGTCAGGGCCAGCAGGTCCTGCACGCACTGCCGGTTCGCCAGCGGTTCCGCCTTCACCGCCTGGAAGCGAATGCCGGCATCCCGCAGGGCCGGCACGATCTCCACGAAATGGGTCCGGCTGCGCACGAGGATGCCGATGGTCCCCGCGGGACGCGCCAGCAGCGACTCCTGCACGATCCGCACGACTGTGTCCGACTCGGCGCCTTCCTCGTCGAAGAACGGATGCACCTGGACGCCGCCCGCCTCCGCGGGCTCCATCGCCGCCTCTGCAGGGCGGTAGGAGACGGCGCCAAGCACCGCGTCCTCCTCTTTCGCCAGCACTTCCGGGAAGGCCCGGTTCAGCCAGTCGACAACCTGCGTACAGGATCGGAAGTTTCGTGCAAGGTACAGCGACTCGGGCCGGACCTGCTCGATCCCCTGCTGCTGCACCTGCAGGAACAGGCCGACTTCGGCCTCGCGGAAGGCATAGATGGACTGCATCGGGTCGCCGACCAGGAACAGCGTCCGGCCATCGCCCGGCTCCCACCCGGCCAGCAGCCGCCGCAGCAGGTCCACCTGCGTCACGGAGGTGTCCTGGAACTCGTCCACCAGCAGGTGCCGGATGCGGTAGTCCATCGCCAGGGCGAGATCGCTGGGGGCGTCCGACGGACCCAGTGCACGCAGCGCGGCGGACATCACCTCGGCATGGTCCAGCGTATCGCGTTCTGCAAACACCGCCTGCAGCTGGTGCTCGGCAATGATCAGCAGGGAGACAAACGCCTCCACGGTGGCCCAGTCCGCATCGCTGAAACCGCCCGCCGGCATGGCCTGTACCGCGCCCAGCATCTGCGCCAGCGAGGCCGCGTCCCCGCGCACGGCCAGCCCGTCCAGCAGCACGCCGATATCATCCTTGGCAGCCTGGCGATCCGCCGCATCCGGATCCTTCCTGCCACCCGGCTTCGGAAATCCGTGACCGACATTCACGCCACCGGGCTTGCGCCAGTTGTACCGGCTGCCGGACTTCGTGAGCAGCAACGTGGCGATGGCGCACCAGCCCGGCAGGTCGGCGGCACGCGGGCGCAGGTCCCCGGTCACGGCCTTGATGCCGTGCAGTTCGTGATCCGGCTTGTCGGCCAGGTTGCCGGACGCGTAGCGCGCCAGCGACACGGCGCGCTCGATGCTGTCCGGACCGAGTGCATCCTGCAGGACGTCGAGTTCGTGGTCGACATAACGGGCGAATGCGCGATCGATCGCATCGCGGCAGAACTGCGTGGCGGCGTCCTCCTCGAATGCACGCTGCCACTGGTGGCGCTGGGCCAGCATCTGCACCAGCAGTTCCACCAGTTGCATGACACGGTTGTCGAAGTGCAGCAGCACGCGCGCCAGCGCCGGCTGGACCTGCCCGTTCCCGTCCTCCAGGCAGTCGATCGCACGCAGCGCGGCCTCCCGGAACAGGGTCCTGGCGTCATCTTCCAGCCGGGTGGCGGGGGCGATGCCGGAGACCGCCGGGGACATCGCGGCGAGGCGATGACAGAGGCTGTCGATGGTCTGGATACGCATGCGCCCCGGTGCATCCAGCAGCCCCCAGCGCTGCGCCTCATCGCGCGCCAGTACCGCGCGGGCTGCCTCGGCCAGTTTCAGCCTGTGCGGGGAGGTCTCGTCCACGGGGCCATTCGCGCCGGCGAGAGCCTGCACGATGCGCTCGCGCATCTCCGCGGCGGCCTTGCGCGTGAAAGTGATCGCGACGATCTCCTCCGGCGCCTGCACCGTGGCCAGCAATGTGAGGTAACGCAGCACCAGCAGGCTGGTCTTGCCGGACCCGGCGGGCGCCTGCACGATGCAGGAACGCGAGACATCCACCGCACGCTCGCGCGCCTGCTGGTCATTCACGGTGCTGGTCACGGTGGTGTTGGTGTCGATCATTCCCCGGACTCCTCCGTGTCATCACGCTGCACCGGATTCTGGTGAATCCGGCACAGCGGGTGCAGCGCGCAGTACGCACAGTTGCGCTGGCGCGAGATCGGCAGCACCGAAGCCTCGCCGGCCAGGTACTCGTTCGCGACCCTGCTGAGCGACTGGCGCCAGTGGCCGAGCAGCTCCTCCCAGGTCTCGAAATCGCTGAACGCGCTGTTTTTCCTGTCGTTCCACGCACCGACGCCCGGCAGCAACTGCGATGCCGCGCCGACGCCGTCGTACTTGATATCGCCTTTCTTCAGGCGCATGAAGGCGATCGCCTGCGGCGGCGCCTCCAGCGCGAGCGTGTAGAGCGGCAGCTGCGGCGCCTCCAGCCGTTCCCCGCTCCAGCGCGACTTGCTCACCGTGCCGGTCTTGTAGTCGATGACGACCGGCGCGCCATCGGCGGTCTCGTCGACGCGGTCGAGCGTGACGCGGCAGGCCAGCCCGTCGATCTGCACCTCGCACCTGGACTCCACGGACCGGACCGAGAACGTGTCGCGGCCACGCTCCAGGTCAATCGCGTCCCGTGCGAGTTGCTGCAGACGCGCGGCCTCCAGCGACCGGAAGCCCGCACGCCAGGGCATGCCCCGGTCGTCTTCAGCCTTCACAAGCGCCTTTTCCACGCAGCGCTGCAGCCGTTCCCCGAGTTCCACCTCATCCATTGCCGCGAGCGCAGCCGAGCCGGGCGTCTCCCGCCAGAAATGCTCCAGCACGCCGTGCGCGAGGCTGCCGCGCGTGGCGGCGTCGATGCCGGGTTCAGGCGCGCCCAGCGCCTCCGCGCGCAGGCGGGTCTCCGCGAAGGCGCGGAACGGGCAGCATGCCTGCTTTTCCAGGATGCCGGTGCCACCGGAATACAGGCCGGGCGGCAACGACGGGGCATGGTCATCGCGGAAGGATTCCATGGCCGGTGCCTGCGCGCGCTGCCGCGCGACCCAGTCCGCTCCGCCAGAAGCGCCGAACCGGTTTTCATCGGCCGACGGCAGGTGCCGGATCAGCGGAGACACGGTGAGCGGACGGTCTTCCTCGCGCACGGGCGCACTGAAGATCACCGTCGGCGCGAGTTGCTGCAACTGTTGCGTGATCATCCGCGCGCGCCGCGTGTCTTCCTCCGGGGACCCACCAGGCACGGCCTGCTCGCGCTGCTGCCGGTAGGGGATGCACGGGTTGAGTCGCTGCGCCGGCGGCCAGGCGCCGTCGTGCATGCCCAGTACCCAGGCCTGGTCGAAACGCTGGCCCGCCGCGTCGGCGATGCCGAGAATCTGCACGCTGGCCGTATCGGTGCCGCCGCTGATGGATGCAGCCGCCAGGACCCGCCGCAATTCCCGGAGCGCCTCACCGCGCGGAACGGGTCCGGCGACCCGGTCGAGCGAGGCCAGCGTGTCGAGCGCCTCCGACCACTGCTGCACCGCCCTTGCCTCACGCTCCGAAAGCAGGACATCGCGTGCCCAGCCCGCGGTGCGCAGCGCGCGGCTGAAGGCGGCGGCCCAGTCCGACCACGCCCTTTGCTGCTGCGCGGCAAGCCCCTGGCGCGCCTTGAGCACATCCCGGAAAACGGGGTGTGCCGCGATCTGCACCACCTCCGGCAGCGTGCAGGGCGTAACCGCCCTCTCACGGAGCATGCGGTCGGTGCGCGCCCCCGCACCGGGGTTACGCGATGATGCACGCAGGAACGGCGACAGCAGCAGTCGCATCAATGAAGCCGTGGTCTCGCCTCCTTCGGGCACGGTGAGCACCTGCAGGGCGATCCGGATGACCGGCTCATCGGGCAACGCGGGCTGACCGGCGCCGGCCCACCCGGAATAAGAAGCGGATCGTGGCAGCCACGCCGCGGGGCACAACAGGCGATCCAGGGCCAGCTCGAGTTCCGGCCGCGTTTCCGCAGGCGTGGGACAGACCAGCGCGATGGACTGCCGTGGGTCATGCGCCAGTTGACGGTGCACCCACGCCGCAGCGCGCGCGACCTCCTCACCCGCATCGGGCACGTTGAGAAGCCGTGCGTCCCCGGGTTCATGTGCCACGTGGACTTCGCGCACCGTCAGGCCGGACTGCCGCATGGCATCGACCAGTTTTCGCTGCGCCGGCGGCATGCGCGTGAAGCCGACCAGCCAGACCGTGCCCTCCCCGGACAGTCGGGCCACCTGTTTCACCAGCTCAGCCGGTAACTGGGCCGCCGTGATCACCTGCCTTTGCTTTAGTTGCTGCACCATGCAGCCCGCAGCGCGCCGGTACTGCTGAACATCCTCGCGGGAATCAGGCACCGCTCGTTCGAGCAGCCAGTCGTGCTCGAGCGCCCACGCATCCTGCAGGGTCCGTGCATCGGGCCGTCCAGAGCAGACTTCCTGCACCGCCTGCCGCCACAGCCAGGATTCCTGCGATCGCGACAGCACACCGGGCAACACGGCTGCCGGTTCGGCCAGCACGCACCGGTTCCACGCCTGCAGCATCCAGGCCGGCCACGAGATCACGCGCGGCGAGGGCCAGGCGCCTGCAACCGCGTCACAGATGTGCGCCGCGTGGCGATGCTGAAAATAGCGGACCAGCGCCTGGTTGGGCACGATCACCCGGTCCCCGGCGCCCAGCGCCCGGAGGATTTCGGTCTCAAGGACGGATTCCGGGTTCGGCCAGTGTGCATCCATGCGGTTTCAAAGACCTATGTCAGTCCATCAGTTACGTCAGTGCGGATTTCGGGGCTGGCCACGCAAAATATGAAGCATGCGGAGCCAGCGACCTGTGTGCACAGCATATGGCGCGCCGAGGCTCAGGAGACGATCCCGATCGTTATTCAATCGATCTACAGAAAGACTCCGCCATGCCACGAACACATATTTCGCGATTTTTCCGCCAAATTTCAGCTATTTGGGATATCTTGCCCCGGTACGGCCGTAATCCGGGAACCGCGGTTACCAGGCACTGCACCATGGTACAAGAGACAGTCCCGGGCCCGGGACTTACTCTGGTTTCGATAACCAGACAGATAACCGGATTCAATCGTTGAATATGTACACAGTTGGCGGCCGCGGGCACGCGTCGCCGATCAACGAAAAGACCGAATTACCAATTATCAGAAATGTACCGATGTACAGTAGTGATCCTGCTGCATTCCGGTATTTTGGTTCCTATATCCGCACCCTTACGGCTGCATTTTTAAACCACTAGCACGAAGAACGGAGATTTCACCCATGGCTGCTCTCATCGCAATCGGTACCGTCGCCCAGCTGAACGGCACCGCACAGGCCAGGAACCCGGAAACAGGCGAAGTACGCAACCTCCAGATCGGCGACATGGTCTACGCCCACGAGGTCATCGTCACCAGCGACGGGGGCAATATCGTGCTCAGCATGGGTGACGGCAGCAACGTCAACGTGGAAGGCACGCTGGCGCTGAACGCAGACGGACTGGGTGGCGCACGCTTCTCCAGCCTGACGCAGGAAGGCGAGTCCGATGCACAGCCCGGTGAAGGCGCCGTTGCCACCGCCGCGCCCATCGGCACCGTGGTCGCACTGACCGGCTCCGCGGAAGCAAAGAATCCGATCACGGGTGAAACGCGTCCCCTGCAGGTGGGTGACCTGGTGTACGCCGACGAAATCGTGATCACGGCCGACGGCAGCGCCGTCGCCATCGAGTTCCGGGATGGCAGCCGCCTGGACCTCGGCCGCAACTCCGAGATCGCGCTCGACACGGAAGTATTCAACCCGGCGATCCTGGCCACGCTGGATCTGCCCGGCACCCAGCAGCAGTCCTCCCAGGAAGACCTGATCAGCACGCTGATCAACGAGTCGGCTTCTGACATCGACGCCATCCAGCAGGCCCTGCTGGCCGGTGAAGACCCCAGCCAGCTGGAAGCCACCGCGGCCGGCCCGGGCACGGGCGGAGGCGCCGACAATGAGGGCTCAGGCTTCGTCCTGCTGAATCGCCCCGATAACGCAACCACGCCGGACAGCGGCTTCAACACCGATCCGATCGCGCCGGTATTCGATCAGCCGGTGCCGGAAGATCCGCCGGTTGAGGAAGAGGCGGTGCCGGCGGAAGACTTTGGCATTACGGTAACCGACGACGAGGGCAACG
Source organism: Pseudomonadales bacterium (assembly GCA_041682035.1). Taxonomy (GTDB): domain Bacteria; phylum Pseudomonadota; class Gammaproteobacteria; order Pseudomonadales; family JBFGWM01; genus JBFJWR01. The sequence goes on along the minus strand of JBFKKR010000112.1, from coordinate 1,178 downwards.
TCACGGAATCCGCGCTGGAAGGCGGAAGTGGCGGACAGTCGCTCTATGGCGCCACCTACGAAGGATCTTTCTTCATCACTGCCCCGGACGGCGTGGGCTCTGCCCAATTGAATCCCGTCTTTATTTCAGACGACGGCCTGACGACTGACAACTTCAAGGATTTCGGTCCGTACAGCATCCGTTTCAATAGCTTTGACCCGGAGACGGGCGAAGTGAAATACACCTTTACCCTGGAAGAAGCCCTGGACCACACTCCGGGCGAGCCGATCGTGCTGCAGTTCCTGATCAACGTCGTGGACAGTGATGGGGATACATCGGAGGTTCCAGGAACGCTCACCATCAATGTGCTGGATGATGTCCCGCTTGCAACCGCTGACTTTGGCACCGTCATCGAAGGCGCCACCCTGGTTGTAGACGCTGAAGACGGGGTTCTCTCCAATGACCAGTCGGGTGCGGATGGCTATAACAGCACGGCCGTGGTCGGCGTGGTCGGCGGCAACGACGCGGAAACCGATACTGAAAACAACGACGTGGGTAAGCAGATTGATGGCAAGTACGGCAAGCTCACCCTGAATTTCGATGGAAGCTACACGTACGTTGCGACTGCCAACAGCATTACGGGAGATGAAACGGACGAGTTCGTCTACACCATCCGTGACGCAGACGGCGACCTTTCTTCCGCAGTTCTCTCAATTGACATCTCGAATGTGGATGTACCTCCGCAGAACTCAACTGGCACGGTTGACGAGGCCGGACTGGACAACGGGTCTGACCCACAACCCAGCACGAGCGATCAGATCATCAACCAGTCGCTCGGCCTGGATGGGCTGTTCGTAACGGAATACCAAAGCGGAACCACTGCTCTAGGCACTTGGGAAGTAAATACGGATGGCACGTTCAGCTATACGCTGAACACGAACACCACTGATGTTGACGGTCAGGACGAAACTGACAGCTTTACCTATGTAGCCCGGGACGAGTACGGAAACCAGACCACAAATACCGTAACGATCACGATTACCGATGACGTTCCTAGAGCCGACGACGACGCGATCGAGTTCACGGCCGATGGCCAGACCATCAGCGGCACGGACTCCATCGAGGATGACGAACCGGGCGCCGACGGCGTGGGCGATCCGTCCTTTGACGGTGAAGGCGAGTTCGGCGACCTGACCTAC
>JBFKKR010000111.1:0-7935 GCA_041682035.1 Pseudomonadales bacterium | reverse complement strand
GCTCGACGTGGTCGGCATGGACACCGCGCACCACGCCCAGGCGGTGATGGCGGAAGGTTTCCCGGACCGCATGAAGGAAGACGGCAAGACCTCGCTGGACGTGATGTACGAGGCGGAACGTTTCGGACAGAAGAACGACAAGGGCTACTACCGCTATGAACTGGACCGCAAGGGCAAGCCGAAGAAGGTGGTCGACGAAGCGGTCTACGAGATGCTCAAGCCGGTGATCAGCGAGACGCGTGAACTCGGCGACGACGAAATCATCGAGCGCATGATGATCCCGATGTGCATCGAGACCGCCCGCTGCCTGGAAGACGGCATCGTGGAGAAGCCGGCCGAAGCCGACATGGGCCTGGTCTACGGCATCGGCTTCCCGCCGTTCCGTGGCGGCGCGCTGCGCTACATGGACTCCATCGGCCTTGAGGCGTTCTGCAAGATGACCGAGAAGTACGATGACCTCGGCGGCCTCTACCAGCCGACCGCGAAGATGCGGGACATGGCCGGCAAGGGCGAGCGGTATTTCGGTTAATCAGATTACGAACTGGAGCAATTGAACATGGCAACTGTTAATCCCCTGCAGAACGATCCGGTCGTCGTCGATGCCGTCCGCACGCCGATGGGCCGGTCCAAGAACGGCTGCTTTCGCGCGGTGCGCGCCGAGAACCTGTCGGCGCACTGCATCGAGGCGCTGTTCGAGCGCAACCCGGGCGTGAACCCGGCCGAAACCGAGGACGTGATCTGGGGCTGCGTGAACCAGACCCTCGAACAGGGCTGGAACGTCGGCCGCATGGCCTCGCTGCTGACCCGCATCCCGCACACCGCCGGCGGCCAGACCGTCAACCGGCTGTGCGGTTCCTCCATGACCGCGCTGCACACCGCGGCGCTGTCGATCATGGGCGGCATGGGTGACCAGTTCGTCATCGGCGGTGTCGAGCACATGGGCCACGTCAACATGATGCACGGCGTCGATCCGAACCCGCAGCTGTCGAAATACGCCGCCAAGGCCTCCGGCATGATGGGTCTCACCGCCGAGATGCTCGGCAAGATCCACCAGATCCCGCGCGAGAAGCAGGACGAATTCGCCGTGCGTTCGCACCTGCGTGCCCACGACGCCACCATCAACGGCCGGTTCCGCAACGAGATCGTGCCGATCGAGGGGCACGACGAGAATGGCTTCGCCGCGCTGATCGAGAACGACGAGACCATCCGTCCGGAAACCACCGTCGAGAGCCTTGCGCAACTGCGCCCGGTGTTCGATCCCAAGAGCGGCACCGTGACGGCGGGCACCTCCTCGCAGCTGTCCGACGGCGCCTCGGCGATGCTGGTGATGTCGCGCGCCAAGGCGGAAGCGCTGGGCCTGAAGCCGATGGCGCGTATCGTCGGCATGGCCGTAGCCGGCGTCGACCCGGCCATCATGGGTTACGGGCCGGTGCCCGCGGTCAAGAAGCTGCTCAAGCGCACCGGGCTGTCCATCGAGGACATCGAGTACTTCGAACTCAACGAGGCATTCGCGGCGCAGTCCCTGCCGGTGCTGAAGGACCTGAAGCTGCTCGACCGCATGGAAGAACACGTCAACGTGAATGGCGGTGCGATCGCGCTGGGCCACCCGCTGGGCTGTTCCGGTTCGCGCATCTCCGGCACGCTGCTGAACGTGCTGGCGCAGAACGACGCGGAACTCGGCATCGCCACCATGTGCGTGGGGCTCGGGCAGGGCACCGCGACCGTGTTCCAGCGCCTGAACTGACTGTCGCCGGGGGCAGGGCGCCGATCAGGGCATGGGTCCCTCGCTGCTCTCCGGGCGCGTCGTCGTCATCACCGGCGCCGCGTCCGGAATCGGGCGGGCGCTGGCCCTGCAGTTCGCCGAACACGGCTGCCGGCTGGCGCTGGCCGATGTCGACGAAGCGGGGCTCGCGCAGGTCTCGCAGGAACTGCGCACGCCGCATCGCACCTGGCTGCTGGATGTCAGCGACCGTGCCGCGGTCAGTCGTTTCGCCGGCGAGGTCGTGACCCACTTCGGCAGCGTGCATGTCGTAATCAACAATGCCGGTGTCTCGTTCGTACAGAATGTCGAGCAGTCCGGCTACGAGGATTTCGACTGGCTGATGGGGATCAATTTCTGGGGCGTGATCCACGGCACCAAGGCCTTCCTGCCCTACCTGAAGACCACCGACGCCGGCTGGATCGTGAACATCTCCAGCGTCTTCGGGCTGATCGGCTTCCCCCACCAGGCCGCCTATAACGCGTCCAAGTTCGCCGTGCGCGGGTTCACCGAGGCGTTGCGCCATGAACTCGAGGACGAGGCGCCGCACGTGCAGGCGATCTGCGTGCACCCGGGCGGCATCCGTACCGCGATCATGCACAACGCCCGCTTCTACGCCGACCCGGAAGGGAACACGCGGGAGGAATCCATCTGCCGCTTCGAGCAGCACGCCCGCACCTCGCCGGAGCAGGCGGCGCGGATCATCGTCGACGCGGTGATCCGGCGCCGGCCACGGGTGCTGATCGGCGGCGACGCCCGGTTCATCGACATCGTGCAGCGACTGCTGCCGATGCGTTACTGGCACCTGTTGCGCGCGTTGTTCCTGAAAAAGAAATCTGCCTGACCCGTCAGCGCCGCTGGACCGTCCGGGCCGTGGCGGCGGGACGCGCTCAGGACGAACGATCCCCCGGTTCGGGCATGTTGCGCTGCGCGACCGCGTCGATCTCCTCCTTCATGGCCTTGCGCAGCAGCGGCGGGACCACCTCGACCACGCCCGTGCGCAGCGCCCGCAGCGTGGAGGCCACCTCGGTCAGTTTCTCCCGTGGCATGCCGGCTTCCGCGTACGGTTTCCAGACGTGTTTCCAGTAGGTGTCGACGAAGCGCCGCGCCATCCCGCCGACTTCCTTCTGCAGCGTGGTGAACTCCTGCAGCAGCACGGTCCAGGGAATGCCGGCCGGCACCGCCAGCGCCGCCAGGCTGAGCAGGGAGGGGTAGGGCAGCAGGTAGCCGTTGCCCTCGCGGATCAGGAGGCCGCTGTTGCGCAGGACCACCTCGACCTCGTCGAACTTCAGTCCCGCGGGCATCATCGCCAGCAGTTCCTCGCGGCTCACGTGCAGGGCGTCCTCGCCCTCGTCGTCCGCCACCGCGCTCTCTATGCCGAGCACCTGCTCCAGGGTCCTGCCATCCTCCAGCGCGCGCAGCAGGTCGGCGATGCCGGCCAGCGAGAAGCCGCGTTCCTGCATCCGGCTGATCAGGCGGATGCGGGCCAGGTGGTCGTTGCCGTACAGTCCGACCCGGCCCGGTCCGGACAGGTTCGGAGGGGGCAGCAGGCCACGGCTCTGGTAGGCACGGATGTTGCGCGTGGTGATGCCGGTCTTCAGCGAGAGTTCCTCGATGGTCCACTCGGACTTGCCATCGGAGAGGGAAACCGAAGCATTGTTTGTCACGTTGCCGTTCCTGATTGACGTGATTTGATTGAGTGTTACATTAAATCATGTAAAACAGATGCAGAGTTGGCAAGTATGCCTGATTCCACGCCGCCCGGCGCGTCCGGGACCTCCAGCGGCGCCCCGCGCGTGACCCGCCGGGACCTGCACTTCGACCTGGACGGACTCGACATCCGCCACTGGCACCCGGAGGGCCCCCACGTTGCGCACTTCTTCAATGCGCTCTCGCTGACTTTCCCCGAGGGAGAACGCTTCTTCATCGAGTCCGTCCGCAAGCACCAGGACGCCGTGCAGGACCCCCGGCTGCGCGAGGACGTGCGGGGCTTCATCGGCCAGGAGGCCATGCACGGGCGCGAGCATGATGCGTGGAACGCGAAGATCCGCGCCGCCGGGCTGCCGGCCGACCGCATCCAGGGCTACGTGAAACGCAACACCGACCTGGGGCGCCGGCTGTTTTCCGACCGTGCGCAACTCGCCATGACCCTGGCGCTGGAGCATTACACGGCCGAGATGGCCAACCAGCTGCTGACGGATCCACGCCTGCTGGGCGACTGCGACCCGAAGGCGAAGGCGCTGTGGCACTGGCACGCCGTCGAGGAAACCGAGCACAAGGCCGTCGCCTTCGATGTCTACCGGGCGGCCTACGGGGATACCCGCGGTGCCTGGTGGACCCGTGTGCGCATCATGTGGATGATCACCATCGAGTTCTGGCTGCACATCTTCACGTTCCACGTGATGCTGGTGCGCGCCGATGGAGGTGGGCGCGACTGGCGCGGCTGGCTGCGCGCATTACGCTATCTCTGGATTCGCCCCGGTCCGATGCTCAGGATCCCGGGCATGGTCTGGCGCTACTGCCGGCGCGGCTTCCACCCCTGGGAGCGGGACAACAGGGCCCTGGTCAGCGCGTGGCGGGAGCGCGGCGCCGGCACGGTGGAATCCGGCTGAGAAGGCCCCGGCCCGCTCCGGTCAGCGGGATATGTTCCGCATTCCCAGGGGAAGTTTCTTTTTTTACCCTTTGGTTCCCGGGCCGAATTGACCCAGAATTCAGTGATCGCGCGTTCACCCCGCCATCGACTGACCGCAAGGAGCATCCCGGCCATGAGCCCGTCCCGGCTTGAACCGTTCTACCGGCTGTTGCCCGTCCTGCTGCTCGTCCTGTCTGGACGGGTGGCGGCGACCGAGATACCGCCCGCCCTGCAGGCCTGGGAAGACTGGGTGCTGAAGGGACACGAGACCAGCACCTGCCCGTTCCTGTACCGCCAGGACAACCAGCGCTTCTGCGTCTGGCCCGGCCGGCTGTCGCTCGAGGTCGGGGAGGGCGCTGCGCAGTTCCGGCAGGAATGGGAGGTGTTCGCCGAGTCCGACGTGCACCTGCCGGGGGACGGCGACAACTGGCCCCAGGCGGTGAAGGTCGGGCAGTCGCCGGGCCTCGTGGTGGAAAAACAGGGCCGCCCCGTCATCCGGCTGGAGCGGGGGCAGCACGCGGTCAGCGGCCGTCTGGAGTGGGCGCGGGCGCCGAAATTCCTGCAGTTGCCGGATGGCGTCGTGCTGGTCGACCTGCAGGTGAATGGCAAGGCGGCGCTGCCGGAACTGGATGCACAGGGCCGCCTCTGGCTCGGACGGAAGACGGGCAGCCCAGAGGCCCGGGCGGCGCGGGACACGCACGCCGTGCGGGTCTTCCGCCGGCTGGCCGACGACATCCCGCGGGTGCTGGAAACGCAGGTCATGCTGCAGGTCTCCGGCGCTGATCGCGAACTGCGCATGCGCCCGGCGTTGTTGCCGGGGTTCGCGCCGCAACACCTGCAGAGCCCGCTGCCGGCCCGCATCGAGCCGGACGGCTCCCTGCGCGTGCAGGTGCGTCCGGGGCAGTGGCAGATCACGCTGCTGGCCCGGCAGACTGACGGCGCCGAGACGTTCCGGCTGCCTCCGCCCGATGGTGGCTGGCCGGCGCAGGAGGTGTGGTCCTTCGAGGCCTACCGGCACCTGCGCAGCGTGGAGATCGGTGGTGTCGCCGGCATCGACCCGCAACAGACCGCGATGCCGGAACACTGGAAGGGTTTGCCCGCGTACCTGCTGGACGCCGGGAGCGAACTGGCGCTGAAGGAACTGCACCGGGGCGATACGGACCCGGCGCCGGACGAGATCTCGGTGGAGCGCCGCCTGCTGCTCGATTTCGACGGCAGCGGTTACACGGTCGAGGATCATCTCGGCGGCACCCTCAACCGCGACCGCCGTCTGAGCATGGCGGCGGGATATGCGCTGGGGCGTGCCGAACTCAACGGGCAGCCGCAACTGATCACGCAGATGGAGGCGGGCGGCGCGGCCGGCCTGGAACTGCGCCAGGGCCACCTGGACCTGCTGACCGTGAGCCGGGCCGTGCGTGCGCCGGAACTGGCCGCGGGCGGCTGGAACACCGGGTTCCGGAGTGCCCGGGCGACCCTGCAGGTGCCGCCGGGCTGGGAGGTCTTCAGCATCGAGGGCGCGGACCGCGCCCACCCGACCTGGATCTCGCGCTGGAGCCTGTGGGACATCTTCCTGGTGCTGATCATCGGCGCCGCGTTCGCGCGGCTGTACAACCTGCGTATCGGGGCCCTGGCGCTGGTGGGCGTCGTGCTCGCCTATCACCAGCAGGGCGCGCCGTTGCTGATCTGGCTGAACCTGGCCGGCGTGATCGCGCTGCTGCGGCTGGTGCCTGCGAGCCGCGTGCGCTCCCTGCTGCTGTTCTATCGCAACATCAGCCTGCTCGCATTGCTCGTCATCGCGCTGCCCTGGTCCGTGGACGAGGTGCGCAAGGCGATCTACCCGCAGCTGGAACGTCCCTGGCAGGTGGTCCGCCCAGCAACGGAGTCGCCCCACGCGCCGCAGCCCGAAATCGCCATGCAGGCCGAACCCGGAATCGACATGCCGGCGGAAAGCCGGGTGCGCCGGCTCGGCAAGCAGGCGCGCGAATACATGGGTTCCGGCGCGGTCAGCACGATGGCGCTGGAGGACAAGGTCGCCGACCCGACCCGCGGTTACGATGCCGGCGCACTGATCCAGACCGGCCCCGGCATGCCGTCCTGGCAGTGGCGGCAGGTGAGCATCTCCTGGAACGGGCCCCTGGAGGCGGGAGAGACGCTGCGGATCCGCTACCTGCCGCCCGCCCTGGTACGCGTGCAGCGGCTGGTCACGGTACTGCTGTTCGCGCTGCTCGGGCTGGTGCTGGTGCTGCACGAGTTCCGCCGTGGCGGCCGCTGGACCCTGGGCGACACCGGTGGGGCGGGCGCCGCGGCTGCCGTGCTGGCAGGCGCGATGCTGCTGACGCCGGCGGTCGTGCCGCCGGTGCATGCCGGCGAGTTCCCGCCACCGGAGTACCTCGACGAACTGCGCAAGCGCCTGCTCGAACCGGCGCAATGCCTGCCGGCCTGCGCGGATGTGCCCGCGGCCCGCATCCGGGTTGTCGATGACGTCCTGGAAATGCAGCTCGACGTGATCGCCAGCGAACGGGTGGCCGTCCCGGTACCGCACGACCGCGAAGGCGCCCTGCAGCCGGGATGGCAGCAGGTCGACGACCGGCGCGCCGTGCCGCTGCGCGTGCTGCGGGACGCGCGGCAGGTCCCGCACGTGCTGCTCGCGGCCGGTGCACAGCGGCTGCAATTGCGCGTGCCGCTGCAGGAACTGGAGACCGTGTCGCTGGACTTTCCCCTGCGGCCGCGCGCCGTGACCGTGCAGGCGCCGGGATGGCGGGTCGCCGGGGTACGGGAGGAACGGCTGCAGGCGGGCAGCGTATCGCTGGAGCGCATCCAGCGGGAGGTGGTGAAAAGGGATGTGAAGGACGAACTGCTCCCGGACCCGCCACCCCCGTTCCTGCGCGTCGAGCGCACCCTCAGCCTGCGCGACGAGTGGCGCCTGCACACGCGCGTGGTGCGCGTGGCGCCGGAGCAGGGCGCGGTGCACGCCACCATCCCGGTGTGGGCCGGCGAGCGCGTCACCACCCCGGGGGTGGTCGTCGAGGACGGCCGGGTGCGGGTCGCACTGGGCGCGCGGCAGCGGGTCTTCAACTGGCAGAGCATCATCGATCCGGTTCCCGGCCTGGCGGTGAAGGCGGCTGAAACCGACCGCTGGGTGGAACGCTGGCGGGTTGAATCCGATACCCGCTGGCACCTGGATCACAGCGGCCTCGCGCCGGTGCTCGAGGGCGGCGCGCGCCGTCCCGGCCTGACCACCTGGCAGCCCTGGCCGGGCGAGGAGCTGTTGCTTTCCGTCACGAAGCCCCGCGCGTTGCAGGGGCCGACCCGCACCATCGAGTCGGTGCGGGTGCTGCACACCCCCGGGCAACGCAGCAGCGAGACGCGCATGCACCTGCAGTTGCGCACCAGCCAGGGCGGTGACTACGAGTTCCGCCTGCCGGATGGTGCGACCCTGCAGTCGCTGACCGTGGACGGGGCGACGCAGATCCTGCCGCAGCAGCGCGACCAGGTCCGCATTCCGTTGCACCCGGGCACGGTGCAGGCCGAGGTGGTCTGGCAG
>JBFKKR010000110.1:0-8085 GCA_041682035.1 Pseudomonadales bacterium | reverse complement strand
GGCCCGTTTCTCAACCACGAGATGAACCGCTGCATCGCCTGTTACCGGTGCACGCGTTTTTACCGCGAGTACGCGGGCGGCGATGACCTGCATGCGCTGGCCTCCGCCGACAATGTGTATTTCGGACGCCACGAGGACGGCGTGCTGGACAGCGTGTTCAGCGGCAACCTGGCCGAGGTGTGCCCCACCGGCGTGTTCACCGACCGCACCCTCAGCAGTCGCTATACCCGCAAATGGGACCTGCAGACCGCGCCCTCGGTGTGCGTGCACTGCAGCCTGGGCTGCAACACCAGTCCCGGCGAACGGGCCGGTTCCGTGCGGCGTATCCAGAACCGGTACAACGGCGCGGTCAACGGGTATTTCCTGTGCGACCGCGGCCGCTACGGATACGAGTTCGCCAATGGCGACGACCGTGTGCGCGAGCCCCTGGCCCGCGAGCCGGACGCCGATGCGGCGCGCTCGATCAGCCTAGACGAGGCCGTGGACCGCGCGACGGCGGTCCTCTCCGGCGCCCGCGGCTACGCGCTGATCGGGATCGGCTCGCCGCGCGCCTCCCTGGAGGCCAATTTCGCGTTGCGCGAACTGGTTGGCCCGGACGCCTTTCACGCGGGTTACGACGACCGCGAGCAGGCCATGCTGGAACGCATCCTGGAAATCTATCGCGGCAGCCCGGCGCGGGCGCCGTCCCTGCGCGACATCGAGTCCGCCGATGCGGTGCTGGTGCTCGGTGAGGACCTCCTCAACACCGCGCCGCGCATGGCGCTCAGCCTGCGCCAGGCAGCGCGCGGCGCCGCTGTCGAACACGCGGAAAAACTGGGTATCCCCACCTGGCAGGACCACTCCGTCCGCCAGGCCGGTGGCGCGCGGCGTTCCCCGGTGTTTCTCGCCACCACCTGCGCGACGGAAATCGATGAACTGGCCGCGGCCACCCTGCATGGCGGCCCGGCGGAGATTGCCGCCTTCGCCCAGGCGGTGGCGCGCGCGCTGGATCGCGATGCGCCGCAGCCGGTGATGGTCGACAGCGAAACCGGGGCGCTTGCGCGCCGTGTCGCGGAGGCCCTTGCTACGGCGCGACGGCCGCTGATCATTTCCGGGACGTCCAGTCACAGCCTCGGACTGGTGAATGCCGCGGCCAACGTGGCCCATGCCCTGTGCGACGGGGCGCGCAACGTGCACCTGTCCATGATCACGGCCGAGTGCAACAGCCTGGGGCTGGCGATGCTCGAGCCGGCGCCCCTGGCGGACGCCTTCGAGCGCGCGCGACAGCAGGAGGATTACGTGGTCGTGGTCCTGGAGAACGACCTCTACCGGCGTGGGCCGCGGGAGTCGGTTCGCGGCTTGTTGAACAATGCCGGTCACTGCATCGTGATCGACAGCCTGCTGACCGCGACGGGGCGGGATGCCGACCTGGTGCTGCCGGCGGCAAGCTTTGCCGAGGGCGACGGCACCCTGGTCAGCAGCGAGGGGCGCGCCCAGCGTTTCTTCCAGGTGTGTCCCCCGGCGGGCGCGGTTCGCGAGAGCTGGCGCTGGCTGCAGGCGTGCACCGCGGGCGAAGGCGTGGCCGGCGAGGGCCTGGGTGCGTGGAATTGCCTGGACGACGTCACCGCCGCCTGCGCCGCGGCGTTCCCGGGGCTTGCGCAGATCACCGCGGCCGCGCCCGGCCACGCGTTCCGCATGCATGGCATGCGCCTGCCGCGCCAGCCGCACCGTTACAGCGGTCGTACCGCGCTGAACGCGGCGACCAGTGTGCACGAACCGCAGCCGGCGGAAGACCCGGATTCGCCGTTCGCATTTTCCATGGAGGGCTTTCATGGATCCCGCCCCGGTTCGCTGATTGCCTCGACCTGGTCGCCGGGCTGGAACTCGGTGCAGTCCCTGAACAAGTTCCAGGAGGAGATCGGTGGTCGCGTGCGTGGTGGCGACGGCGGCGTGCGCCTGCTGGAGCCCCACAGCGAGCTCAACCTGTCGTGGCTGGATCCTGCCGCGGAAGCGCCGGCGGGGCAGGGCGACCTGCTGCTCCTGCCCCTGCCGCAGATCTTCGGCAGCGAGGAACTCAGTGCCCGCGGTCCGGCCATCGGCGAGCGCACGCCGCAGCCCTTCGTCGCCGTGAATGCCGGCACTGCCGGGGACCTCGGGATCGAGGCGGGCGGGTGCGTCGAACTGGATGCCGGCGATGGCGTGAAGCGGCAGCTGACGCTGCGGATCATCCCCAGCCTGCCCGACGCCAGCGCCGGCGTGCCCGAGCAGTTCCCGGGCCTGGAGGGGCTGCGCTTCCCCGCGCGCGCCAGCCTGCGCAGGGTGGAACCATGAGCGAGTTCTCCCCCTCCATTCCGTTCATCCTCGCCCTGGTCATGGGCCTGGTGGTGATGGCCGCGATCCTCACCTGGCTCGAGCGGCGCCTGCTCGGCCTGTGGCAGGACCGCTACGGCCCCAACCGGGTGGGTCCGCTGGGCTTCGGCCAGTGGATCGCGGATATGATCAAGATCCTCACCAAGGACGACTGGATTCCGCCCTTCGTGGATCGCTTCACGTTCATCCTGGCGCCGATGGTCGCCATGGTCGCGGTGCTGATGGGGTTCGCGGTGATTCCCCTGTCGCCGACACTCATGGTGGTCGATCTCAACATCGGCCTGCTGTTCTTTCTCGCCATGACCTCCCTCGGCGTCTACAGCGTGGTGCTCGCCGGTTGGGCCTCGAACAGCAAGTACGCGATCCTCGGCGGCATCCGCACCACCGCGCAGATGATCAGCTACGAGGTGTTCATGGGCCTGTCGCTGATGGGCGTGGTGATGATGGCCGGCACCTTCAACCTGCGCGAGATTGTCGAGGCGCAGCGCGACGGCTGGTATTTCCTGCCGCAGATTCTCGGACTCGCGGTGTTCGTGGTGGCCGGGATCGCGGAAACCCACCGCCTGCCGTTCGATCTGCCCGAGGCCGAGCACGAGCTGGCGGCCGGTTTCCACACCGAGTACTCGGGCATGAAGTTCGGCATGTTCTTCGTGGGCGAGTACGTGGGCATCATCCTGGTATCGGCGATGATCACGACGCTGTTTTTCGGCGGCTGGCTGGGGCCGGTGCTGCCCCCGGTGGTCTGGTTCCTGCTGAAGACCTCGGTGTTCATCTGCTTCTTCATCCTGCTGCGGGCGGGCATTCCGCGTCCGCGCTACGACCAGTTGATGGCCTACGGCTGGAAGGTCATGCTGCCGGTGGCCCTGCTCAACCTGGTGCTGACCGGGTTCTTCGTGCTGGCGGCGGGAGGTGACGCATGAAACACGACTGGCCGGTGATCAGCCAGGTCCGCACCCTGTGGAAGGTGTTCCTGCACCTGTTCGCGCGTCGCGAGACGGTGCAGTACCCGGAGCAGATGCCCTACCTGGCGCCGCGCTACCGGGGCCGCATCGTGCTGACCCGCGATCCCGACGGCGAGGAGCGCTGCGTGGCCTGCAACCTGTGCGCGGTGGCCTGCCCGGTGGACTGCATCGCCCTGCAGAAGGCGGAGACTGACGACGGCCGCTGGTACCCGGAAACCTTCCGCATCAATTTTTCGCGGTGTATCTTCTGCGGCTTCTGCGAGGAGGCCTGCCCGACCTACGCGATCCAGCTCACGCCGGATTTCGAGATGGCCGAGTACGATCGCCAGAACCTCGTCTACGAGAAGGAGCATCTCCTGATCAGCGGTGTGGGCAAGTATCCCGGCTACAACTTCTACCGCGTTTCCGGCAAGAAGATCGAGGGCAAGGACAAGGGCGAGGCCCACAATGAGGAGACCCCCGTGGACGTGAAGAGCCTGCTGCCGTGACGCTGCCGTATTACGCCGCCGCCCTGGTGGCCCTGGTCGCGACCCTGCGCGTGATCACCTGCGTCAACGCGGTGCATGCGCTGCTTTACCTGGTCGTGTCGCTGCTCTCGGTGGCGGTGATCTTCTATTCCCTCGGTGCGCATTTCGCCGCGGCCCGGGAGATCATCATCTACGCCGGTGCGATCATGGTGCTGTTCCTGTTCGTGCTGATGATGCTGAACATCGGCGAGGCCGCCGTGGAACAGGAACGCAACTGGCTGAGTCCGGGGGTCTGGCGCGGGCCGGCGCTGCTGGCGCTGCTGCTGCTCCTGCCGCTGGTATACGCGCTGTTCGGCGGCGAGGAGGTCGAGGCACGCGGTCACGTGGTGGATGCCAAGTCCGTGGGGATGGCGCTGTTCGGGCCCTACATCCTGGTCGTCGAACTGGCCTCGCTGCTGCTGCTTGCGGGGATGGCCGGCGCCTGGCACCTGGCCCAGGACCCGCCGGACGAACGGGAACGCGGCGAGGGCGGTCGATGAACGCGATCCCCCTTGAGCACAGCCTGTTGCTGGCCTCGATACTGTTCTGCATGGGTCTCGCCGGCGTGCTGGTACGGCGCAACATCATTTTCATTTTGATGAGCCTGGAGATCATGTTCAACGCGGCGGGACTCGCGTTTGTTGCCGGCGCGGCCCACTGGGGCCAGCCCGACGGGCAGGTCATGTTCCTGCTGATCCTGACCCTGGCCGCGGCCGAGGTCGCTGTGGGCCTGGCCATCGTGCTGCAGGTGTTCCGCAGTTTCCACACGGTGGATGCCGACGCGGTGAGCGAGTTGCAGGGATGAGGACGGGCAAGCCGGAACGGAATCCGGAGATCGGCGCAGGGCGGGGGGGACGGTTCCCGTGCTGAACCTGCTGTGGATGATCCCGGTGCTGCCCCTGGCGGGATTCCTGCTGCTGGTGCTGATGCCCCACGGCGAGCGTCGCGCCGCGCTGATCGGTTGCGGCAGCGTCGGTATCGCGTTCCTGCTCGCTGTGGGAATCTTCGTGCAGAGCGGTGGCTGGGCGCCCGGCAGCATGGCCGCGACGCAGACCCTGTGGACCTGGTTCGAGGTGGAGGGGCTGCGCCCCGGGATCGGCTTCTACCTCGATGGGCTGTCGCTGACCATGACCGGGATCATCACCGGGGTCGGCTTCCTCATCCACGTCTATTCCGCGTATTACATGCATGGCGATGCGGGTTTCGCGCGTTACTTCGCGTGGCTGAACCTGTTCGTCAGCGCGATGCTGGTGCTGGTGCTGGCCGACAACCTGGTACTGCTTTACCTCGGCTGGGAGGGTGTCGGCCTGTGCAGCTACCTGCTGATCGGATTCTGGTACCGCAACCCGGAGAACGGTTACGCGGCGCGCAAGGCCTTCGTGGTGACCCGCGTCGGCGACACCTCCATGGCCATCGGCCTGTTCCTGCTGGCGACCCACTTCGGCACCCTCGACATCCAGGCCGTGCAGGCCGCCGCGGCCCGCGACTGGACCGGCGAGGAGCGCTGGCTGGCGACGCTGGCGGCGCTGCTCCTGCTCGGCGGGGCGGTGGGCAAGTCGGCGCAACTGCCGCTGCAGACCTGGCTGCCCGACGCCATGGCCGGCCCCACGCCGGTCAGCGCGCTGATCCACGCGGCCACCATGGTCACCGCCGGCGTCTACCTCATCGCGCGCATGCATGGCCTGTACCTGCTCAGCCCCACGGCGCTGACCTGCGTCGCCGTGGTCGGCGCGGCGACCCTGTTGCTGGCCGGTTGCACGGCGCTGTGCCAGCGTGACATCAAGCGCATCCTGGCCTGGTCGACGGTGAGCCAGATCGGCTACATGTTTCTCGCCCTCGGCGTCGGCGCGTGGTCGGCGGCGATCTTCCACCTGATGACCCACGCCTTCTTCAAGGCCCTGCTGTTCATGGCGGCGGGCACTGTGATTCACAGCCTTCACGAGGAGCAGGACATCTTCAACATGGGGGGACTGCGCAGGGACCTGCCGTTCGCCTATTTCAGCTTCCTCGCCGGTGGCGCTTCGCTGGCCGCGCTGCCCCTGGTCACCGCCGGCTTTTACAGCAAGGACGCCATCCTGCTCGCCACCTGGGACGTGCCGTGGATCGGCTGGCTGCTGTGGCTGGTGGCGATGGCAGGCGCGCTGATCACCGCGGTGTATATCTTCCGGCTGATCTTCATCGTGTTCCACGGCGAGAAACAGAAGAGCGGCCACGAGCACGCCGGCCTGGAGATGCGTATTCCGCTGGCCGTTCTGGGCGTGCTTGCCCTGGTCGGTGGGTTCATCCGTCCGCCCCTCGATGACGTGTTCCTGGTCGCCGAAGCGGCGGCCCATCATGCGTGGATCCCGGTATTGGCCTCCCTGGTGTCGATCCTCGGGGTCGGGATCGCCTGGCACTTCTTCCTGCGACACCCGGCGCGCGCCCTCGCGGTGGCCGACCAGTACGCCGGGCTGGGTCGTTTCTGGGGTTCGGGCTGGGGCTTTGACGCGCTGTATGACCGCCTGTTCGTCAACCCGTTCGTGGCCCTGGCGCGCGCCAGCCGCCGGGACCTGGCCGACCGCCTGCTGTGGAATCCGGTGGCCGCCCTCAGCCGCCTGTCCCATGAACTGCTGAGCCGCACCCAGAACGGCCAGATGCGCTGGTACGCGGGCGGCATCGCCGTCGGCTGCGTACTGGTGGTGACCGGGAGCGTGATGCTGTGATCCTGGTCCTGCTGATCGTGATCCTGCTGGGCGGCGGCATCGCCGCCGCGGTGGTCGCCGGGCGTAACCCGGAGCATGCCCGTTACGTGTCCCTGGGCAGCGTCCTGCTGGCACTGGCGATGGGGCTGGGCTTGTGGCCCGGCGGCGACGTGCTGAACGCGGACGGTGCCTGGCTGGTCGGTTATCGCGCGGCGTGGATTCCGCAACTGGGTATTTCACTGCACCTCGCCATGGACGGCATGAGCCTGCTGCTGGTGCTGCTCACCCTGTTTCTCGGCGTGGTCTGCGTGCTGGTGTCGTGGCGCGAGATCACGGAGAAGGTGGGCTTCTACCACCTCAACCTGCTGTGGACCCTGGCCGGCGTGGTCGGCGTGTTCCTCGCCGTCGACCTGTTCCTGTTCTTCGTGTTCTGGGAAGTGATGCTGGTGCCGATGTACTTCCTGATCAGCATCTGGGGTCACGAGCAGCGCGAGTACGCGGCGCTGAAATTCTTCATCTTCACCCAGGCCAGCAGCCTGCTGATGCTGATCGCCATTGTCGCCCTGGCGCTGGTGCACCGCGACCTGCACGGTTACGTGACGTTCAACTATTTCGACCTGCTGGAGATGGACATCCCGGGGTCGACGGGGTACTGGCTGATGCTCGGCTTCTTCGTCGCTTTCGCGGTCAAGCTGCCCACGGTGCCCGCGCACACCTGGCTGCCGGATGCCCACACCCAGGCGCCCACCGCCGGCAGCGTGATCCTCGCCGGGGTCCTGCTGAAAACCGGCGGCTACGGACTGCTGCGTTTCGTGGTGCCGCTGTTCCCGGAGCCGGCCCTCGATTTCGCGCCGGTCGCCTTCGCCCTCGGCGTGGCGGGGATCCTGTACGGCGCGGTACTGGCCTTTGCCCAGAGCGACTTCAAGCGCCTGGTCGCCTACAGCAGCGTCAGTCACATGGGCTTCGTCCTGCTCGGCGTGTTCGCGTGGAATGCCGCCGCGGTCAACGGCGCCATTCTGCAGATGCTGGCCCACGGGGTCAGCACCAGCGCCCTGTTCATGATCGCCGGGTTGCTGCAGTACCGGCTGCACACCCGCGATATGGGGGAGATGGGCGGATTGTGGTCGCGTGCGCCGCGGCTGGCAGCCCTCGCCATGTTCTTTGCCGTGGCCTCCCTGGGGCTGCCCGGTCTCGGCAACTTCGTCGGCGAGTTCCTGATCCTGCTCGGCACCTTCCGCGTGGACGTGCTGACCACGGTGCTGGCCGCCATCGGCCTCGTCGGTGCGAGTATCTACTCCCTGTACCTGGTGCAGCGGGCCTTTCACGGGCCCGACGACGACGCGCCGCGGATCGAGGACCTCGACCGTCGTGAGATGACCAGCCTCGCCATGCTGACGGTGGCGATCGTGTGGCTGGGGCTGTACCCGCAACCGGTGATCGACGTGGCCATGCCCTCGATCCGCTTCCTGGAATCGATCGTCGCGTTTCGGGTGGAGGCGGGCCTGCCATGAGCGCCGCGGAATTCCTGGCCATGGCGCCGCTGCTGGTGCTCGCCTTCGGCTGCGTGGCGATGATGGCGATGATCGC
>JBFKKR010000109.1:0-8198 GCA_041682035.1 Pseudomonadales bacterium | reverse complement strand
CGCTCCGGGAAATTACCCCCCTGCGCCGGCGTCGCCGAACTCGCGCAGGCAGCACTGCATGCAGGCGTGGCCGTCGCCATCTGCTCGACCTCGCATCCCGACTCGGTGCGGGCGGTGGCGGACGCGGTATTCGGCACGGGCGATTCACAGCGCATCGGCGTCTACGCGGGCGACATGGTACCGGAGAAAAAGCCGCACCCCGGCATCTATCACCTGGCCGCCCGCGAACTGGGTGTTTCGCCCGACCGGTGCGTGGTGGTGGAGGACAGCGCCATCGGCCTGGCAGCCGCACTCGGCGCCGGCATGCACTGCATCGTGACTCCCAGCGAGTACACGCGGAACGATGATTTCCGGCGCGCCACCCGGATCGTGAAGAACCTCGGGGAAATCACGCTGTCCGACTGTGAACACCTCTGTCAGCCGGCAGCTAAACTGCCCTGAGGTTCGCGCCGGCCGCTGACGCCGGAAGATTTACCGGAGTAACACCACCCGTCATGCGTGCAACAGTAAAGTGGATCCTGCTCGGTCTGCTGATCATCGCCCCGATCGGGGGCGGCCTCTTCATGATCAAAATGAGCCAGTTCAGCGCGATGGGCGAGGCCAGCGCCGGCATTGTGGCGCCGCCCACGCCGGTGAACAGCTGGACCGTGCGGCAGGAGACCTGGGTGGAGCAGCTGCACGCGGTCGGTTCGGTGCGGGCCATCCAGGGCGCTATGGTGAGCACCGAGTCCGACGGCATCGTGCGGGAAATCAGCTTCGAGCCCGGCAGCAGCGTACCGGCCGGCGCCGTGCTGCTGAAACTGGACCAGGATAGCGAGATGGCGCAGTTGCGCGAGGCGAATGCCGCGGCCGAACTGGCCGAACTCACCGCGCAACGCGCACGCAACCTCGCGCGCAGCAGGAACATCTCGCAGGGCGACGTGGACAGCGCCGAGTCCGCGCTGCAGCGGGCGCGGGCGCAGGTCGACTACATTCGCTCGCTCATCGGGCGCAAGACCGTGCGGGCGCCGTTCGCCGGGGAGCTGGGCATCCGCCAGGTCAGCATCGGCCAGTACCTGGCCAAGGGCGCACCGGTCGTATCGCTGCAGTCCCTCGACCCCGTGTTCGTCGAGTTCTCCCTGCCGCAGCGCCACCTCGCCGACCTCGCCGACGGCCTGCAACTGGCGGTCAGCGCCGACGCCTGGCCGGGGCAACGGTTCGAAGGCGCGGTCTCCGCGCTGAATCCGCAGATCGATCCGGCCACCCGCAACGTGCAGGTGCAGGCGACGCTGTCCAACCCGGACCGGAAACTGCGGCCGGGCATGTTCGTCAGCGTCACCATCCGGCTGGCGAGCAGCCGCGAAGTCCTGCCCGTGCCGTCCACCGCGCTCATCCACGGCCCCAGCGGCGACACCGTGTTCGTGATCGGCGAAACGCAGAATACCGCTGGCGGCACCGCGTTGAGCGTGGATGAGAAGCGCGTTCGCACCGGGGGCCGC
Source organism: Pseudomonadales bacterium (assembly GCA_041682035.1). GTDB lineage: Bacteria > Pseudomonadota > Gammaproteobacteria > Pseudomonadales > JBFGWM01 > JBFJWR01. The sequence continues at coordinate 6,720 of JBFKKR010000109.1, read as the reverse complement.
CGCGGCGATTTCGTGGACATCGTGGCAGGCCTGGCGGACGGCGACCGGGTGGTTTCGACCGGGCCGTTCAAGCTGCGCTCCGGCATGCCGGTGGTCATCGACAACTCGCTCGCGCCGGACTTCCAGCTGCAGCCGCGCCCGGACAACACCTGAACCGCCCGCGCCACGCCATGGAACCGCAGACCCGTCCCGCCTTCACCGACCTGTTCGTCCGGCGGCCGGTGCTGGCGCTGGTGGTGAACATCATCATCGTCATCGCCGGCCTGCAGGCGTGGAACTCGCTGAGCGTGCGGCAGTACCCGCGCAGCGAGAACGCGCAGGTGGTCATCACCACGCCCTACATCGGCGCCAGCGCCGAGGTGGTGCGCGGCTTCATCACCACGGTGATCGAGCGCGCGGTCGCGTCCGCGGACGGCATCGATTACGTGGAGTCGAAGAGCCTGTCCGGCCTCTCCATCGTGACGGCGCGGCTGAAACTCAACTACGACGCCACGCGCGCGCTGGCCGACATCACCGCCAAGGTGAACCAGGTGCGCAGCGACCTGCCGCCGGAGGCGGAACTGCCGAGCATCTCCGTGGAATCCGCCGCGCGCGAGTTTGCCGCCGCCTACCTCAGTTTCTCGTCGGACAGCATGCTGCAGAGCGAGATCACCGATTTCCTGGTGCGCGTGGTGCAGCCGCGCTTCTCGGCGCTGGAGGGCGTGCAGCGCGCCGATATCTTCGGCGCCCGCACCTTCGCCATGCGTATCTGGCTGCAACCGGAGCGCATGGCGGCGCTGGACATCACGCCCGCCGAGGTGCGGCGGGCGCTGGCGGCGAACAACTACCTGTCGGCGGTCGGCAACACCAAGGGCAGCATGGTGCGGGTCAACCTCACCGCGAACACCGACCTGCATACCGAGGAGGAGTTCCGGCGCATGGTCATCCGCCGGATCGGCGACACCGTCGTGCGGCTGGAGGATATCGCCGGGGTCGAACTCGGCGCCGAGGACTACGACACCCGCGTCAGCTTCAATGGCAACACGGCGGTGTTCATGGGCATCTTCCCGCTGCCCAACGCCAATACCATCGAGGTGGTGAAGCGCGTCCGCAAGGACCTGGAATCGCTGCGCGCGGACCTGCCGCCGGGGCTCTCGGCCAACGTCGGCTATGACACCTCGGAGTACATCGACAGCGCCATCCGCGAGGTGGTCGGCACGCTGGTCGAGACGCTCACCATCGTCGTCATCGTCATCTTCCTGTTCCTCGGCTCGGTGCGCTCGGTGCTGGTGCCCATCGTCGCCATCCCCGTGTCGCTGATCGGCGCGATCTTTCTCATGCAGATCTTCGGCTTCACGCTCAACCTGCTGACGCTGCTGGCCATCGTGCTCTCGGTCGGCCTGGTGGTGGACGACGCCATCGTCGTGGTCGAGAACGTCGAGCGGCACCTGCGCGAGGGTCGCTCGCCGCGCGAGGCCGCCACGATCGGCGCGCGCGAACTGGTCGGCCCGGTCATCGCCATGACCATGACGCTGGCCGCCGTGTACACGCCCATCGGCCTGCAGGGCGGTCTCACCGGCGCCCTCTTCCGGGAGTTCGCGCTGACGCTCGCCGGCGCCGTGACCATCTCCGGCATCGTCGCGCTGACGCTGTCGCCGATGATGAGCGCCACCCTGCTCAGGAGCGCCGAGGACGAGGAACGCGGCCTCACCGGCACCATCAACCACCTGTTCGACCGCCTGCGCGTGCTGTACGGGCGCGCCGTCTCGCGCACCCTGCAGGCGCGGCCGGCCGTGTACACGGTGTGGGCGCTGCTCAGCGTGATGGTGGTGCCCATGTACATCATGTCGCCGAAGGAACTCGCGCCGATCGAGGACCAGGGTTTCATGTTCGGCATCATCAACAGCGCCGCCAACGCCACCGCCGACCAGAAGGAGCACTTCGGCCGGGCCGCCGAAAAGGTCTTTCTCGATGCGCCCGAACGCGATCTGACCTTCCAGATCCTGTTCTCGCCGGAGGAGCCGTTCTCCGCCGCGCTCGGCATCGGCGGCTTCAGCGGCATGGTGGTGAAGCCGTGGGACCAGCGCGACCGCTCGGTGGCCGAGATCGTGCCGGGCATCCAGGGGCAGCTGTCGCAGATCCCCGGGCTGGAGATCTTCGCCAGCCAGCCTTCGGCGCTGCCGGGCGGCAGCAATTTCCCGGTGGAATTCCTGATCACCTCCACCGACGACTCGCTGAAGATGCTGCACTACGCGAAGGAACTGCAGAAGCGCGCCATGCAGAGCGGCCTGTACTGGTTCCCGCCGATGATCGACCTGAAGTTCGACCAGCCGCAGTCGAAGATCGTCATCGACCACGAGAAGGCCGCCGCGCTCGGGCTCAGCAACGCGCAGGTCGGCGCGGACATCAGCGCCGCGCTCGGCGGCAACTACGTCAACCGGTTCAATATCCAGGGCCGCGCCTACAAGGTGATCCCGCAGGTCGACCGCAGCGCGCGCCTGACGCCGGAACAGCTGACCGACATCCACATCAGCGGACCCGGCGGCGAGGTGATCCCGCTCGGCGCGATCGCCCGCATCGAGGACGCCACCGTGCCACGCACGCTCAACCGCTTCCAGCAGATGAACGCCATCAAGCTGTCCGGCATGACCGGCCAGCTGGACGAGGCGCTGAAGGTGTTGGAACAGGCGGCGGACGAGGTCCTGCCGGCCAGCTACGCGGTGAACTACACCGGCGAGAGCCGCCAGCTGCGCACCGAGGGCGGCAAGTTCCTGCCAGCGCTGGGGCTGGCGGTGCTGATGATCTTCCTGGTGCTGGCGGTGCAGTTCAACTCGTTCCGGGACCCCTTCGTGATCCTGCTCGGCTCGGTGCCGCTGGCCATGTTCGGCGCGCTGATCTTCACCGTGCTGAAGATCCCGGACGCCAACACGCCTTTCTTCACCAACGGCTGGACCACGACCATGAACATCTACGCGCAGGTCGGCCTGGTGACGCTGGTCGGACTGATCTCCAAGAACGGCATCCTCATCGTGGAGTTCGCCAACAAGCTGCAGGAACAGGGCATGGAGAAGCTGCGCGCCATCGAGGAGGCCTCCATGACCCGCCTGCGGCCGGTCCTGATGACCTCGGTGGCGACCGTCGCCGGGCACTTCCCGCTGACGCTGGTGGACGGCCCCGGCGCGGCGGCGCGCAATTCCATCGGGCTGGTGCTGGTCGGCGGCATGGCGGTCGGCACCGTGTTCACGCTGTTCGTGGTGCCATCCCTGTACATGCTGATCGCGCGCCGGCACGTTGACATGACCGCCGCCGGGAAGCCAATCACCACCGCGGAGGCGACCACTTCGGGCGTCGTTCCCTGAGCGTCCGCCCGGTTGCCGGGAACTGCTACAGTCTTCAGGTACGCATCACACCACCGGAGATCACAGGCCATGGTCGAGATGGCATGGAAACCCGAGTACGAAACCGGGGTACGCTGGATCGACGACCAGCACCGGATCTTTCTCGGCCTGATCAACAACCTGATCCGCTTCGAGGAAGAGACGGAGCACCGCATTCCGGTGCAACGTCTTTTGCTGGAGATCCGCTCTTACGCCTGCTTTCATTTCGTTTCCGAGGAGAACCTGATGATGCGGATCGGGTACCCGGGACTGGCCATGCAGCAGGAACAGCACGCCAGGCTGCTGGTCGATCTCGACCGCAAGATCGAGGACTCGCTGGGCGCAGTGGACGACAGGGAGACCGCCACCCGGGTGCACCTGCAACTGCTGCGCTGGCTGCTCTCCCACACCATGGATTCCGACATGGAGATCGGCCGCTTCATGCGCCAGGAAGGCCTGCCCACGAGCTAGAGCGCCCCTGGCCCGGCGGGTCCCGCTGGTAGAATTCTACGATTGATCCGCGACGCTCTTCACCCATACTGGGGTTCCAGCCTGCTCGCACAGGACGCAACCATGCGCTCAGTCAACACCCTGCTCGGCGCCCTTGCGCTGATCCTCGGCACACCCCACGTCGCAGCCGACCACCTGACCCCGCTCAACGAGGTCGCCAATGCCAGCTGCGCGGACGGCGCCAATCTCGACGGCAACCGCTCCTACCAGGTGCTGCTGCCGGCGAAGGATGACACGGGACGGCAGATCAGCTTCCAGGTGCTGGAGCCGGCCCGGTTCGACTGCGCCAACGCGCACAAGGGCGCGCACCCGCTGCTGCTGCACGGACCCGGCTTTTCCGGCACCCGTTCCACGTCCGGCTTCGACAACTACCGGGCGGCCGGCTACACCGTGATCTCCTGGGACCCGCGCGGCTTCGGCGACACCACCGGCTCGGTGCGGGTGATGGACCCGCAGTTCGAGGGCCAGTACTACGTACAGATCCTCGACTGGGCGGAGCAGAGCCTGGATTACCTCGCCTGGCACAACCTGAACCCGGAAGGCGCGCCGCTGCCACCGAGGGCAGCCGCGACCGCGCATGAGAAGGCGAAAGCGAAGAAGGCGAGGAAGCAAGCAAGCCGGAAACCGGTCCCACGGCCGCAGAACGGGGAAAGCGACCCGGCGGGCGTCAACCTGCTGGTCGGCGCGATGGGCAGCAGCTACGGCGGCGGCTACCAGATGATGCTGCTGACCGTCGACGGCAGGAAGCGCCTCGACGCGATCATCCCCAACATCACCTGGCACGACCTGCGCAACGCGCTGAACCCGGGCGACGGCGTCAAGACGCTCTGGGACATGGCACTGTCGGCCGCGGGCTCGGCATCGGGGTACACCAGCGGCGACTCCATCGAGGGCCTGGACCCGTTCATCGAGGAGACGCTGGCACGCGGCGCCTCCATGAACGAGTGGCCTCGGCAGTCGCTGGACTGGTTCCACTACCGCGGGCTCGGTTACTGGTGCGCGGCCAACGGCCTGCCTGCCATGCCCTACCCCCGCTACGGCGCGGACAACATCCCCATGTTCGATACCAGTGGCAGTTACAACGTGCCGCCACGCGCCGGTGACGGCCGGCCCGGTCTCGGCGACTACCTGCAGCCGGTCAGCGCGCAGGCGCCGGCGGAACATTTCGACCAGCTCGACGTGCTGATCACGCAGGGCATGATCGACACCCTGTTCGACTACAACGAGGCCTGGTGGAACTACCAGTGCCTGCAGGCCGCCGGTGCGCACGTCTCGCTGTACACGCACAACGGCGGACACGTTCTGCCCTACGCACAGTCGCCGGACGCGCCGGTGAGCGACACCGGCGCCTGCCCGGTCGACAGCCTGGCCTGGTTCGAGGCGAAACTGCGCGGCGGACCGGCAGTCGAGACGGCAGACACCTGCTTCGCGCTGGGCACCGAGGGTGACTTCGTGATGCTGGACGGGAAAGACGTGATCGCGCCGCGCGCCAGCCAGGACTACACCGTCCGCACCCTGCAGGGCCCGCTGCCTGCGCCGGCGGGGGTGGCCGTGCCGAACGGCGTGGTGGGCATCGCCAACATCAGTGGCAACGCCAGCGTCCCGGCCGTGCTCGGCACCATCGGTGCCGGCGGCGCGATTCTCGCCGGCCTGCCGCGACTGACGGTGGACGTGCGTTCCGGGCACGGCGGCAACGAGCAGCTCCGTGATGGCGCCGGCGCCGGTGACTGCGCCATGCAGTCGGTGCCGCTGCGCACCGGCTGTGACAGCATCCTCTTCGTCGGCATCGGCCGCAAGGGTGCCGGCATGCCCAACCACGTGCTGATCGACGACCAGCTCACGCCGCTGCGCGGGCTCGGCCGCCACGAGGTGGACCTGGTCGGCATCGCCGAGCGCCTGCAGCCGGGTGACGAACTGGCCGTGGTGTTCTTTGCCGAGCACCCACAGTTTTTCAGCGCAATGTCGCGCGACGTGACCCTGCCCGGCGTGGTGGTTACCGGCGAGGTCGGCCTGCCGCTGTTCGCGGTGGATGCCGACGGCAAGCCGGTGCCCGGCGCGGACGCGGATACGCTGTTGCAATAAAAGGGGCCCGGCGGCGCTGTCCCGCAGCGCCGCCGGTCACTTACGGCGCGGCCGCTGGTAGGTGGCCGTCCGCTTCCAGTTCACATCCGGTGGCGTGGTGACGTAGATCCAGATGCGGGCCAGCACCCCCCGCCCGGGAACCGCGTCCGCTGCCAGCGTTGCGGGCTGCGAGAATGAGTCGGCCGCGGCAGGTGCCTGCTTCGCGTCTTCCAGCACCGCCTGCGTATCGAACGTTCTGCCGCCGCCCCCCGGTTTCGACCCGCGCCACGCCACATCATGCAGTTCAGCGCTCTCCATGCGGACCGGCAGGTCCGAGACCGGCTTGCCGGACTGCAGGTGTTCGATGTTCATCTGCAAACCTTCCTGCAGCCCGGCGAGCATCCTGCGCATCGCGTCGCCGAGCGCCGGTTTGCGCAGCTGAACGCGGACTTCGTCCGCCAGCACCATCGCTTCGTCCAGCGCGCGTTTACGATGGACGCAGCAGTCGTGTTCGACGCGCTGCAGCGTTTCCTCCAGCAGCCGTTCGGGCACCGGCAGCGACACGGCCACTACCGGCTGGCCGCGCTTTCGCATGAGGATGCGCAGGGCCACCAGGGTCAGGGCCCGGCGCCGGAATTCCTCGACCAGCCTGCGGTCCGCATCCGGCGGCCGGGCCGCCGGCGGCTCGCCCGTTCGGCTGCCCGCCCGGCGGTCCGCACCGGCAATACGCAGCACGCGGGTCAGGTCCTGCCTGATCAGCGCCTCGAGATTCTCCTGGTAGCCGTGCAACCTG
>JBFKKR010000108.1:0-8495 GCA_041682035.1 Pseudomonadales bacterium | reverse complement strand
GGCTCCTCGCCTCCTACCACAAGCAGTGCCTGCCCAACTACCAGGTGTTCGACGAGCGGCGCTACTTCGAGGCCGGCACCGCGCCGTGCACCTTCGAAGTCGGCGGTGTGCTGCCCGCCGTCAATATCTGCGAGGATGTCTGGCAGCCCGGGCCGGCCACGCAGGCCGCCGCGGCAGGCGCCCGCATCCTGTTCAATCTCAACGCTTCCCCGTTTCATGCCGGCAAGCAGGCGGAGCGCCACGCCGTGGTGCGTGCACGGATCGCCGAGACCGGCATGGCCGTGGTCTACCTGAACATGGTCGGCGGCCAGGACGAACTGGTGTTCGACGGCGGCAGTTTCGTGATGGATGGCGGCGGCGCGCTGTGTTTCCAGGCGCCGCTGCTGGAGGAGGGCCTCTACCTGTTCGACCCGGACCGGCCAGCGGCTCCCGTGGCGCTGCCGCCGGAGGATGAATCGGTCTACCGGGCGCTGGTGCTCGGCGTCCGTGATTACGTCTGCAAGAACGGTTTCCCCGGCGTGCTGATCGGCCTCTCCGGCGGGATCGACTCCGCGCTGACGCTGGCGGTCGCGGTGGATGCCCTCGGTGCGGAGCGGGTCACGGCGGTGATGATGCCGTTCCGCTACACCTCGGACATGAGCCGGGAGGATGCCGCGGCGGAAGCCCGCGCACTCGGCGTGACGTATCACGTGGTTCCGATCGAGGACATGTACGCCGCCTTCGCCGCCCAGTTGACGCCGGTGATCGGCGCCCAGCCGGATGGCCTGACCGCCCAGAACCTGCAGGCGCGCTGTCGTGGCGTGGTGCTGATGGCGCTGTCCAACCAGTCGGGCGACATGGTGCTGACCACCGGCAACAAGAGCGAGATGGCGGTCGGTTACGCCACCCTCTACGGCGACATGGCGGGCGGTTTCGACGTGCTGAAGGACGTACCCAAGACACTGGTCTACCGGCTGGCGCGGCTGCGCAACGAAAGCGGGGCGGTCATTCCTGCCCGCGTCATCGAGCGCCCGCCCTCGGCGGAACTGGCGCCCGACCAGCGCGACAGCGACAGCCTGCCGGACTACGACCTGCTGGACGCGATCCTGGAGCGTTACATCGAGCAGGACGAGAGTGCCGAGGCGATCGTGGCGGCCGGGTTCGACGCGGACACCGTCTACCGGGTGGTGCGCATGGTGGATCGCAACGAGTACAAGCGCCGGCAGGCACCGGTGGGCGTGCGCATCTCGCGGCGGGCATTCGGCCGCGACCGGCGCTACCCCATCACCAACGGCTGGCAGCCCGGGCACTAGCCGGGCTGCAGGAAGCGTCAGCCCTGTTGCGGGTCGCCCGCCGGCGGACGGGTCAGGTCGGCGTCCGGGTTCTGGTATTCCGGGCCCGGCTCCCAGGGTTCGGCTTCCTCGTCGGGGCCGCCGAACAGTCCGAAGGAGATGATGTACAGCCAGTCGTCGGAGGGCGGCCTGATCATCCGCTCAGTGCGGTAGTTGCCGTTCTCGTCCAGGGCCGGGTGACTGGGGTAGTTCAGGCGCAGGGTGGCCAGCGAGTTGTCGGCGAGATCCTTCATGCCCAGCTGCAGGTAGGCCTCGGCCAGGATGGCCAGCGCGTCCGGCACCGCCGGCGTCTGCTGGTAATTCTCAACCACGTAACGGCCCCGGTTGGCCGCCGCCAGGTAAGCCTGCCGCTGCAGGTAGAAATAGGCGACGTGGATCTCGTAGCGCGCCAGCAGGTTGCGCAGGTAGATCATGCGGGCTTCGGCGTCCGGTGCGTAGACGCTGTTGGGGAAGCGTGCGAGCAGCTGGGCGAAGTAGGCGAACGAGTCCCGCGCCGCGCCGGGATCGCGCCGCGTCAGGTCGGTGGGCAGGAAGCGCTCGAACAGGCCGCGGCCCTCGACGAACGTCGCCAGTCCCCGCATGTAGTAGGCATAGTCGACGCGCGGGTGGCGCGGGTGCAGCCGGATGAAACGCTCGGCAGCGGCGCGGGCCGCTTCCGGCTCGAAATTGCGATAGTGGGCGTAGATCAGTTCCAGCTGCGCCTGCTCGGCGTAGCGGCCGAACGGGTAGCGCGACTCGAGATCGTTGAGCGACTCGATCGCGGCCTCGAAGCTGTTCTTGTCCAGGTGCCCGCGCGCTTCCTGGTAGTACTGCTCCTCGGTCTTCTCCAGGCCCAGTTCCTCGTCCGACGGGTTCGAGACGATGTTCTTGAGCGGGCCGCAGGCGGCCAGCAGGGCAAGGGAGCCGAGTACGAGCAGGTGGCGAAAGCGGGGCATGTGCAGGTGTCCGTCTGGCTGGAAAGGTATCAGTCCCTGGAGGCGCCGGCAGGCATGGCTTGCCCGGCGCCCGGCGTATTGTAAGCATAGAGAACCGGCAGAAACAAAAGGACAGGCCATTGGGCGGCGGGGAGCGGATCCGGCACCGGTGCGAGGTGCCCGAGGAATATGCCGGGATGCGCCTGGACCAGGCCGCCGCGCGGCTGTTCCCTGCCTATTCGCGGGCGCGCCTGCAGGGCTGGATCCGGGCCGGCGAACTGTCCGTGGACGGGGCCACGCTGCGTCCCCGCGACCCGGTGGCGGCCGGCGCCCTGCTGGCCATCGACACCCTGCCGGAACCGGCGGAGACCTGGTCGGCCCGGGCCGGGGACATCGAGCTGGTCCACGCGGATGCGCAACTGCTGGTGATCAACAAGGCGCCGGGCCTGGTGGTGCATCCCGCCGCCGGCCACCGCGACGACACGCTGGTCAACCGCCTGCTGGCGGCCTACCCGGAACTGGCGGCGCTGCCGCGGGCCGGCATCATCCACCGCCTCGACAAGGACACCTCCGGGCTGCTGGTGGTGGCCCGGACACTGGCCGCCCACAACGGGCTGGTCAGCGCCCTGCAGGCGCGTGACATCCATCGCCAGTATGCCGTGCTGGTGCAGGGCCAGGTCACCGGCGGTGGCCGGGTCGATGCGCCGGTCGGCCGCCATCCCCGGCAGCGCAAGCTGATGGCGGTGGTACCGGGCGGCAAGCCGGCGGTCACCCATTACCACCTGCGCGAGCGGCTGTCTGCCCATACCCTGCTGACCTGCGTGCTCGAGACGGGCCGCACCCACCAGATCCGCGTGCACATGGCGCACGTCCGCCACCCGGTCGTCGGCGATCCGCAGTATGGCGGGCGGGCGCGCGTCCCCGCCGGCTGCGGCCCGGCGGTGCGTGATGCGCTGCGGGCCTTCCGGCGGCAGGCGCTGCACGCCGAAAAGCTCGCCTTCACGCACCCGGTCGATGGCCGGTCGCTGGAGTTTACCGCGCCGGTGCCGGCTGACATGATGCAACTGATCGAACTCCTGCGCGAAGGAGCGGGACAGCAATGAACAAGGTACCGGAGGCGTGGCTGGTCCCCGACTGGCCGGCGCCCGGCAACGTCGGCGCGTTGTGCACGACGCGCGCCGGCGGCTGCAGTGCCGCGCCCTATGACACCATGAACATCGGCTCGCGGGTGGATGACGACCCGGACTGCGTCGCCCGCAACCGCGCCACCCTGCTGCAGGCCTGCGCGGGCGCGGACTCGCTGCAGTGGCTGCACCAGGTCCATGGCGTGCTGTGCATCGAGGCGCGCGCGCACTGCGCCGGGGAAGTGGCCGCCGACGCCTCCTGCACGCGGGAAGCCGGCATCGGCTGCCTGGTCGGCACGGCGGACTGCGTGCCGGTGCTGTTCTGCGACCGGCAGGGCAGCTGGGTCGCCGCGGCGCACGCCGGCTGGCGCGGGCTCTGCGACGGCGTGCTGGAGAGCACACTGGACCAGTACGGGGGCGACCCTGCCGGCCTGCTGGCCTGGCTGGGCCCCTGCATCGGTCCGAACAGTTTCGAGGTGAACGACGACGTGCGGGATGCCTTCCTGGCCGTGGACTCCGCCGCGGAGAGCGCGTTCCGAACCGCCGGTGACGCGGGCCGCTGGCTGGGCGACCTGCCGGAGATCGCCCGCCAGCGGCTGCGCGCCCGTGGCGTCACCCAGGTGTACGGCGGCAACTGGTGCACGGTGGAGGACGCGGAGCGGTTCTACTCGTTCCGCCGCGACAACGTGACCGGCCGCATGGCCAGCGTGGTCTGGCTGAAAAGCGGCGGCTGAACGCGGCTCCTGAATTTTTGCCATGTGCAGGCGCGCGCGCCGCGTGCCAAGCTGCCCTTCTACAATTTGGCGCAGGCGAGGCCGGGAGGAACGGAATCATGGCGGTTCGGCAATGGGATACGCTGGTCCAGGGCGGACTGGTGATCGACGGCAGCGGAGCGTTGCCGCGCGTGGAGGACATCGCACTGGCCGGCGGGCGCGTGGTGGCGCGCGGTCCGGAGCTGGACGCCGCGCAGGCGCGCGAGGTCGTCGATGCGCGCGGCCAGTGGGTCATGCCGGGCATGCTCGACATCCACACCCACCTCGATCTCGAGGTGGAGCTGAACCCGGGCGTTGCCGAGGTGGTGCGTCACGGAACCACCACCGTGCTGGTTTCCAACTGCTCCCTGGGCCTGGCCTTCGGGGCCCAGCGCCGTAACGGCGAGGACCCCATCGTCGACTGCTTCGCGCGGGTGGAGAACATTCCCAAGCATGTCCTTCAGAAGGTCGTGGACCGGGTCGACTGGTCGGATTCCGGGGCCTACCTGGAACACCTCGACGAACTGCCGCTGGGCCCGAACATCGCCCCGATGATTCCGCACTCCATGCTGCGCGCCGAGGTCATGGGCCTGCAGCAGTCGGTCAGCCGCGAGCCCACGCCGAAGGAACTGCAGCAGATGGCGGATCTCGTGGAAAAGGGCATGCAGGAAGGCTACGTCGGCTTCTCCACGGACGCGCTGCCGTTCCACTACCTCGCCAACGACCCACACCGGCGCACCAAGATTCCCTCGCAGTGGTGCAGCTTCGAGGAACTGAAACTGCTGACCGGCGTGGTGCGCCGGCACGGGCGCCTGTGGCAGGCCACCCCGCCGAAGGACAACCCGCTGCAGGTCCTGCGCAACTTCCTGCTCACCAGTGGCCGGCTGTACGGCAGGCCGCTGCGCACGACGGCAGTCGCCGCGCTGGACCTGGTCACCAACGGGGGTCTGTCGCGGCTGGCGAAGATCCTGCCGCGCCTGCTCAATTCCCGGCTGCTCGGTGGCCGCTTCCGCTTCCAGGCGCTCGCCGCGCCCTTCAAGGTCTACTGGGACGGACCGATCAACCCGCTGGCCGAGGAGATCGACGAGATGCGCGAACTCAACGAGCCGGACCTGGCCGACGTCGCGGCGCGCCGCCGGCTGCTGGACGATGCCGCGTTCCAGGAACGCTTCCGGAAGATGTGGATGCATGGCAAGAGCGGTTTCAACCTCGCCAACCTGGCGCGGCTGGTGAACCGCGAGCGCATGGCCTTCGGCCGGCGCCTCGACGAGATGTTCATCCACGCCGGCGGCGCGCCGGAGTGGCAGGGTGAGAGCATGGGCGCGGTGCACCGGCGCCTGCGCGGGTGGCAGCAGACCGGGCAGGGCGCGCGCAGCGAGGCGGAAGCCGCCGAATTCGCGAAGGCGCCGAAGCCGGTCGGCGACGAGGTCGGTTTCATGCTGCACGTGTTCCGTGAGTACGACACCGGCCTGCGCTGGTGGTACGTCTCGGCCAACCGCGATCCGCGCAAGGTGCGCGACCTGCTCTTCGACGAGCAGAACCTGCCCGGCTTCAATGACTCCGGTGCGCACCTGACCAACATGGCCTTCTACGACGGCAACCTGCGCGGGCTGCAGATGGCGCAGCAGGAAGGCCTGCTGCGGGTGGCGGCGCATGTGCGCCGGCTGACCCGCGACCCGGCAGATTTCATCGGCATCGACGCCGGTCGCATCGACATTGGCAGCCGGGCCGACGTGGTGGTCATCGACCCGGAAGCACTGGCGAAATACGACTCCGAGGCCAACAGCCGTTTCATCTTCCGCGAGGATATCGATCACGAACAGATGGTGAACCGCTCCGACGGCGTGGTCTCGCAGGTGTTCATCGCCGGACAACTGGCCTGGGCGGGCGACGCCGCCACGCCCGCGCTGGGCACCCAACGTCTCGGCCGCGCGCTGCGCGCCCGTGACCACGAACAGAATCACGGGACGGATGCTTCGCCGCGCAGGCTGGCTGACGCTGCCTGATGTCGCGCCCTGCCCGCCGGATGGGGCTGCAGCCTCATTCGGTGGGCAAGGCTTCAGCCTCTATAGAATGCTGTGGCCTGCGCCGGTGTCAGGCTGAAGCCTGACCTGCAAATTTCCTGTAGGTAAGGCTTCAGCCTTACTGGGGCCACAAATTTCCAGTGGGTAAGGCTTCAGCCTTCCCGTGACCACGCATTTCCTTGCATTCCCCGCCATTCACCCCCATATCCTGAGTATCAGGATTCCAGGTGAGGTAATGCCCCAAATGCGTATTGACCGTCTGACCAGCAAGTTGCAGCTGGCCCTTTCCGACGCGCAGTCGCTGGCGGTCGGCCGCGACAATCCGGCCATCGAACCGGCGCACCTGCTGCTTGCCCTGGTCGACCAGAAGGGCAGCGGCGTACGCGTCATGCTCGAACAGGCCGGCATCGAGCCGACCTGGCTGCGCAACGAGCTGATGAAGCTGCTCGACCGCATGCCGAAACTGCAGAGCCCGGACGGCGACGTGCACATGTCGCCCGATCTCGGCAAGCTCATGAATGTCGCCGACAAGCTCGCGCAGCAACGCAAGGACCAGTTCATCTCCAGCGAACTGGTGGTGCTGGCCGCGTTCGACGACAAGGGCGAACTGGGCAGGATCCTGCGCAACAGCGGCGCGACGAAGGAGCAGTTCGCAAAGGTCATCGACGAGGTGCGCGGCGGCGAGTCGGTGAACGACGCCAACTCCGAGGACGCCCGCCAGGCGCTCGACAAGTACACCGTGGATCTCACCGCGCGCGCGGAGAGCGGCAACCTCGACCCCGTGATCGGCCGCGACGACGAAATCCGCCGCACGGTGCAGGTGCTGCAGCGCCGCACCAAGAACAACCCGGTGCTGATCGGCGAACCCGGCGTGGGCAAGACCGCCATCGTCGAGGGGCTGGCGCAGCGCATCGTCAACGGCGAGGTGCCGGAGGGCCTGAAGGACAAGCGCATCCTGGCGCTGGACATGGGTTCGCTGATCGCCGGCGCGAAGTTCCGCGGCGAGTTCGAGGAACGCCTCAAGGCGGTGCTGAACGAACTCGCCAGGCAGGAAGGGCGCATCATCCTGTTCGTCGACGAGCTGCATACCATGGTTGGCGCCGGCAAGGCCGAGGGCGCTATGGACGCCGGCAACATGCTCAAGCCCGCGCTGGCCCGCGGCGAGCTGCACTGCGTCGGCGCGACCACGCTGGACGAGTACCGCAAGTACATCGAGAAGGACGCCGCGCTGGAGCGCCGGTTCCAGAAGGTGCTGGTGAACGAGCCCAACGAGGCGGACACCATCGCCATCCTGCGGGGACTGAAGGAACGCTACGAGGTCCACCACGGCGTCGAGATCAACGATGGCGCCATCATCGCGGCGGCGAAGCTCTCCAACCGCTATATCACCGACCGGCAGCTGCCCGACAAGGCCATCGACCTCGTCGACGAGGCGGCCAGCCGCATCCGCATGGAGATCGACTCCAAGCCGGAGGAAATCGACCGCCTCGACCGTCGCCTGATCCAGCTGAAGATGGAACGCGAGGCGCTGAAGAAAGAGGACGACGAGGCCACCCGCAAGCGGCTCGCGCAGCTCGAGGAGACCATCGCGGAACTGGAGCGGGAGGCGGCGGACCTGGAAGAGGTCTGGAACTCCGAGAAGGCCGCGCTGCAGGGCTCGAACAAGATCAAGGCGGAACTGGACCAGGCCCGGGTCGAGATGGAGGCGGCGCGCCGCGCCGGCGATTTGGCACGCATGTCCGAGATCCAGTACGGCGTGGTGCCGGAACTGCAGAAGAAGCTCGACATGGCCAGCCAGGCCGAGATGATGGACATGCGCCTGCTGCGCAACCGGGTCACCGAGGAGGAGATTGCCGAGGTGGTCTCCAAGTGGACCGGGATCCCGGTCTCCAAGATGCTCGAAGGCGAGCGTGAGAAGCTGCTGCGCATGGAGCACGCGCTGCATGAGCGCGTGGTCGGCCAGGACGAGGCCGTGCATGCAGTGGCGGACGCCGTGCGCCGCTCCCGCGCCGGGCTGGCCGATCCCAACCGGCCCAACGGTTCGTTCCTGTTCCTCGGGCCCACCGGCGTCGGCAAGACCGAGCTGTGCAAGTCGCTGGCGGCCTTCCTCTTCGATACCGAGGAGGCGATGGTGCGCATCGACATGTCCGAGTTCATGGAAAAGCACTCCGTGGCGCGGCTGATCGGCGCGCCGCCGGGCTACGTCGGCTACGAGGAGGGCGGGTACCTGACCGAGGCGGTGCGCCGCCGTCCCTACGCGGTGATCCTGCTGGACGAGGTCGAGAAGGCGCACCCCGACGTGTTCAACGTGCTGCTGCAGGTGCTCGAGGACGGTCGCCTCACTGACGGC
>JBFKKR010000107.1:0-8961 GCA_041682035.1 Pseudomonadales bacterium | reverse complement strand
GCGACGTCAGCCGGTGTGGCGATGCCGCTCTCGGTGATCACCAGCCGGTCGGCATCGACGTGCTCCAGCAGGCTGAAGGTGGTTTCCAGCTCGGTCTCGAAGGTGTGCAGGTTGCGGTTGTTGATGCCGATCAGGCGGCCCGGCACCTGCTGTGCGCGCCGCAGTTCCTCCAGGTCGTGCACCTCCAGCAGCACGCCCATGCCGAGGCCGTCCGCCAGCCGGGCGAGCATGTTCAGCGTCAGGTCATCCAGCACCGCGAGAATCAGCAGGATGCAGTCGGCGCCGAGTGCGCGCGACTCGTAGACCTGGTAGGTGTCGATCACGAAGTCCTTGCGCAGTACCGGCAGGCTGCAGGCCTCGCGCGCCGCCTGCAGGTCGGCGTCACTGCCCTGGAAATAGTTCGTGTCGGTGAGCACGGACATGCAGGTGGCGCCGCCTTCCTCGTACTGGCGGGCGATCTCGGCGGGATCGAAGCGCTTGCGCAGCAGCCCCTTGCTGGGCGATGCCTTCTTTGCCTCGGCGATGACCGCACTGTGCCCGGCGCGTATGCGCTGCTCCAGCGCGGCGACGAACGGCCGGGCCGCCGGCACCTGTTCTGCCTGTGCCCGGACGGTGGCGATGGGGGTCTCCGCCAGGCGCGCCTTCACTTCCTTGCGCTTGTGGTGAATGATCTCCTGCAGGATCGTCGGTGCGCGGGTTTCCATGGGGTCAGGCCGTCTCCAGCGCCTGGCAGAAGTCGGCCAGTTCACGCAGTTTCTCCCCGGCCAGTCCGCTGGCCAGCGCATCCAGCGCCATGTCGACGCCGGCCCGGAGGTCGGACGCCACGCCCGCGACGTACAGGGCCGCGCCTGCATTGAGCGCGACGATGTCCTGCGCGGGCGATCCGTCGCGGCTCATTGCGCGCCGGATGAGGGCGAGACTCTCCTCGGCGTCCGCCACGGTCAGCCCGTCCAGTGAGGCGGTGTCGAGACCGAACTGCCCCGGCTCGATGTCGTACTCGGTGATCTCGCCGGCGCGCAGTTCGACCACGTGGGTCGGCACGGCAATGCTGATCTCGTCGAGTCCGTCCTCGGCGTGCACGATCATCACGTGGCGGCTGCCCAGTCGCTGCAGGACTTCCGCCATCGGACGCTGCCAGTCGCGGCTGAACACCCCGATCACCTGGTTGGGCGCCGACGCCGGGTTGGTCATCGGACCGAGCAGGTTGAAGATGGTGCGCGTGGCCAGTTCCCTGCGCGGGCCGATCGCGTACTTCATGGCGCCGTGGAACGCCGGTGCGAACAGAAAACCGACACCGGTCTCCGTGACGCAGCGGCCGACCTGTTCCGGGGTCAGGTCCAGGCGCACGCCCGCCTTCTCCAGCACGTCGGCGCTGCCACTGCTGCTGGAGACCGACCGGTTGCCGTGCTTGGCGACCCGCCCGCCGGCGGCGGCCACCGCGAAGGCGCTGGCGGTGGAGACATTGAAGAGCCTGGCGCCATCGCCGCCGGTGCCGCAGGTGTCCACGAGCCTGTCCGTGGGCACGTCGACGCGGCTGGCGAGCGCGCGCATCACCCGCACCGCGCCCTCGATCTCGTCCACGGTCTCACCTTTCATGCGCAGCCCGATCAGCAGCCCGCCGATCTGCGCATCCGTCGCCGCGCCGGTCATCACCAGCTGCATCACCTCGCCCATCTCGCCGGCGTCCAGGTTTTCACCGGTGACGACGCGATTGATCGCCTGCTGCAGGTTCATGCCGATTCCTTGTTGTTCATGGCCAGGAAATTCCGCAGCAGGTCGTGACCATGCTCGGAAAGAATGGATTCCGGGTGAAACTGCACGCCCTCGATGCAGTGGTCCCGGTGGCGTACCGCCATGATCTCCTCCACGCTGCCATCTTCATTCCGCGTCCAGGCACTGGCCTCCAGGCAGCCGGGCAGGGAATCCTGGTCGATGACCAGCGAGTGGTAGCGGGTTGCGGTGAAGGGGCTCGGCAGGCCAGCGAACACGCCCCGCCCATCGTGATGGATCTCCGAGGTCTTGCCGTGCATGACCCGGCCCGCCCGTACGATGCGTCCGCCGAAGGCCTCGCCGATGGCCTGGTGACCCAGGCAGATGCCGAGGATCGGTTTCCTGCCGGCCAGCGCACGCACGAGGTCCACCGAGACGCCCGCCTGCTGCGGCGTGCAGGGCCCCGGCGAGATCACCACCCGCTCTGCGTCGAGCGCCAGCACCTCGTCCAGCGTCATCTCGTCGTTGCGGATGACGCGTACGTCGGCCTGCAGTTCGCCGAGGTACTGCACGACGTTCCACGTGAACGAGTCGTAGTTGTCGATCATTAACAGCATGGCGCGAATTATGCCTTTCCGGTCTGTCGGTTTGCACGGATCGTATGGGTGTCAGAGTGACTTTATTCTGATCAATTGTTCACAAAAAAATCACTCTGACCCCCTTTCGGGGGACGCGCGACCGCGCCGATGTTGGGCAGGATGATGCGTTACCAGTCGTGCAGCCCGCCTGACAGGGACCTGCACACCTCCGGGGTCACGGGTGCTGCGACGCAACACAATGGCGGATAAATGACCCGCCGATGGCGGTTAAGCCAGTATCGCATGCGCCGCTCCCTGTTCCGGCATGGCCCTGCCCGCCTGCGCCCGCGGAGCTTTACTTTGCCCCCATTCCAAGCAATCTTTCGGGTTCGATGTGGAGAGGGTGAAGCTGTTGGCGCATGGCGCGGTACGCGAAGACTGCTGGCTGCACTGCGAAGTGGACGGCGCCGGCGACACCGCCGTGGTCGCTGACATCGGCCGGCCGGTCTGCTTCTGCGGACACTCGCTCGGTGCACTAGTAGGGCACTCGCAGGGGATTTTTCCGGATCGCGTTGCCTCGGTCGTGCATGATTTCCTGCAGGCAGGGGAAGGCGCCGGGTCATGAGCGCGGTGGATCGGGAAAACCTGCAGGCGCTGGTGCGCGCGCGTCACCCGCTCCTGGTGCTGGAGACCTCCGAGGAACGCCGCGTGGAGAAACTGTTCGCAGAGGTGGCGATCACCACGCGGAAGTCGCTCTGGAGCTGGAGTTCGGCGCTCGGCCTGAAACGATGCGAGGTGGCCGGCGCGCCGGAGCACGAGATCCAGTTGAAGGAGCCGGCCGGCATGCTCAATGCCGTGCGCACGAACGGCGAGGCCGGGATCTACCTGCTCTACGATTTCCACGCCTACATGGACGAACCGGAGATCGTCCGGCTGGTCAAGGAGATCGCCCTGGCGCATCCGGATCCGGCCCACACGCTGGTCATGGTGAGCCACTCCTTCCGGGTGCCGGAAGAGCTGCGCAGCTTCGCCAGTCATTACGAGCTCAGCCTGCCGGACGACAAGGCGCTGGAGGACATGGTGCAGGGCGTTGCGGTGCGCTACTCGCAGCAGAACCGGGGGCGGCGGGTGAAGACCTCCCGCGACGTGCTCAACCAGCTGGTGATGAACCTGCGCGGCCTGACCATGAGCGATGCCACGCGGCTCGCCCACGGCGCCATCTACGACGACGGCGCCATCGACGAATCCGACCTGCCGGAGATCAGCCGCCGGAAGTACGAACTGCTCGACCGCTCCGGCGCGCTCAGCTTCGAATACGACACCGCGAAGTTCAGTGAGGTCGGCGGCCTGGCGCGGCTGTCGCGCTGGCTGCAGCGCCGCAAGCCGGCCTTCCTGGCGGCGGATGGCGCGCTGGACCGGCCCAAGGGCCTGCTGCTGGTCGGTGTGCAGGGCTGTGGCAAGAGCCTGGCCGCAAAGGCGGTCGCCGGCATGTGGAGTGTGCCGCTGCTGCGGCTGGATTTCGGCACGCTGTTCAACAAGTTCTTCGGCGAGACGGAGAAGAATCTGCGCGAGGCCCTGAAGGCGGCGACCGCGATGGCGCCCTGCGTACTGTGGGTCGACGAAATCGAGAAGGCCATCGCCCAGGGCGATTACGACAGCGGCACCTCGCGCCGCATGCTCGGCACGCTGCTGACCTGGATGGCCGAGAACGATCGCCAGGTGTTCATCGTCGCCACCGCCAACGACATCAGCGGCCTGCCGCCGGAACTGATCCGCAAGGGACGGCTCGACGAGATCTTCTGGGTCGATCTGCCGAAAGAGGACGTGCGCACGGACATCCTGCGTATTCACCTGGCGCGTCGCGGGCAGGATGCGGAGCAGCTGGACCTTGCCGGCATCGCGCGCGCCAGCGCGGGCTTTTCCGGCGCCGAACTGGAGCAGGCAGTGGTTTCCGCGCTTTATTACGCACGCGAGGAAAACGAGACCCTTGCGGACCGGCACCTGCTCGAGGAACTGCAGATGACGCGGCCGCTGTCGGTCGTGATGGGTGAGCAGATCGCCGCGATGCGCGCCTGGGCGCAGGAGCGCTGCGTGATGGCGGACTAGCCACGGCGGGCTGTGGGTCCGGCTTCAGCCGGATGGCCTGCTGCCCATGTGCGACTGAAGTCGCACCCACAGGAAGTGGCAGGCAGAAGAACTGGCAGCCACAGGCCGCCGCAAACCCTCAGCCCAGCCCCTCGCGCACCATCTCCAGCGCGCGGATCATCGCACCGCCCTTGTTGAGGGTTTCCTCCCACTCGGTACGCGCCACGGAATCGGCGACGATCCCGCCGCCGGCCTGCGTGAACAGGCGGCCGTCCTTGATGATACCGGTGCGGATCGCGATGGCGGTGTCCATGTTGCCGTTCCAGGCCAGGTAGCCGACGGCGCCGCCGTAGATACCGCGCTTCACCGGCTCCAGTTCATCGATGATCTCCATGGCGCGAATTTTCGGCGCGCCGCTCAGCGTGCCTGCCGGCAACGCGGCGCGCAGCGCGGCCAGCGGCGTGAGCCCCTTGCGCAGCCTGCCGGTGACGTTGGAGACGATATGCATGACGTGGGAGTAGCGCTCGATGAACATCCGGTCGGTCACGCGCACGGAGCCCGTTTCCGAGACGCGGCCGACGTCGTTGCGTCCGAGGTCGATCAGCATCAGGTGCTCGGCCAGTTCCTTCGGGTCGCTGAGCAGGTCCTGCTCCAGTTGCAGGTCCTCCGCCTCCGTGCCGCCGCGCGGACGGGTGCCGGCGATGGGCCGCAGCGTGACCTCGCCGTCCTCGATGCGCACGAGGATCTCCGGCGAGGAGCCCACGACCTGGAAACTGCCGAAATCCAGGTGATAGAGGTAGGGCGAAGGGTTGAGACAGCGCAGCGCCCGGTAGAGGTCGATGGGCCGGCCGCTGAACGGCGCCGACATGCGTTGCGACAGCACCACCTGCATGCAGTCACCGGCGCGGATGTATTCCCTGATACGCTCGACCGCGGCGGCGTGCGCGGCCTCGCCCATCTCCGTCTGCAGGGAGGTGGCGCGCGTTTCGAACGGGATCGGGTCCTGCCGCGGCGCGTCGCCGCGAAGCACCTCCACCCAGGCGTCGATGCGGTCCTGCGCGCGCGCCAGCGCGTTCTGTTCGTCCGGGTCAGCGTGCGAGATCAGCGTCATCTTGCCGAGCAGGTTGTCGAACACCACCAGGTCTTCCGACAGCATGAGCTGGATATCCGGCGTGCCGATGGTGTCCTCCGGCATGCTGGCCTGCAGGCGCGGTTCCGCGTAGCGCACCGTGTCGTATGAGAAGTACCCGACCAGGCCGCCGGTGAAGCGGGGCAGGTGCTCCAGTTCCGCGACCCGGTAGCGTTGCGAGAAGGCCTCGATGAACTGCAGAGGGTCTTCACTCTGCTCGGCTTCGACCAGCTTGCCGTCCCGGTACACTTCGACCCGGGCGCCGACGGCGCGCAGCAGGGTGCGGCAGGGCAGGCCGATGATGGAATAGCGCCCCCATTTCTCACCGCCCTGTACCGACTCCAGCAGGTAGGAGTGCGGACCCGCAGCGAGATTCAGGTAGACGCTGAGCGGGGTGTCCAGGTCCGCGAGAATCTCGCGGTGCACGGGGATACGGTTGTGCCCGGCCGCAGCCAGCGCCTCGAAAGTCTCCGGCGACATCATGACCTCGCTCAGGCCGAGCCCAGCGCGCGACGCATGCGCGCGATCACGTCACCATAGTCTTCCGCACCGAAGATTGCCGAGCCGGCGACGAAGGTGTCCGCGCCGGCGGCGGCGATCTCGGCGATGTTGTCGGTGGTCACGCCGCCGTCGATCTCCACCCGCACCTCGTGACCGGCCTGGTCGGCGATGCGGCGCGCGGCGGTCAACTTCGGCAGGACCGAGCGGATGAACTTCTGGCCGCCGAAACCGGGATTCACGGACATCAGCAGGATGACGTCCACCTTGTCGATGGTCCATTCCAGCACGTCCAGCGGCGTTGCCGGGTTGAACACCAGTCCGGCGCGGCAGCCGGCTTCGCGGATCTGCGCCAGCGCCCGGTCGACGTGGGTGCAGGCGTCCGGGTGAAACGTGATCCAGCTGGCGCCGGCCTCGGCGAAGTCGTCGATCAGCCGCTCCACCGGTGACACCATCAGGTGCACGTCGATGTCCGCGGTCACGCCGTGCCTGCGCAGGGCTTTGCAGACCATCGGGCCGATGGTCAGGTTGGGGACGTAGTGGTTGTCCATGACGTCGAAGTGCACGACATCCGCGCCGGCCTCGAGCACGGCATCGACCTCCTCACCGAGGCGCGCGAAATCGGCCGACAGGATGGAGGGTGCGATCAGGTGTGAATGGCTCATGCTGAATTAAACGTGCTGGCGAAATGGAGGATGGGGTATTGTATCCGACCATGCACAGGCGAACATGGCCCCTTCATATACTGCTCTGCGCGGCGCTGGTGTGCTCTCCCGCCCGGGGCGCGGAGGGCGACGCCCCTGCGGAAGCGGCGGGCGATGCCGCGCCGGCGGTCGCTCCGGACATCTCCCGGGAACTGCTGCAGCGGCTGCCGGCGGACGAGATCCGCTGGCTGGAGGCCGATGGCGGCCGCTTCCCGGTGCTGCTGCGCGCGCAGACGCTGGGTGAATCGCGCGGCGGCGTGATCCTCCTGCACGGCTACCACCACCACCTGGACTGGCCGGTGGTGATCAGCCCGTTGCGCAAACTGCTGAGCGAGGGCGGCTGGTGGACGGTGTCGGTGCCGGTGCCGAAGGCGCCACCCGGGAGGGAACTCGCGCCCGTCGCGGTGGACCCGCGCCGGCCGCCGTCTGCAGCGGGCCAGTCCGCCGGTGCGCCGGCGGAGGGCGCGCCAGCGGAGCCCGCGGCGGACGAAGGTGGAACGACGGACGCCGGGGCAGACGGAAAAGCGGACTACCGCGGCATCGTCGCCGCCCGCATCCAGGCCGCCATCGCCCTGTTGAACGGCGAGGGGCAGTTCAATGTCGCGCTGGTCGGGCACGGGTCGGGCGGCAACTGGGCGCTGGATTTCTTCAGCGGTCAGCCGCGTGACACGGTCGCCGGGCTGGTGCTGATCGATGTCGCCAATGCCGTGGCCGGCCTGGACAACGCCGGCTGGTACCTGGATATGCTGGCGAAGGAGAAACAGCGCCCCGTCCTCGACCTCGCCGGCACAGAGGCGTCGCTGCAGCAGGCGGCGCGCGACCGCCAGGGCCGGGCGCGGCGCGAGGGCCTGGCCGGTTACCGGTTCATGGCGCGCAGTGCGCCACCGTCGGGCGGGCCGGAACTGGACCCGGACCTGCACCGGGTCCGGGCCTGGCTGGAGAAGAGTGTGCGGCGGGAACTGGTGCGGGGGCGCGCCGCGAAATAGGCCGCCGGCCTAGCGGATACCGCGCTCCTTCCGGACCAGTTCCCAGGCCTCCTGGATGGCGCGGGTGCGTTCGGTGGCGGCTTTCAGCATGTCCTCGGGCACCCCTTCCGAAATCAGCTTGTCGGGGTGGTGCTGGTTCATCAGGCGCCGGTAGGCTTTCTTGACGTCCGCATCACTGTCCTCGGCACTGACGCCGAGGGTCGCGTAGGCGGATTGCAGGCGATTCATGCCGCCGGGCGTGTCGCCGCCCAGGTCGGCGCCGGCGCCCTGCGTGAAACTGTACTCCGCCTGCATGCGCTGCAGGATCGCCTCGATCATGCCGCCGGGAACGCCCAGCATGCCGCCGATCTCGCGCAGCAGTTGCACCTCGGCGATATCCAGGTGACCGTCGGCGATCGCCATGTTGATCTGCAACTCCAGGAACAGCGCCAGCGCTTCGGGCTTGTTGGCGAAGCTGCCGCGCAGCCGCTGCACGCTGGCGCGCCACGCGTCGTCGTCCTCCTTGCCGCGCTGGAAGGTGGCGATGGCCTCGCTGCGACCCTGGTCGCCGAGTCCCATACGGGCGATGACCGCCTCGGCGGTGCGGATCTCTTCCGCACTGACCCGCCCGTCGGCCTTGGCCATGCGGCCCATGCAGAGGAAGGTCGCCTCGAAGAAGACCGAACCGAGATGGCCCTTCTCCGACGCGGCCTGCCCGATGGCACGCGCGGCGCCGCTGTCGAACAGGTGGCCGACCACGAGCCCGATGAGCAGTCCCGGCAGGCCGGCGGCGAACAGCCCCAGCATGCCCAGGAACATTTTTCCGATGAACATCAGTGGTTCAGTGTCTCCAGCCGTTCCGGGGTGCCGACGTCGCTCCAGCGGCCATCATGGAATTCGCCGGTGACCCGTCCGGCATCCATGGCGCGGGTGAGCAGCGGCGCCAGCCGGAATACACCCTTGCTGCACCCATCGAACAATGCCGGGTGAATGCGGCTGATCCCGGCGAAGGTCAGGCGTGGCGCGCCGGAAGCATGCACCAGCCCGCTGCCGGGGTCGAGGTGAAAGTCGCCGGCCGGGTGGTGCGCCGGATTGTCGACGAGCACCAGGTGGGCAAGCGAATCCGGGGCGCCCAGCAGGCGGGCGAAATCGAAATCGCAGAAGATATCGCCGTTGATGAGCAGGAACGGCGCGTCGCCAAGCAGCGGCAGGGCGTTGAACACGCCGCCGCCGGTTTCCAGGCATTCGGGTTCGCGCGACCAGTGGATGCGCATGCCGAAGGCGCGCGCATC
>JBFKKR010000106.1:0-9340 GCA_041682035.1 Pseudomonadales bacterium | reverse complement strand
TCATTGAGGCTGGCGACCAGCACGTTGCGGCGTACTTCCTCCTCCACCGCGCGCGGATCCTCCGCGTCGGTGGCGATGATGTCGCGCTGTCCGGGCGCCGCGTCCGCGCGGCTCAGCGACCAGCGCACGTCAGACCCGCTTGCCGCTGCGGTCCCGCGGCCCCCAGTCCAGCGCGCCGCGTTTCCACTCGTACACGAGCGCAACCGTCAGGACGAACACGAACACCAGCATCGCGCAATAGCCGTACCAGCCGGCCTCGCGGAACGCCACGGCCCAGGCGATCAGGAAGACCGCCTCGAGATCGAAGATGATGAACAGGATGGCGACGACGTAGAAGCGCATGTTGAGGCGCAGGCGGGCGTCGCCGACGGGCACGATGCCGGACTCGAAGGGTTCCAGTCCGGCGCGGGACACGCGTTTCTCTCCGGCCACCCACGACAGTCCGAGCATGGCCCCCTCCAGCAGGAGTACGACCAGGAAGAGGAAGGCGAGGGGCCAGAGGTCCTCGGACATGCGGCAGGCAATCCATCCCGCGTTATCGGTTGCCTAAACCTATACCCCCCTACCCGTCCCCGCAAGGTGAGCGGCAAATGAACAGCGGCCGGATGATAACGGCGTCACCGGATGACGCCGTTGCGAAACACGAAACCCGGCAGCAGGCGTTCCTGCTGCCGGGACGGGGCGTGACTCAGTGCTCGATCGCGATGCGGCGCGGCTGTGCGGCTTCGCCCTTGGGAATGCTCACTTCCAGCACACCCTGGTGGAACTTTGCCGAGATGCTGGCGCCATCCACGGTGTCGGGCAGGCTGAAGCGGCGCAGGAAGTTGCCACGCGCGCGTTCCACGCGCTTGTAACCGGCCTGCTCCTCCTCGCGGATCTGCTCACGCTCGCCCTGCAGTGTCAGCACACCCCGTTCGAAGGTGATGTTGACGTTGTCGGGATTGATGCCCGGCAGGTCGGCGTGCAGTACGTAGCGGGACTCCTCCTCGCGGATGTCCACGGCCGGCGTCCAGTCACTGGCGCTGACCTCGGAGTCCGCGGCCAGGGCGTTGTCGAAGAACCGGCTCAGTTCGCGGGACAGCGAGTAGGGACCGCCCCAGGGTTGATAACGTATGACAGACATGACATTCCTCCAGGCTGCGACAGGCAGCAACGTTGAATCGAACCGGGACGCCCCCAAGACGGTGTTCGCGCCCCACTTTCAACCCTTCCGTGGAAGGGCCCCAACAAGGTCGGTTGTCATACCGGTATGTGTTCAACCTTGATAGCAAGATGGGTTCGGCCGGGCTGATTTCAATAGCCGTCCCCGCACTTTTTTTCGGGGAGCGAAAAACGTCCGCGACTGCAATACTGGGGGCGTCAGCAACTTGCCCGGAGCACAGGCATGTTCGTGTACGGTCACCGCGGCGCCGCCGGCGAGGCGCCGGAAAACACCCTCGCGGGCTTCCGCCACGCCATGAAACAGGGGGTGCGGCACTTCGAGATGGACCTGCGCTGCGCCCGGGGCGGCGAGATCGTCGTCGTTCACGATCCGCATCTCAGCCGCACGCACCTGTCGCGCGCCAGCGTGCACCATCACACCAGCGACCAGCTGGCCGGGAAGGTGGCCCGGTCCGACCGCTACCTCTGGCAGGATTCCACCGGCATCCCCACCCTGCACGCCGTGGTGCAGCAGTGCCGGGGCGCGGCGCATTTCCAGTTCGAGGTCAAGACGGGGCAGTTGGGCGACCACGAGATCTTCTGCCAGCGGCTGGCCAGCTTCATCCGCGAGGCGCGCCTGAAACGGCGCTGCACGGTGACCTCGGGCGATCCGGAACTGTTGAAGACCATGCGCGCAGTCTACCCGGCCTGTTCGCTGGGACTGGTGGCGGACCAGGCCAAACCGAACCCGGTCAAGCTGGCCGTGAAGCTGGGATGTGACACGCTGGTCCTGTCCCATGAACTGGTCAAGCACAAGCGGGTCGACCGCGCCCACCAGGCCGGCCTGATCGTCTCCTGCTGGACGGTGAATTCACTGGAGGTCGCGGCGCGGTTGTTCCACCTCGGCGTGGACAGCGTCATCACCGACTACCCCACCGCGATGCTGGCGCACGTCGCCATGCTCAAGAAGCTCACCCTGAAGTCAGTGCAAGACCGATGAGCGCGCTGCCGAGCAGCAACCGGTAGATGGTGAACGGCAGCATTCCTGCGTGCTGCACGAAGGCAAGAAACCAGCGGATGCAGAGAAAGGCGCTGACGCCGGCGATCACCGCGCCGAGGCCGGCCGCCAGCCAGTCCGCACCTGAACCCGACTGCACCATCTCCACGCCCTTCAGCGATCCGGCGCCGAGGATCACGGGAATCGACAGCAGGAACGAGAAGCGCGCCGCCGCCTCGCGGGTCAGCCCCATGGCCAGGCCGGCGGTGATGGTGACGCCCGAGCGGGACGTGCCGGGGATCAGTGCGAACACCTGCGCGAACGCGACCACGCAGACCGTGCGCCAGCCCATGTCCTCCAGCACTGCGCGCCGGGCGCCTTTCCAGTCGGCCCACTGCAGCAGGATCGCGAACACGATGGTGGCCAGGCCGATCACCAGCGCGGAGCGCAGCAGCACTGCGCCGTGGGCCTGCAGCAGGTAACCGGCCGCCAGCGTGGGCACGCTGCCCAGCAGCACCGCCCAGCCGAGCCGGGACTCCGGCGTGGCCGCCGCGCCGCGCAACTGGCCGAGCCAGCCGCCCGCGACGGCGGCCAGGTCACGGCGGAAGTACAGGATCACCGCGCACAGCGTGCCGACGTGCACGGCGACGTCGAAGGCCAGGCCCTGGTCAGGCCAGCCCAGGACCTGCGACGGCAGGATGAGGTGCGCGGAACTGGAGACGGGGAGGAACTCGGTGATGCCCTGGATCAAGGCCAGCACGATGACCTGGAGCAAATCCATGGGGAGACCGGGTTGCTTGCGAAAACCGGATTATACGCACGGCGCCATGAAGTTACGATGACCCGGCGGTGCTGGCAACCTGATAAACACTGCACATTTCCCGTGTCAGGGCGGGTAACCGGTGATCTCGCGGATCGACCTGTACAGCGGCTGCAGGCGTCCGTACATCTGCCGGAACACCTCCTGGTAAAGGCGCTCGTAGACGCGGCGGCTGGTCTCGTCCGGTGTGAACACGTCGCCGACACGGGTCATGGCGCGAATCGCCGTCGGCACATCCGGGTAGTGGCCCAGACCGACGGCGCAGTTGATCGCCGCGCCCAGCCCGGACGTCTCGTAGGTGTGGGGGCGTTCCGCGGGCATGCCGAAGATATCGGCGGTGATCTGCATGATAGCGTCGCTGGTCGAGCCGCCCCCGGACACGCGCAGGTGACGGATCGGCACCTTGTTGCGCCTCTCCGTGCGTTCCTTGCCGGCGCGCAACGTGTAGCACAATCCCTCGATCAGGGCGCGGTACATGTGCGCCCGCGTGTGCACGTCGCCGAAGCCGATGATGGCGCCCTTGGCCTCCGGTCCGGGCTCCTTCACGCCGGGTGACCAGTATGGCTGCAGCGTGAGCCCGAGCGATCCCGGCGGCACGCTCTCCACCAGCCGGTCGAACAGGCTCTCCGGCGTGACCCCCAGCCGGCGCGCCTCCTCCTGCTCCGGCCAGCCGAACTCGGTCTTGAACCAGCTCACCATCCAGAAACCGCGATAGACCATGACCTCCGAGCAGTGGTGATCGGGGATCGCCGACGGGTACGGCGGGATCAGCGGCTCGACCTCGACGTAGCGCGCGTTGTTGGTGTTGATGGTCGCGGTGGTGCCGTAGCTCATGCAGGCGACGCCGGGATCGGTGGCGCCGGCGCCGATCACCTCGCAGGCCTTGTCGGCGGCGGCGGCGATGATGGGCGTACCAACCGGGATGCCGGTCTGCGCGGCCGCCGACTCGGTCACCGTGCCGATGCGCGCACAGGGCTTCACCAGTTCCGGCAGCATGCGCCGCTCGACCGGCAGCGCCTTCCACTTCCAGTCGAACCGGGCCGCCCAGTCCAGCTTCTTGTAATCGAACGGGATATAGCCGACCTGTGCACCGACGGAATCCCGGTACAGTCCCGACAGCTTGTGGATGAGGTAGCCGGACAGCAGCAGGAAGCGGTCGGTCCGCGCCCAGATGTCCGGCTGGTGCCGGGCGATCCAGTTGCAGGCCGCGCGGCTGCGGAAATTGCGGATGACGTGTTCGACCCGCAGCGTCCTGAAGAGCAGGTCCCAGGGCAGGCCCAGCCCGCCCTCGACCTCGCTGCGGCGCTGGTCGAGCCAGACGATGGCGGGGCGCAGCGGCTCGCCCGACGCATCGAGGTTGACCATGGTGGTGCGCTGCGTCGTCACCGAGACGCCGGCGACGCGGCCCGGATCGATGCCGGACTCGCTCCAGAGGCGCTGGCAGGCATTGCACAGCTGTTCCCAGTAGTAGGCCGGGTGCTGCTCCGCCCAGCCGTTCTGCTCGGAGAAGTAGGCCTCCAGTTCCACCTTGCTCTTGTGCACGAGTGTGCCCTGCAGGTCGAACAGCAGGGCGCGCACGCTCTGGGTGCCGTTGTCGATCGCCAGCAGCAACGGCTGGTCCGGCGCGCTCACGCGGCGTCCTCCGCCGGCAGTGCGTAGTAGTGCCGCCAGGTGGCGAGGTAGCGCGCCTTCTCCTCG
Source organism: Pseudomonadales bacterium (assembly GCA_041682035.1). GTDB lineage: Bacteria > Pseudomonadota > Gammaproteobacteria > Pseudomonadales > JBFGWM01 > JBFJWR01. The sequence continues at coordinate 4,685 of JBFKKR010000106.1, read as the reverse complement.
GCCTGCCGGTCTGCCGTCCAGCCGAGTTCCTCGCCGCACAAGGCCAGCACCCGGTCGAGGATGCCCGCCCCGCCCTCCGGCAGCACGTTGCCGAGGCGGGTGCGCCGCAGCAGCAGGTCATCGAGGTGCAGCACGCACTCGTGCGCCAGCGCCCAGCGCAGTTCCGCCCAGCAGGTCGGCGTCTGGGCCACCGGGGTCAGTTCCGCGGCCCGGGCGGCGGCCGAGAACGCCGTGAGATCCGGTCCGATACGGCCCCGCAGCCGCTTCGAGAGCGCCGGCGACAGGGTGACGGCGGGCAGCGACCCGGCCGTTGTCGCGCGGAAGACCGGCTGCGCCCGCCCGGTGCGCAGGCCCGGCAGGTAGGCCTGCGCGTGTTCCAGGATTTCCACGGCGATGACGCGGAACGTGGTCAGCTTGCCGCCGCTGACGGTGATCAGGCCCTGCTCGTCCCAGATGGAGTGCTCGCGCTTCTCGCTGGAGGGATCCAGCCCCTTGCCGGAACTGATCACCGGCCGGACCCCGGACCAGGTCGACAGCACGTCCGCGCGCCGGACCGGGTAGGCGGGCAGCTGGTAGTGCGTCGCCTCGAGCAGGTAGTCCACCTCCTCGTTGGTGATGCACGCCTCCTCGTCCAGGGGCGCAGCGTGATCGAGGTCGGTGGTGCCGACCACGGTGACGCCCTCCCACGGAAACACGAAGACCGGGCGCTTGTCGCGCGGATGCCGGAAGCTGATGGTCTGCCCCACCGGCAGCTTCCCCGTGGGAAAGACGAGGTGGCTGCCGCGCAACGGCCGGATCACCGGCGCGGTGGGCGCGCGCAACGCGTCGGCCCAGGCCCCGGTGGCGTTGATCACGGTCCGCGCCGAGACCACCACCGGGCCGCCGCCGGCGCGGTCGCGCAGCGTGACGCGGTGACGCTGGTCCGCGCCGCGCTCCACGCCCTCCACCGCGAGGTAATTGAGCGCGACGCCACCGTCGTGCATGCCCTCACGGATGACGCGCAGGGTCAGGCGGGCGTCGTCGGTCACCGCGTCGGCGAACTGCATGGCGCCAAGCAGCCCTTCCTGCCGCAGGCCCGGCGCGAAGGGCATCAGTTCCTCCTGGCGGATGTAGCGGTGGTTCCAGATGCCGGCCAGGAAGTCGTAGACGGTGAGGACGATGCCGAACAGCCAGGGCGGCGGGAACGCGCCCCGGTAATGCGGGTACAGGAACGGCAGTGGATCGACCAGCCCGGGCGCCTCGCGCAGCAGCCGTTGCCGCTCGCGCACCGATTCGCGCGTCAGCCCGATCGCGCCGGAAGCGAGGTAGCGCAGCCCGCCATGCACCATCTTCGACGAGCGGCTGGAGGTGCCCCAGGCGAAGTCGCCCTGCTCCACCAGCAACACGCGCAGGCCCTGCCGGGCAAACTCGCGGAACACGCCGGCACCGGTGATGCCGCCGCCGACCACCACCACGTCCCAGTCCCGCTCACTGCCCTCCTCATTGCCCTCGCCCTGCATCGCCGCGACGAAGGATCGGCGCCATTCCGCGTTCCATGCGCGCATACCGGACTCCCGCGCCGCCGCCTAGCGGCCGGACTGGAACAGTTTGCCCGGGTTCATGATGCCCTTCGGATCGAACGCCTTGGCGAGCGTGCGGATGGCCTTCATGCCGAGCTTGCCCTTCTCCGCCGGCAGGTAGGGCGCGTGATCCACACCGACGCCGTGCTGGTGGCTGATGGTGCCGCGGCCGGCGACGACCGCCTCGCTGGCGGCCGCCTTCAGCCGGCGCCAGCGTTCGTGGGTCTCCGCGTAGGTGTCCGCGCAGCGGAACACGTAGGTGGTGTAGATGCTCGAACCCTGCGGGTAGACGTGCGACAGGTGCGTGAACACGTGCACCTTCTCGCCGGTGTCCGCAATCGCGTTGCGCAGGCTGTCCTCGATGCTGTCGTGCAGTGCATCGACGTTGACCCAGTCGGTGGCCGTCTCCAGCGTGTCGACGGCATAGCCCTCCTCCCACAGCGACTCGCGCAGGTAGGGGCTGCGGAACCGGCTGGCGGCCCACTTGCGGCCGAGCTGCTGGTCCACGTAGGGCGTGTGGATGGCGTCGTGCTTACCGAGCAGCTTGACCATCTGCTTGTAGGCGTGCCGGCACAGCGCCTTGCTGCCGGTTACCCCGAAGGTGAGCATGCATTTGCCCTGGTCCACGCCGCGCGCGGACAGGTAGCGCTCCAGCAGCCCGATCAGCTGCTCGTGCCCGGCCAGCTTGAGCTGCGTCTCGGTTTCGACCGCGTTGCTCAGGCGCAGCATGGACAGCGGGATCTTCGCCTGCGCGGCGGCCTGCATGACGCGCCGCGCACGCCCCCAGTCGGGCAGGAAGGCGACATGGAAGGATTCCCGCGCCGGCAGCGGCGTGACCCGCACCTTGCACTCGGTGATGATGCCCATGCGCCCTTCCGAACCCATGAACAGTTCGCGCAGGTCGGTGCCGGCGCTGGACGCCGGAAAGGTCGGGATGTCCATCGTGCCGACGGGGGTCTCGACCCGGCCGCCCGCGAAGATGGCCTCGATGCGGCCGTAGCGCAGGCTCTGCTGGCCGCTGGAACGGCTGGCGACCCAGCCACCGACCGTGGACAGTTCGAAGGACTGCGGAAAATGGCCGAGGGTGTAGTCACGGCCGCGCAACTGCGCCTCCAGGTCCGGCCCCGCGGTGCCGGCGCCGAAGGTCGCGATCTGGCTCTCGGTGTCGAGGTCGATCAGCCGGTTCATGCGCGCCATCGAAAGGGTCAGCACGGGCGTGTCGCCGTCTTCCGGGTTGATGTGGCCGACCACGCTGGTGCCGCCACCGTAGGGAATGACATGAAACTTTTCCTTCGCGGCGAACTTCAGCAGTTCGGCCACCTGCTCGCTGTTCTCCGGCAGGGCCACGCCATCGGGGAAGACGCCGATTTCACCGGAGCGCGTCGCCAGCATGTCGGGCAGCGACTGGCCGCGCGCGTGGCGGACCCGGGTTTCCGGATCGGTGTCGATCAGTGCGTGCCCCGGCAGGCGGCTCGGCGGCACCTGCGCGACCACCGAGGCCAGGGAGGCGTCCTTCAGCCGCTTGGCCGGCCCGATCCGTTCCTGCAGGAACGACCGGCCACCAACAGGCAGCGGGTAGCTGTTGTTCTCATCGCCCCAACCATTCCAGCGCCGCATGGCCGACTCCGTTCCTGTCCGCAGGTGAACTGGAAGGATAGGCAGCGCACCCCGGCGCGACAAGCGTCAGGCAGGTCCGTGCGCCAGCAGGCGGCTGCGTGCGCCCTGCTGGCCGACCAGCGTGTGCACGTTGTGACAGTCCGGCGGTTCGCAGGGCGTGCCGCCGTAATACTCGATCAGGCCGCGCGCCACCTGCACGCTTTCCGGGCTGAAGTAGAGATCCATGCCGTGCCCGGGATGGGCGGCGGAGAACAGCGCCACCGCCTCGTTGCCGGCCCGCTCGTACAGCGCCTGGAACTGCCGGACCAGGCACCGGTCTTCACCCTGCGCCACCCGGTGTTCATCGAGAAACACGCAATACCACGTCATGTCAGCAGTATAGGCCCACGCACGTCACTCCTGGCGCGCCAGGAACGCCCGCACCGCCGCCACGTCGAACGGCCAGCCCAGCTCGGCGCCGCCGGCCGTGCGCAGCACCGGGATGCGGACACCGTAGCTGTCCAGCAACGCCGGGTCCGCCGCGATGTCCACGGTTTCCCATGCCGCGCCGGCCTGCGCCAGCATCGCCTCGGCCTCCTCGCACAGGTGGCAGCCCGCGGTGCTGTAGAGCGTCACGGCCGGGCTCAAGGACGCTGGCCGCCGGCGTCGGGATCTTCCTTCTTGCCCGGCTGTGCTTCGACCGCTGCCACCGCGATGTCCTCGCCGGCGCTGCTCGCCGTGACCAGCTTGCGCCGCCACAGCCCGCCGCTGCTGTAGCAACCCCAGGCCCACCGCAGCCAGTGCAGCATCGCCGTCGCCAGCCACAGCGACCACGCCAGCATGGTGACGCGATAGACCCACATCGGCACGGACATCACCCACCCCGCGGGCAGGTCCGGCCCGCTGAAGTCCTGGTACCAGCGCAGCACCTGTCCGCCGGACCCGTTGCCGACGATCTGCATGTCGGGACGGGACAGCAGCCCGGCGGGAATGCTGCCCAGCAGCGTCGCGACGGCCAGCAGGCTCAGCAGCGCCAGGCCGATCTGCATGAGGTTGAAGTAGTCCCGCCGCATGTCGATGTTCATGGTGGCGCGCTTCGCCATGAGGTGGAACCAGCCGACCACGAACAGGGCGCCGGCAATGGTCTCGGTGGCGAGCATGGCCGAGCCGAGCAGGATCCAGTGCCAGCTCTTCAGTGGCGTGCCCCCGACCCGGCCGAGCGCCGCGGCGGCCAGGATCACCACCACCAGCAGGCCCCAGAACAGCACCGCCGGCCCGATCTGCGGTCCGCCGGTGAAGAGCAGCCAGCGGTCAGCAGGCATGTGCAGTTCCAGGTTCACGTTCGCCACCGGGTGCTTCAGGTGCAGGGTCGGCGTGGTTGTCACCGCGGCCGGCTCGCCGGCCTGCTGCCAGACCACCTCGGCCTGCACCGTGCCCGGGTGCAACGGAATGCGGACCTGGTCGCGCTGCTGCGGCAGGATCTGCGTCGCCCCGTCCACGGTCAGCGACTGCAGGGTCGCACCATCCGGC
>JBFKKR010000105.1:0-9419 GCA_041682035.1 Pseudomonadales bacterium | reverse complement strand
TTGCGGATGGTCTCGGAGTCGTCGGCGTCGTCTTCAACGATGAGTACTTTCAGCATCTGGGACACCGGGCGCCCGACGCACCGCGCGTCACGGGATGATCGCCACACGCCGGCAACCGGGAGCCGGTCCGCGACACGCGCAAAGCGGGCCAGCCGCGCCGCGCAAAAGATTTCATCCCAGGGGCAGCCTAATATTTCTGACCATTCGATTCATAACCTGTTTCAAATATAGCCAGCCTGTTCATAAAGACAACAAATTGCGGGCCTCAGACCAACGCACAGCGGGATTTGCTCGCCCAACTTGGCCATCTCTGCCTGGCGCACCGCGATGATGAAAAAACTTCGGCAGCGACTGACCATTTTCGTCATCGGACCATCGGCCGATTTCTCCCGGGAGGCAGGCCTGAGACACTTGTAACCAGGAATCGGGCACACGTTTCCGCACCCGCATGACTCCAGGAAGACAGGCACACCATGATCGAGCACCCCACCGTATTCAGGCGTCGCCACACCGAGGACTGCCTCGCTGGCGAAGAGGCGGCCGTCGCAGCCGGCGCGTGCAATCTGATCGACTTCGAAGAACCCGCGGAAGGCCTGCGCTCGCCGGGGTACTGGTTGCGGGCCCGTAACCCGGAACCGGACGCCTGCATATCCTGGGACTGGGAGGCCGAGCTGGAGTCACTGACGGTGGACCCGGACCGCATGCAGGGAACCCTGGTGGATGTCCGGGACTACCTGCCGACGAGGCCGCGCCGCATCAGCCGCCGCCTGCGCGCACCGGGTGAACTGGTGCTGGCCCATCGTGCGTTCGATTTCGTCCCCCTGGAACTGCACGTCCTGACCGGGAATCCCGCCCAGCCATTCATCGAGTGCCACCTCTACGACGTCAACGACCACGGCATCTGCCTGGCGTCCCCGGTGCCCCTCGCGACCGGCACCGAGGTGTGGGTCTGCGCCCACCACCGCGAGGAACCCACCGCGCTGATCTCGTTGAACGCGCCGGTGCTGAACCAGCGTCGCTGTCCGTCCGGCGATCCCATGCTGAACTGCTACGATGAGGACGGCGCTTGGCTGCACGGGCTGCAGACGCCCCGGCGCGACGCCCGCCTGCTCACGCGTTGCACGCTGGACAGCCTCGCCTGCCAGCAGTCGCGGCAGGGCGCCTCGCTGCAGGCTGCCAGCTAGGACGGCCCGCCCGTCACCCGTCGGTGGCGCGGGCGACCGCGCCGCGCGTGTCCAGCACGTGGAACAGGTGCACCATCCACACGCTGGCGAGGATCGGCACGAACAGGTTCAGCAGGGGCGTGAGGGTCGCCAGTGTGACGACCAGCCCGCCACCGTAGACCGCTGCGCGATGTCGCCGCCCGAGTTGCCGCGCCGCCGGCTTGCCGATGTGCAGGCCTGCGACGTTCTCGAAGAACTCGCGGCCCAGCAGGTAACTGTTCAGCAGCACCGAGAGCACGAAGCCGATACCCAGCAGGTAGAACGGCAGGATCAGCAGGTTCAGGAACAGCGCCAGCAGCGTGAAACGGATGTCGTGCGGCAGGTTGTGCAGGAAGCCGGGCGCCCCGTCCCAGGCCCGTTCCGGGTACTCGCTGCGCTCGACCCGGCTGACCACCCACTCCTGGAACAGCCCGCCGATCAGGATGGTCAGCACCGGCAGCAGGAACCAGCCGCCGATGCCCGCCACCACCGACACCCCGCCGACCAGCAGCTTGCCGAGCCAGCTTTCGGTGCCGGCCAGCCCCGCTGTCAGCGCGGTCAGCCCGGTGACCGACAGGAACACGATCAGCACGGCCGCCGCGACGGCCAGCAGCATGATGCCCAGCAGGCGCGATCGTGTGATGGACTGGAGGGTACGGAAAACCGGATACATCGGGCAGCCTCGGCAGTGCGACGGAGCCAGCCTAGCACGCCCGCAAACGGGCTGTGCTAACCTGCCCTGCCCGGTCGAGGCAAGCGGAGGCCGCTGCAATCCCATGAGCTGGCTGGACCAGATTCGTGCCCGGCGCGCGCGCCGGAAAGCGCCGGACAGCGGCGAGTCGGTGTTCTCGAATTACGAATTCACGGAGGACCGCCGCGAACGCGCCGAGCGCGCCCGCCAGGAAACCGGCCAGGCCTCCAACATCTTCACCAACGCGCAACAGGACCGGCTGCGGGAGCAGCCAGCGCAGGGTGCCGGGCCGGTGCAGCCGGTTCACCTCGACGGCGACGAGATCGAGCCCGGCACGGGCCGCGTGGAACGCGGCACGCCGCGCCGCTCCGCCAAGCGCATCCGCACGCCGGTCGAACTGTTCTACTTCCCGACATCGAATCACTTCGTGCCGCTGGAGCTCACCGTCATCTACCGGGACAGCAGCACCCGGGCGGTGGACTGCTTCCTCTACGACGTGAACGACAGCGGCATCGGCTTCGCATCGACCGAGGCCTTTCCGGAACACAGCGAGCTGACCGTGCTGGGCGCACATGCCGAGGACATGATCCCGCTGATCGCCACCGATGTCACCATCGTGAACTGCCGCCCGTTCCCCGCGGCCAGGCCGACTCCCGGGAAGTTCGCCGGGCAGCCGCTGTGGCTGCATGGCACGCGCATGGAGATCCAGGACGCGCTGCTGCTCTACAAGGCGACGCTCGACAGCATCGCCCTCTCGGTGGCGCTGAAGAACGTGCCGCCAGACAGCGCCGACGGCACGCGGGAAGACTGAGCAGCGGCGACCGGCGCGTGGCGGGACTTCACCGCGCGCCCCGGCAGTCGGCGCAGGACTGACCCGGGCGGGTTTTCCGGCTACCCTTTGCAGATGAAACCTCTTACACGAACAAAGGAAGCGCGCGTGACGATCCTGCGGCCACTGAGACGACTGCCCGTACTGCTGGCGAGCCTGCTGCTGGCCGGCTGCAGCGTCCTGCCCCTGCCCATCAACGTGCACCTGACCGACAGCACCGCGGTCGAGCGCGGCACTACGCTGGAGCAGGTCATCGGCGGCATGGAGTTCGCCAACTACGCCGCGCTGGACGTCTCGCAGAGCGAGGAACTGCAGAATCTCTACGTCGGCAAGTCGGCGATCAAGAGTGCCCGTGTGAAGATCCTCGAGCTTTCGGTGCTGGAACCGGCGGAACAGAATTTTGATTTCATCCAGGAAATGTCCTTTTTCGTCGAGGCCGAGGGCCAGCCAGCGCAACGCATCGCCCATCGCGAGGTGCCCCGCAACGCGCGCTATTTCCGTTTCGATCTCGACGAGGTGGACCTGACGCCCTACATACGCGCCGAAACCATGAAGATCACCACCAAGGTCAAGGGCCGCCGGCCGGATCACGACACCCGCATTGGCTCGCGACTGGTCATCACGGTGGGCCTCGGGGTCATGTAAGCGGCGCGCGCCCGGCCCGGTTCACCCGGGCAGCGGCCCGCCCGGTCAGGCCGCGAGCGGGGAGTCGTATTTCATCATCGCCAGCGCCTGCACCTCGCTCGCCACGATGCTCTTCACCACGTCCTGCGCCAGGTAACGGTCGACGAAACCGGCCAGGTTGGGCGCCGATTCCGGGATGGTCTGGCCACAGTGGTACAGCGAGACCATGCAGCCGCCCACTGCCACGTCGGCGATCGTCAGTGCATCGCCCACCAGCCACTGCCGGCCATCCAGCGCGCCTTCCAGCTGTTCGTAAACCTTCGGCAGTTCCACGTTCAGGGCCTTGTCGATGTCGGCCTGGATCGGCGCCCGCCTGAACAGGCGTTCCGCCAGCACCACCTCGGCAAACAGGTGCCCGCCGACGATGCCGGTCAGCACGGTGTCGGCGTACTCCTCGAACCAGAGGGCGCTGGCGAATTCCTGCGGTGTATCCGGCAGCAGCTCCGGACCCTCGTAGTAGCGGTTCAGGTAATGGAACAGCACGGTGGAATCGCCGAATTTCGCCTGGTCGTCCTGGAACGCGGGGATCTTTCCGAGCGGGCTGGCCGCGCGGAACGCGGCATCATCCGAGCCGGGAATGACCAGCCTGAAGTCGTACTCCACGCCTTTCAGCGCGAGGATGGTGCGCGCCTTGCGCACGAAGGGGGAAACCGGGTGACCGAACAGTACGGGCTTCGCCATGACGTTGCTCCTGCGGATGGTGCCTGCTGCACATCAATACAGCACAGCTCTCAGCGGCCATCAACAGCCGGCCCGTCACGACTGCTGTTCGCGCGCGGAACAGGCGCCTCAGCGCGCCAGCAGTCCGACAAGCAGCGACACCCAGAGCAGCGCCAGCACGGCGCCGCTGGCCCCGAACACCCAGAACCGTTTCGCAACGTCGTTGATGGTGAGGTGAATCCAGGAGTGCAGGCAGCGCAGCAGCACGTAGGCCCACGCCAGCGCGAGGATGTGCCAGCCCGCCTGGCCCGTGACGTAGGCGATGATCACGGCCGGGAAGAACAGCGTCGGCATCTCGAACAGGTTGATGACATGGCGGGTGTAGACGCGCAGTTCCGGCGGTTCCTCGCCGTCCGTGTAGAGCCGGTAGTAGCGCATGCTGACCTTGCGGTCGCGGGTGGCGACGTAGCGCATGCGGCCATAGCGGACGAAGACCACGACGACGAGGAGGAACATCGCGAACGCCGGGTACAGGACCGGGGTGGCATTGTTTTCCATATCTGCTGTGATCCTGTGCCGTCAGCGCGCGTATTGCCGGAAACGGGTTTCCACGCCGACGATCGCGGAGACCGGGATCAGTCCATCGAAAAATTCCTTCTGGTCCAGCGCCTCCAGGTGCAGCAGCGCGTCGCCCACCGCCTTGACCCGGCCTGACACCTGGCTGCCCCCCTGCAGGCGCACGGTGATGCGCTTGCCCTGCAGGCCACGCAGGTTGTCGGCGAGGCTCTTGCCGACGTCGTAGGCGACTCCATCCAGGGGAACCGTCTGCGGCGGCGCCGCCGCGGCCGGCAGCGCCCCGACCAGCAAGGCCACCCACATGATTGTTTTCAAAGGTTTTCTCATTTTCCGTCCCCTCGTTCGCGAAGCCGTTTGATGCGGACGAAGACGCCCGTTACGCTAGATTACTTTCTGTTCCGCCCAGATTCAGCCCGAGATCGGATCCATGGCCTACGACATCGTAATTGAAAACGGACTCTATTTTGACGGCAACGGCGCACCCGGCCGCATCGCCCACGTCGGTATCCGCGACGGCGTGATCCGCAAGGTCAGCGCCACGCCACTCGACGGCGGCCCGGACTGCCGGCGCATCGACGCCACCGACCGCTGGATCACGCCCGGCTTCATCGAGCCCCACTCCCACTACGATGCCGAGGTGATCATCGCGCCGGAACTGTCCGAGTCGGTGCGGCACGGCGTCACCACGGTGATGACCGGCATCTGCTCCATCAGCATGGTCTGTGCCGAGGCCGAGGACTGCTCCGACCTGTTCACACGCGTCGAGGCGGTGCCGCGCGAGCAGGTCCTGCCGCTGCTGAAGGAAAAGAAGACCTGGCGCCGCCCGCGCGAGTTCCGTGAATTCTTCGAGCAGCACCCGCTCGGGCCCAACCTCGCCGCATTCGTGGGTCATTCCGACCTGCGCGCCGCCGCCATGGGACTGGTCCGTTCGGCCTCGAAGGAGCAACCCACCGAGGCGGAACTGCAGCAGATGGAAGACCTGCTGCGCGAGGCGATGGAGGCCGGGTTTCTCGGCATGTCATCGATGACCACCCGGCTGGACCGCCTCGACGGCGACCGGGCCTGGGCGAAACCGCTGCCTTCGACCTACGCCCGCTGGTCCGAGTACCGTCGCCTGCACCGGGTGCTGCGCGAGTACGATCGCGTCCTGCAGAGCGCGCCGGACGCCGTCGGCAAGGTCAACGTGTTCGCGTTCCTGTGGGAGTCGATCGGCTGGATGCGCCGGCCGCTGAAGATCACCCTGCTGACCGCGCTCGACCTGAAATCGCAACCCTACCTGCACATCATCACGCCGCTGGCGGGCTGGGTCGCCAACACCTTCCTCGGCGCCAACCTGCGCTGGCAGTTCCTGCCGTCGCCATTCCTGATCTACGCCTACGGGCTGGACTTCAACTCGTTCGGTGAACTGCAGGATGCGCGCATCCTGCGTGACTTCAAGGACCCCACCCATCCCTACGAGGAGGCGCAGAAACCCGAGTTCCGCGCCATCCTGCGCAAGGACATGAAATCCATGCTCACCGCGGGCCTGTGGCACCGGGATTTTTCCGACGCCTGGGTGGTGGAATGCCCGGACCGGGAACTGGTCGGCAGGAACTTCAAGGAGATCGGCGACCTGCAGAACAAGGACCCGGTGGATGCCTTCCTCGACCTGGCGATCCAGTACCGGCGCGAGCTGCGCTGGGGAATCCAGTTCGGCGGCGACCGCACCGCGGTCATGCGCAAGCTCTGCCGGAGCCGCCAGGTGCACGTCGGTTTCGCCGATTCCGGTGCGCACCTGGAAAACCTCGCCTCGTACAATTTCCCGCTGTGCATGCTCAAGCACGTGCTGGACGCGCAAAAGAACGGCGAGGACTTCATGCGCATCGCCCACGCAGTGCACCGGCTTACCGGTGAACTCGGGGACTGGTACGGCATCGACGCCGGGCACATCCGCGAGGGCGACCGCGCCGACGTGGTGGTGATCAACCCGGCCGGGCTCGGCGACGAGGTCTGGCAGATGACCGACGCACTGTTCCCGGCGTTCGACATGAAGCGGCTGGTCAACCGCAACGACGACGCGGTGGACTACACGCTCATCAACGGCCGTATCGCCTACAGCCGGCTGGACGGGTTTGCCGCGCAGCTCGGTCGGGAACGGGGTTTCGGACGGTTCCTGCCGGCCCGGGGCACGCCGGCCGACCGCCCCGCCACCGTGGGTGGCTCTTCTGCGCAGGGCGCCTGACCGGCCTGCTGCACGACTCGCATGCCGGCGTCCGCCACGCACTGGCTGCTCACCGCGGCGCTGGGGCCGCTCCTGCTGCTGCAGGGGCTCTACGTGCGCCGGGTGACGCCGCGGTTGCCGGAACCGGACGGACCCCGCCGCGGCAGTGCCGGGGCCGGCCCGGACCTGCGGCTGCTGGTGCTCGGTGACTCCGCCGCCGCCGGCGTCGGCGCCACCACCCAGGACGAGGCCCTGTCCGGCCAGCTGGTGCGCCAGCTGGCCCGGACCTACCGCGTCCAATGGCAGCTGTTCGCGGGCAGCGGCTGGGATACCGTGGATTTCCTGCACGCACACGCGCAGGTGGCCCCGGAACCGTTCGACGTGTTGGTGCTCTCCCTGGGCGTCAACGATGTCACCGGCAACCGGGCGCCCCGGCCATGGCTGCGCCTGCAGGAGGAACTCGCGCAACGGTTGCAGCAGGCGCACGCGCCGCGGCGCATCCTGCTGACCGGCGTGCCGCCGATGCAGGTGTTCCCCGCCCTGCCCCAGCCACTGCGCTGGTATCTCGGCCGCAACGCGGCGGGCATGAACCGGCTGCTGCGGCAGTGGGCCGAGCGGACCCCGAACTGCGTCTATGTCGAACCGTTCGCCGGGCTGATGGCCCCGGGTTACATGGCCCCGGACGGGTTCCACCCGGGTCCGCGCGCCTATGCGCGGTGGGCGGAGCGGCTCGCCGAAGTCATCCGCACGTCGCTTTAACCGGGCGTCTCCGCCTGCTTCGCGGCGCCTGCCCGGATACAGAGCTGCAGGTACAGTGCGGTGCTGATACCACTGGCGCCGAATACCATGCACATGATCATGACCTGGTAACGGACTGCGACCAGCGGCGACACGCCGGACAGGATCTGCCCGGTCATCATGCCCGGCAGGGACACCAGGCCGACCGCGAACAGCGCGTTGATCACCGGGATCATCGCGGTGTGCAGCGCGATGCCGCGCGCCTCGACGGGCGCCACGCCACGGGCCAGTTCCGATGCAAAGCGGTCCGCGGCCAGGCTGAGGGCGTTCATGCTGTTGGCGAGGATCATCCCGGCCAGCGGGATCATGTAATCCGGCCGGTACCACGGCTGCAGGTGCAGCACGCCCTGCGTGGTGAGCAGCAGCACGAAACCGCTGCCCGCCAGCAGCGCCAGGATGGCATGGACAAGCATCTGGCGCCCCCGCTGCACGGTGCGCAGCGAGATCCAACCGGCCGCGAACAGCATCACGGACAGCACGGCCAGCACGACCCAGGCCTGGCTCGCGTTGAACAGGTAATCCAGGAAGTAGCCGATCACCAGCAACTGGCCCAGCATGCGCGCGACGCTGTAGGCGCCGGTGACGGCGTCACGCGTCCACCGATGAAGGATGCCGAGCGTAACGGCGACCGGCACCAGCGCGAGGGCCAGCGCCGGCAGGGAAATGGTGGGGACTTCGCTGGCCATGTGCCTTCCGTGCCGCTGTCTGCCTGGCGGCCCGGTTCGCAACGCGCTGCGCGGGGGCACCGGAGACCGATTCCGATCAGGTGTCTATGCTGGCAAGATAGAGCAGGCGATTGCAAGCGACAGGTAGATCATGAGCAAAAAACCCGGCTTCCTGCAGCGCTTCCGCGCCGGTCGCGTCGAAGCGGACGAAAAGGACGGGGCGCAGCAGGTGCACCCGGCCGATGCGGAACCGCCAGGCGTCATCGGCCGCCGCGGCAGCCGGCGCGTGGCGGCGCCGATCGGCCTGTACTACATGGTGCCGCCCGACCGCTTCGTGACGCTGGACCTGCGGCTGGAGATCAACGAGGACGACGGGCGCCGCTCGATTCCCTGCTTCCTGTTCGACGTCAACGAGACCGGGATGGCGTTCGCCTGCGAGGAGCGCCTCGAGCCGGACAGCACAGCCCACATCGTCGGCCATCTCGGGCAGGACATGGCGCCGCTGGTCGAATGCGACGTCCAGATCGTCGACGCCCGGCCCTTCCCGGAATCCCGTCCGTGCCCGCCGGATTTCGACCGCTCTGCGCTGCAGGTACACGGCGGCACGCTGGCATTGCGCGACGCGATGGGCCTGCTCAGGGCGACGCTGGACTGCGTGGCGCACCAGCTCAGGCAGGACCGGGGCCGGGCCGACATCGATGCCGAAGACGAGGGGATCGGAGCCGGGCATGACGACGATTCGGGGCCGGCGCCGGAACCCTGGCGGAAATCGTCGTCCAGTGGCACCGAGGTGTCCTTCGCCACGCTGCCCGTCGCCAGCGTGGAGATCATCGATGCAGAACTGCGCCGCCACGTGGACCGGATCGGCATGTCGATGCCGCTCGCCTACGTGGCGAAGGACAACCGCTGCCATCGTGTCAATCTGCACGTCGGCCGCCCCGAGCAGGGCATGGAAACCGCTGCCATCGGCAAGCTGGTGGACTACAGCACCGACGGCGCCTGTATCGAGACGAAACGGCGCTACGAGGTCGGCGACCAGGTCCGGATCTTCGGGACCAGCGTCGATACCGGCTCCGTGCTGTTCGAGGACAGTTTCCAGATCAAGAACCGCCGC
>JBFKKR010000104.1:0-9419 GCA_041682035.1 Pseudomonadales bacterium | reverse complement strand
CGCCTGCTCCAGTTCAGCGCGCGTGTACCACTCCGCGCAGCGCAGTTCCGGGTAGCGGTCGGTGTCGATGGCCGGGTCGGTCGCCTCGGCGATGCAGGCCAGCATCAGGGAACCCGGGAACGGCCACGGCTGGGAGGTGTGGTAGCGCACCGTGCCCACGCGCACGCCGCTCTCCTCGAAGACCTCGCGGCGCACCGCGTCCTCCATCGTCTCGGCCGGGTCCACGTAGCCGGCGATGACGGAGCGGCGCCTCTCCGGCCAGGAGGGCTTGTTGACCAGCAGCGCGCGTCCCTGGTGGGTGACCATCACGATGATGGCCGGGTCGACCCGCGGATAGATCTCGCGGGAACAGTTGGTGCAGGAGCGCATCCAGCCGCTGAAGTTGGTCTCGGTGGGGTGACCACAGGCGCCGCAGTAGCGGTGGGTGGATTCCCACAGCAGCAGGGCGCGCGACAGGAAGAGCATCTCCAGCCAGGCCAGGTCGGTGTCGGGCGCGATGTCGAACAGTGCGTGGAAGTGCAGATCGTCGTCGGTCTGGCGGACCTCGTCGGCGCGGACCAGGAAGTGGTGCACGCCGTCCAGTGCGCCGAGGAAATAGGCCTGCGCCCGGCCGCGCAGCGCGGTGCCCGGCAGGGGGCGGGGGCGGCCATCGGCATCGGCCAGGAAGTTGAGCTTCTCCGAGTCGACGACCAGGAAGCGCGTGGCCGGATCCAGCATCTTCCCGGCCACCCACGCCGGGTCCTCGCGCAGCACCGGGCAGCGGTCGAGACGCCTGTTGGAAACCACGTCAGCCCTGCCGGTTCGCGGTCAGCCCGGCGGCCAGGTGAAACTGCGGCCGGACAGGATGTGCAGGTGCAGGTGGAAGACGGTCTGGCCGGCCTTCGCGCCGTTGTTCACGGCGAGCCGGAACGAGTCGTCGATGCCCAGTTCCCGCGTGATGTCACCGACTTTCATCATCAGGTATCCCAGCAGTTCCTGGTCCTCCGGCGTGGCGTCGCTGAGCTTGGGGATGGGCTTCTTGGGAATCAGCAGCAGGTGCGTGGGCGCCTGCGGGTTGACGTCACGGAACGCCATGCAGAGGTCATCCTCGTAGACGATGTCGGCCGGGATCTGCCGGTCGATGATTTTCTGGAAGATGGTGTTGGCCATGGCGCTAGCATTCCCCGTCCTGCGAAACACGGAGGTTACACCGTTTTGAACGCTCCCGGGCAGGGCGGCGGCTGCAGTACACTCGCTCCTGGGGATCCTGGCCCGGGGGGCGCATGGCCGAACACAACCAGCTGGTCTGGTTCCGGAACGATTTCCGGCTCACGGACAACAGCGCCTGGGCCGCTGCCTGCGCCGGTGGCCGGCCGGTGGCGGCGGTGTACCTGTTCTGCGAGCAGCAACTGGTCGGGCAGCACGATGTCGGTGCGCCGCGGCTGGATTTCAATGCCCGCAACCTGGAATGCCTGCGCGATCAACTGGCACAGGCCGGCGTTCCCTTCCTGTTCCTCGATGCCGGCACGTTCGCCAGGGTGCCGGACCGGCTGGCGCGGCTGTGCCGCGATCTGGACATTGCCACGGTGCACTGGAACGACGAGTACGCGTGGAACGAACGCGCGCGGGACCGGGCCGTCTGCGAGGCGCTGGACGAGATCGGTGTTGCCGTCGAAGTACACACCGACCAGGTGCTGATCGCGCCGGACCGCATCCGCACCCAGGCCGGCGACCCGTACAAGGTGTTCACCCCGTTCCGGCGCGCCTGGCTGCAGGAACTGCGCCGGGACGATTACGCCGAGCGCGTCGCGGACCGGCCGCGGGCCGTGGCGCCGGCAAAGGCTGCCGGTGCACTGGAAGATGCGGCCGTGGCAGAGCGCCTGGCGCAACACCGGGACGCGGGGCAGCCGGAGCGGTTCCCCGCCGGTGAGAAGGCCGCTGCGCAGCGCCTGTCCGATTTTGCCGGGGAGCGTATCCGGGCGTACCGCGAACAGCGCAACTTTCCGGCGCTGGACGCGACCAGCGCGTTGTCGCCCTACCTGTCGGCGGGCGTGATCTCGGTGCGGGCCTGCCTGCGCGCCGCGCTCGAAGCGAACGACGGTGAACTGGATTCGGGCGAGGCGGGCGTGGTCACCTGGATCACGGAACTGGCCTGGCGCGAGTTCTACCGCGGCGTGCTGGTGAACTTCCCCTGGGTGAACCGGCACCTGCCCTTCCGGCGCGAGACCGCGGCGGTGCCATGGCGGCACGACGAGGAGGAGTTCCGGCGCTGGTGTGACGGCAAGACCGGCTATCCCATCGTCGACGCGGCGCAGCGGCAACTGAACGAGACCGGCTGGATGCACAACCGGCTGCGCATGGTCACGGCCATGTTCCTGACCAAGCACCTGCTGATCGACTGGCGCTGGGGCGAGCGCTACTTCATGCAGAAACTGGTGGACGGCGACTTCGCCTCCAACAACGGCGGCTGGCAGTGGAGTGCGTCCACCGGCACCGACGCGCAACCGTACTTCCGCATCTTCAACCCGGTGACGCAATCGGAGAAGTTCGACCCGGACGGCGAGTTCATCCGCCGCTTCGTGCCCGAACTGCGCGATCGCAGGGGCAAGGCAATCCACCAGCCGCTGGAATCCGCCGACATGCTATCCGGCGACTACCCGCCCGCCATCGTCGAGCACAGGTTCGCGCGCGAGCGGGCCCTGAACGCGTTCAAACAAAACCTCTAGGGGTGCAGATAAGGTTTTAACCTTACATTGGGTCAGACTGAAGTCTGACCTACAGGTTCGCGCACACCGGCGGCGTGCGGTCCTGCCACGGCTGCGCTTCTTCCAGCTGCGCCGCCAGTCGCAGCAACAGCGCCTCCTGGGCCATCTTCGCCGTGAACATCATGCCCACCGGCAGGCCGTCCCGGCTCCAGTGCAGCGGCACTGACATCGACGGCTCACCGGTGATGTTGGCCACCGGCGTGGAGACCACGAACTGGAAATTGCTCTCGGCCAGCTGCTCCAGGATGTTCAGTTTCTTCGCCAGCGGTCCCACCGGGATACGGCTGGAGATGTTGGTGGCGATGCGGTCCGCGCCCTGCGGGTCGAACACGCCGAGCTTCTGGGGCGGCTTGGCGAGGGTGGGGGTCAGCAGGATGTCGTAGTCCTGCATGAACTGTCCCACCTTGCGCACCTCGAGGTCGAGCCGGCGGTTGGCGATGCTGATGTCCGCCGCTGAAAACGAGCGGCCGAGGTTGGCCAGTGCCCGCGTCGTCGGTTCGAAGTCGTCGTACTCCGGCTTGCGTCCGACCGCCTGTTCGGCCTCCCAGATGTCACCTGCGGTGTCGGCGGCGATACGCAGGATATAGCTGGTCGCCAGCGTGCGCTTGTCCAGCTTGGGCGCCGCTTCGAAGATCCGGTGGCCGAGGCTCTCCAGCAGTTTCGCGGTCGCATCCAGGCCGGCCAGGCACTCCGGGTCGATGGGGGCGTCGGAGAGCATCGCCTCGCGGCAGACGGCGATCCGCAGCCTGCCGGGTTTCGCGCCCACTTCCTGCAGGAACGGCCGCTTCGGCGGTGGCGCCATGTACGGGCAGCCGGCGTCGGGCCCGGCGGTGGCGTCCAGCATGGCGGCCGTGTCGCGCACGCTCACCGACAGCACGCCTTCCTGCACCTGGCCGTACCAGGGCGTGCCGGCCTTCGGCCCGGACGGGTTGCGTCCGCGCGAGGGCTTGAGACCGAAAATCCCGTTGCAGGCGGCCGGAATCCGGATCGAGCCGCCACCGTCGCCCCCACTGGCCATGGGAACGATGCGTGCGCCGACCGCGGCGCCGGTGCCGCCACTGGAGCCGCCGGTGGTGTATTCCAGGTTCCAGGGGTTGCGCGAGGGCCCGTTGGCCACCGGCTCGGTGGTGCCGACGATGCCGAATTCCGGCGTGTTGGTCTTGCCGAAGGTCACCGCTCCGGACGCCCGGTAGCGCAGGACCATCTCGGAGTCCCAGTCCGGCACGTAGTCCCGGTAGTAACGGCTGCCGTTGCCCAGGGGCACGCCCTTCCAGGCCGCCAGCAGGTCCTTGATCAGGAAGGGCACGCCGGTGAAGGGGCCATCCGGCAGGCCGGCGGCGACGGCCTGCCGGGCGACATCGTACATCGGCGTGATGACGGCATTGAGGTCGTCATTCACCCGCTCGCAGCGGGTGATGGCGCTCTCGAGCAGCGTTTCGGCGCTGACCTCCCCGTCACGCACCAGTTGCGCCAGTCCCAGCGCGTCATACGCCCCGAATTCCCTGAATTCCGCCATGAATGATCCCCGGTTTTGTACGAATGGTGGCCAATTCCGGCCAGCTGGACTGCATAGCTTAGCCTCTTGCGCGCATCGCTGGCAGAACCCCGATCTTGCACTAACCTCTATAGACCGGACGCGGAGCCGACCGGTGTCTCATCGGATTGATCCGAATCTTTATGGACCGTGCGGGAAATTCCCGGGAGTAACTACGCATGTATTACGCCGCGCTTGTCATCGCCATTCTCATCATGGGTTACAACGGCTGGTCAGGAACGCTGTGGACGATCGTCCTGGGCGGTTTCCTGCTGGCGGCCCCCGTATTCACCGGTGTCGAGGGCGGCACGCTGGTCGCGCTCTGGGTTGGTTTCGGCGTGCTGGCCATGCTCTGCGTGCCGTCGCCGGTGCGGCGCATGCTGCTGACCAGCTGGATCATCAAGATGGTGCGCGCCACGCTGCCGAACATGTCACAGACCGAGCGCGAGGCGCTCGAGGCCGGCACGGTGAGCTGGGACGGCGAACTGTTCAGCGGCTCGCCGGACTGGCAGAAGCTGCTCGGTCGTCCCAAGCCGACGCTGACGGAAGAGGAACGTGCCTTCATGGACGGCCCGGTGCAGGAAGTCTGCGAAATGGTCAATGACTGGGAGGCCATCGAGAAACACAAGGATCTGCCACCGGAAGTCTGGCAGTACCTCAAGGACAAGGGTTTCTTCGGCATGATCATCCCGAAGAAGTACGGCGGCCTGGAGTTCTCCGGTTACGCGCATTCCACCGTGGTGATGAAGCTCGCCAGCCGTTCGATCTCGACGGCGGTCACGGTGATGGTGCCGAACTCGCTCGGCCCGGCGGAACTGCTGCTGCACTACGGCACCGATGACCAGAAAAACGAGTACCTGCCGAAGCTGGCGACCGGTGAGCACATTCCCTGTTTCGCCCTGACCTCGCCGCTGGCCGGTTCCGACGCCGGCGCGATTCCCGACAAGGGGATCGTCTGCAAGGGCAAGTGGAAAGGCAAGACCGTGCTGGGCATGCGCCTGACCTGGAACAAGCGCTGGATCACGCTTTGCCCGGTCGCCACCGTGCTCGGCCTGGCCTTCAAGATGTACGACCCGGACCACCTGCTCGGTGACCAGGAGGAACTGGGTATCACCTGTGCGCTGATCCCGACCGACACCAAGGGCGTGCACACCGGCATGCGCCATCGTCCGCTGAATACGGTCTTCATGAACGGGCCCACATGGGGCGAGGACGTGTTCGTGCCGCTGGAATACATCATCGGCGGGCCGGACTATATCGGCAAGGGCTGGCAGATGCTGGTGAACTGCCTGTCGGTGGGCCGTTCGGTGTCACTGCCGGCGCTGTCGGTGGCCGCCGGCAAGATGAGCGTGCAGCACATCGGGGGATTCGCCCGCGTGCGCAAGCAGTTCAACGTGCCGATTGGCCAGTTCGAGGGTGTGGAGGAGGAACTCGCCATGATCGGCGGCCTCACTTACATCATGGACTCGGCGCGCAAGCTGACCTGCGGCATGCTGGATCTGGGCGAGAAACCCGCGGTGCCCTCGGCGATCCTGAAGTACCACAACACCGAGAACATGCGGAAGTGCGTGGGGGCTGCGATGGACATTATCGCGGGTCGCGGCGTGGTGCGCGGACCGCGGAATGCGATTTCCAATGCCTACACCTCCATCCCGATCGCCATCACGGTGGAGGGTGCGAACATCCTGACCCGTTCGCTGATCATCTACGGACAGGGCGCGATGCTCTGTCACCCCTACGTGTTCAAGGAGATGGATTCGGCCAAGAACCCGGATCAGGCGCAGGGCCTGATCGATTTCGACGCTGCCTTCTTCGGACACATGGGCCGCTACGTGCACCTGATCATTCGCGCCATGCTGCTCGGACTGACCCGGGGCCTGTTGCATCGTCCGCCCAATGCGCCGGGCATGCCGAAGATGGCGCGCCGCTACTACCAGCACATGGCGCGGTTCTCTGCACAGTTCGCGCTGTTGTCGGACTTCTCGCTGGCAATTCTTGGCGGCTCCCTGAAAACCCGCGAAAAACTGTCCGGCCGGCTCGGCGACTGCCTGGCCTACCTGTACCTCGGCACGTCGTGCCTGAAGCACTACCACGACGATGGCTACCTGGACGATCACAAGGACCTCGTCGAGTGGTCGATGGAGTACTGCCTGTACCAGATCCAGGAAGCCATCTACGGCGTGCTCAACAACTTCCCGGTGCGCCCGGTGGCCTGGCTGCTGCGCCTGATCATCTTCCCGATCGGCCGTACCTACAACGAGCCGGACGATTACCTGGAGAAGGACATCGCGCGCATCATGCTCGAGCCCTGCGACGGTCGCGAGGAACTGATCCAGTATGCTTACCGCAGCACCAATCCGAAGGATCCGGTGGGCCGCGTGGAGAATGCCTTCCTGAAAGTCATCGCCGCCGCCGAGGCCGAGAGGAAGGTCAAGAGCGCGCTGCGCAAGGGCACCATCGAAGTGCCGTCACCGGGCAGGGTGCCGGGCATTCGCATGGAAATGAATCCGCTGATCTACGAGCAGGCGGTGAAACACAATGTGATCACCGAGGAGGAGCGCCAGCTCCTGCACGAGGCCGACGAGGCGACCTGGGACGCGATCCAGGTGGATCACTTCACCACGGAGAAGTTCGCCGACTCGTTGATGCCGGAGATCTGCACGCTCGAAACCTCTCTGCCAAACTGAGCTTCCTCCTGGCAGTGGCAAGCGACCGGCGCCGACTGTTGAAAGACAGCGGCGCCGTTTCACCCCGGCGAAAGCCGGGGTTTTCTTTTCTGCGGGTGTCAAACTTGATCGTACGATCGTAGGTCAGGCTTCAGCCTGACATGGACAAACCCAACCCCAACCTGTAGGCCAGGCTTCAGCCTGACAAGGATTTCCTGAACTGCCGCGGCGTCCTCCCGGTCCAGCGCCGGAACGCGCGGTTGAAGGCGCTCTGCTCGGCATAGCCGAGCAGGTGCGCGATCTCGGACAGGGTCAGGCGCAGGTCGCGCAGGTAGTTTTCGGCCATGCGCCGGCGGGTGTCGTCCAGCAGTGCCTGGAAGCTCGCGTTCCGTTCCGCCAGTTGCCGTTGCAGGGTGCGTGGTGCGCGGTTCAACGCAGCGGCCACCCGCTCCAGGCTCGCCTCGCCGTCGGTGATGGCCTGGCTCATGGCCCGGCGCAGGGCGTGTTCGAATTCGTCCTCATCCGGCAGCCGGGCGAGTAACGCTTCGGCCTGCTGGTCCAGCAAGGCGCGCAGGGAGGGGTCGGGCGCCTTCAGCGGCAGCACGAGAAACCGGGCCGGCAGCGCCACGCGCGTGGTGGGCTGGCCGAAGCGTACCGGGCAGCCGAAGAATGCATCGTAGGGCGTGCTGTCGGCGGGCGCCGGGTTGATGAAGGTCACCTCCGAGAGCGTGACGTCCTCCTCCACCAGCCGGCGGGCGAAGGTGACCAGCACCGCGATGGCGGTCTCGTCCACCAGCTGCCCGGGCCGGCCGTGCTCCTGCGACCACTCCAGCACCAGCTGGTCCCCCTGCAGGCCGATCTGCGCCGGGTTGACCTCGTAGATCAGCCGTTCGAAGCGCTCCAGCCGCTGCATCGCCTCGCCGAGGTTGGCGCAGTGGGTGGTGACATAACCCAGCACGCCCAGGTGGGCGGGGCGCACCATGGCGCCCACCTGCAGGCCGAGGGCGGAGATGCCCAGCACGCCGGCAGCACGTTCCAGCAGGGTGCGCCAGCGGTTCACGGGAAAACGCTCCAGGCCCCCGGAGGCGTCCGGGGCCGGTTCCCCGAGGATTGCGCCGGCGTCCAGCCCGCGCCCGGCCAGGAACTCGTAGAGCAGCCGGACGTAGGCGGTGGACACGTAGCCCCTGATTTCCATCGGCGGCAATCTCTCCAGTCAGGGGTCAGGCTGTAGGTCAGGCTTCAGCCTGACCTAGAGGGAATACAGTGGTTTCCGCGCCTTGGCGCGATCTGTCAAAAAATAGCGTTCATCGGGCAATCTTTCCAGCCGCCCGGCCGGGAGAATGGTCAGCGTTCAGAAAGCCTTTTGAGACACGAGGAAACAGCCATGAACGAACTGATGCCCTACATTCACCTGGTCTTCGGTGAGAACCCGGACTGGAAACAGGTCCTGCTGATCAGCCTGTCGCCGGTCTTCGTGATCGCTTTCGCGATCGAGTTCCTGGTCATGCGCCGGCGCAACGACCTGAAGCAGTTCAACTTCCGTGACATCGTCGCCAACCTCGGCCTGGGCGGTTCGTACCAGGTGTTCGAGGTGATCATGCACGCACTGGTCAGCGGCGCGGCGATCATGTGGATCTGGGAGCACCGCCTGTTCACCATCGAGGTGACCTGGTGGAACATCCTGCCGATCTTCGTGGCGGTGGAGTTCTGCTACTACTGGTTCCACCGCACCAGCCACCGCGTCCGCTGGTTCTGGACCGCGCACGTCGTGCACCACTCCAGCGAGCACATGAACATGACCACGGCCATGCGCCAGAGCCTGCTGTACTCCATCACCGGCTGGTGGCTGTTCTTCATGCCGCTGGTGATCCTCGGCGTGCACCCGGCGGTCGTATTCCTGCTCTACGCGTGTGACCTGGCCTACCAGTACTTCATCCACACCGATTCGGTGAAGAAGCTGCACCCGGTGATCGAGTACATCTTCGACACGCCCAGCAACCACCGCGTGCACCACGGCCGCAACCCGCAGTACATCGACCGGAACTACGGCGGCGTGCTGATCATCTTCGACCGCATGTTCGGCACCTACGCCGAGGAGCAGGAAGAAGTCGACTTCGGTGTGGTCAAGAAGGTGGACAGCTACAACGTGCTGACGTTGAACCTCGCGGAGTTCATCGACATGTGGAAGGACGTGTTCACCCCGGGCCCGCTGGCCCTGCGCCTGAAGCACCTGGTCATGCCGCCGGAGTGGGAACGGCCGGCGCGGAATGAAGAGGCTGGTCCTGAACTGCAGTGCGCCGTGGGCCAGGCCGCAGCCTGACAGGGAGGAGGTGCAAGGCGGAAGCCTTACCCACCAATCAACCTGAAAAGGAAAACCCCCGCTCCGGCGGGGGTTTTTCGTTGCCGGCCCACCTTCAAACGATGATCACCACCGCCGTGGCGTTGTCCTGGTGCACCGCCTCGCGGCTGGCGATT
>JBFKKR010000103.1:0-10077 GCA_041682035.1 Pseudomonadales bacterium | reverse complement strand
CCGGGTGCGGCGACTGCGCCCGAGGTGGCCGCGGGTGCGGCGGGCGGCGCGGGTGCGGCGGGCGGCCCGGCCGGCAGCAGCCGCAACCAGGTGACGCGCAATTACGAGCTCGACCGCACCATCAGCCACACCCGCCATGACAGCGGCCGGCTGCGCCGTCTCAGCGTCGCGGTGGTGCTGGACAACCTCCGCGAGGGCGCCGGGGCCGAGGCCCAGCGCCGGGCCTGGACGCCGGAGGAACTGGCCCGCGTCACCGCGCTGGTCAAGGATGCGGTCGGTTTCGACCCGGCGCGCGGCGACAGCGTCAACGTGATCAACTCACCGTTCGCACAGCCCGAGGCGCAGCCCGAACTGCCGCCGACGCCGCTGTGGGAGCAGCCCTGGTTCTGGAGCGCGCTGAAACAGCTGCTCGGCGCGCTCTTCGTGATCATGCTCGTGTTCGTGGTGCTGCGCCCCCTGATGAAGAACCTCGCCGTCGCCGGCACGCCGGTGATGGAGGGCGATGAAGAGGGTGCCTACGCCTATGCCGGCGCCGGCGGCGCCGGCGGAGAAGGTGGTGCCGGCGGCGCGGGTGGTGGTGGCCGCGGGGCGGCCGGCGGCCGGGGCGGCGCGGGTGGCCGCGGTGGCGCCGGCGCTGCGGACGCCGATGGCGTTACACTGAGCGGGGGCGAGCAGATCGCCCTGCCGAGCGCGGAGGAGGGCTACCAGAGTCACCTCAACGCCGTGAAGGGCCTGGTCGCGGAGAATCCGGGCCGGGTCGCCCAGGTCGTGAAGCAGATGATCAACGCCGATGAATGACAAGATGCCCGCAGAAAGCATGACCCAGCTGGAGCAGGCCGCCATCCTGCTCATGTCGCTCGGTGAGAACGAGGCCGCCGAGGTGCTCAAGCATCTCGGGCCGAAGGAGGTGCAGCGCGTGGGCGCCGCCATGGCCTCCCTGCACAACGTCACCCGCGAACAGGTCGAAGTGGTCTTCAAGAATTTTGTGTCGCTGGTCGGCGAACTCACGGGCCTCGGCGTCGGCACCGACAAGTACATCCGCAACATGCTCAACCAGGCGCTCGGCGAGGACAAGGCCGGTGGCATGATCGACCGCATCCTGCTGGGCGGGAACACCCAGGGCCTGGACACGCTGAAGTGGATGGACGGGCGCGCGGTCGCCGAAGTGGTGCGCCACGAGCACCCGCAGATCCAGGCCATCGTGATCTCGTACCTCGATCCGGACCAGTCCGCCGAAGTGCTCGGCAACCTGCCCGAGAACTCGCGCATGGACCTGCTGATGCGGGTGGCGCGGCTGGAATCGGTGCAGCCCGACGCGCTGGCCGAGCTCAACAAGATCCTGGAGAAACAGTTCTCCGGCAAGGCCGGCACGAAGTCGGCGGCGATCGGCGGGGTGAAGCGGGCCGCCGACATCATGAACTTCCTCGACACCGCGATCGAGGGGCCGCTGATGGAGCAGATCAAGGAGGTCGACGAGGACCTGGCGACCAAGATCGAGGACCTCATGTTCGTCTTCGACAACCTCGCCGACGTCGACGACCGCGGCATCCAGGCGCTCATGCGCGAGATTTCCTCGGAGACGCTGGTGCTCGCGCTCAAGGGCGCCGACGAGGGCATCAAGGAGAAGATCTTCGGCAACATGTCCAAGCGCGCCGCGGAACTGCTGCGCGATGACCTCGAGGCGAAGGGACCGGTCAAGGTCAGCGATGTCGAGGGCGCGCAGAAGGAGATCCTGGCCATTGCAAGGCGCATGGCCGATGCCGGCGAGATCGTGCTCGGCGGCAAGGGTGGCGAGGAGATGATCTGACCGCGCGGTCGGATCACCGGTCATGGCCGACACCGATTCAACCACGGACGAAGCGGACGAGGACGTGGTCTCGACCGAGGCCGCCGGCCCCGGCGCAGATTTGGCCGCGGAGTCCGGCAAGGACGAAGAGGCCGGGACGGACGCGGCTGACGAACAGGCTCGCCGCGAGGGCTCCTACCTGCGGCCGGGCGAGCAGAGCGCCTGGGAGCGCTGGGAACTGCCGGCGATGGAGTCGGGCCACGTCGTTTCCCGCGGCGGGCGGCAGCCCACCGTGGAGGAGGACGAGGTCGAGGTCCAGCCCCTGTCGCTGGAGGAACTGGAGTCCATCCGCGAGGCGGCCCGCCAGGAGGGTTTCGCCGAGGGGCGCGAGGCCGGGTACCGGGAAGGCCACGATAAGGGCCTGCGGGACGGGGCCGGCGAGGTACAGGCGCAGGCCGATGCCCTGCGGGACGCGGTCGCAGCCCTGGCCCGGCCACTGGCGGAACTGGATGACGACCTGGAGGACGCGCTGGCAACCGCCGTGGTCGAGATCGCGCGCCGGGTGATCGGCGCGGAACTCGCGGCGCGTCCGGAACTGGTGCGCGGCATCGTGCGGCAGGCCGTGGACGCACTCGCCGAAGGCCGTGGCGGGCTGCGGCTGCACCTGCACCCGGAGGACCTGGCATTGCTGCGTGAATCCGGGGACAGCGGACTGGAGGGCTGTGAACTGCTGCCCGATCCGGCCCTCAGCCGGGGCGGGGTACGTGCGGACCGCGGACCGAGCAGCACCGATTTCACCCGTGAAAGCCGCTTCCGGGCGGCGGTGGGGGCGTTCGTGCGCGCCGGCTACGAGCCGGCCGGTGCGGATGACGACGATATCCCGGCGCAAACGGCCGCCGCGGATGAACCGCCCGCCGTGGATTCCCCGCCGGAGGAACCGGCATGAGCCGCACGGAACTCACCCGCCGCCTGCGGGCGCGGACCGCACAGCTGCCGGAGGCGCCGGCGCCGGTGGTCGCCGGCCAGGTGGTGCGCATGGTCGGGCTGGCGCTGGAGGCCGAGGGCATCCGGCTGCCGGTCGGCCAGCACTGCGTGGTGGAACTCGATCGTGGTCGCAGCGTGGAGGCCGAGGTGATCGGCTTCGCCGGCGGCCGCCTGCTGCTGATGCCGATCACGCGCATCGAGGGGATGCGGGCGGGCGCCCGGGTGCTGCCCATTCCGCACGAACGCGACGTGCCGATGGGCGAGGCGCTGCTCGGCCGCGTGATCGATGCCCGCGGC
Organism: Pseudomonadales bacterium; assembly: GCA_041682035.1. Classification (GTDB taxonomy): domain Bacteria; phylum Pseudomonadota; class Gammaproteobacteria; order Pseudomonadales; family JBFGWM01; genus JBFJWR01. Next base: position 7,010 of record JBFKKR010000103.1, on the reverse strand, counting down.
CAGCCCCTCGACAGCGACGGTCCGCTCGGCGACGTGGAACGGGGGGAGGTCGGTTCAACGCCGATCAATCCACTGCACCGCGCACCCATCCGCGAGCCACTGGATGTCGGCGTGCGGGCGATCAACGCGCTGCTGACCACCGGCCGTGGCCAGCGCATCGGCCTGATGGCGGGCAGCGGCGTCGGCAAGAGCGTGCTGCTCGGCATGATGGCGCGCTTCACCACCGCCGACGTCACGGTGGTGGCGCTGGTCGGCGAACGTGGCCGGGAGGTGAAGGAGTTCATCGATGACATCCTCGGCCCGGAGGGTCTCGCCCGCTCGGTGGTGGTCGCCTCGCCCGCTGACGAGTCGCCCCTGCTGCGGTTGCGCGCGGCGAACATGGCCACCCGCATCGCCGAGTATTTCCGCGACCAGGGCAAGAACGTGCTGTTGCTGATGGATTCGCTGACTCGCTTTGCCCAGGCGCAGCGCGAGATCGCGCTGGCGGCGGGCGAGCCGCCGGCGACGCGCGGCTACCCGCCCTCGGTGTTCGCGATGATCCCGCAACTCGTGGAACGTGCCGGCAACGGGCGCCAGGGCGGCGGTTCGATCACCGCCTTCTACACGGTGCTGGTGGAGGGCGACGACCTGCAGGACCCGGTGGGCGACGCCGCCCGCGCGATCCTCGACGGCCATCTCGTGCTGTCACGCCGTCTCGCCGACGCCGGGCATTACCCGGCCATCGATGTCGAGGCCTCGATCAGCCGCGCCATGCCGGCGGTGGTGAGCGATTCGCACCTGCAGTGGGCGATGCGTTTCCGGCAGATCTGGTCGCGCTACGAGCAGTCGCGCGACCTGATCCAGGTCGGCGCCTACCAGCCCGGCAGCGATGCCGAGACCGACCTCGCCATCGAGCGGCTGCCGCACATGCGCCAGTTCCTGCGCCAGGGGATGAACGAGCAGTTCGGCTACCGGGAAAGTGTCGATCGACTGCAGGGCGTGGTGAACCCCACGCGCGAAACCATGCCGGCGGCGATGCCGCGCCGGGAAGGCCCTTCCTGAAGGATCAGTGCGGCGGCAGCCGGACCACCCGTGTCCAGTAGTCGCCGAGCGTCTCGACGAGGTCGAGGAGATCCTCGAAACTTCTCGGCTTGGTGATGAAGGAATTGGCGCCGAGTTCGTAGCATCGATCCACGTCCGCCTCGCTGCGCGAGGTGGTCAGCACCACGACCGGTATGCGCCTGAGGCGGGCACTGGACTTGATCCGGTCCAGCGCGGTCTGGCCGTCGACCCGGGGCATGTTGAGATCGAGCAGGATGAGATCCGGCAACTCCCCGTCCTGAAGCTGGTCCAGCAGTTCCTGCCCGTCCGCGAAGGTGCTCGACGAACAGGTGAGGCCGGCCAGCTCGAGTGCTTCCAGCAACAGCTCCTGATCGTCCGGATCGTCATCGACGATGAAGATGTTCAGCGGGCTGTGGTTGGTCACGCGGATGTCCATCTGTTACACCCCCTTTTAACCCAGTATGCCACGTCTGCCGCAGTGGTCGCCTGCGCGCTCAGCCCGCGCCGAGATGCTCGTCGATCGCCTTCTGGATGAACGGGTGCTCGACCGTGCTGATCCAGTACTGGTGCAGCATGTTCATCAGGTCCACCAGGGTCTCGTAGAGCACCGGTTTCGAAATATAGGAATTGCAGCCGAGCTGGTAGCTGCGCGTGATATCGTCCTGCGTCTTGGAAGTGGTCAGCATGACAATGGGTATGGTCTTGAGCCGGGGATGCTGCTTGATCTGTGCCAGCGCCTCCAGCCCGTTCATGCGCGGCATGTTGATGTCGAGCAGGATCATGTCCGGCACCGGTTTGGTCGTATCCTGCAGGTGCTGCATGAGGGACTCGCCGTCCTGCAGCAGCTCCAGGCGGGTGGGCAGTTTGGTCTCCGAAAGCGCCATCTCGATCATGTCCCGGTCGTCCGGATCATCATCGACAGCGATGATGTAGGCGGGTTTCCGATTGTTCGAATTCATGTCCTGCAGGTCCGGATCGCGGTATGGAATCGCTCCGCTAGTCTAGTACACGAGCACCGGGCACCGGCCGCCGCCGGCTCCCCCGGTGCGGCGGCTGCGGGGCAGGGTACGCAATTTGCTTGGAATGTACCCGGCAGGTGCCGACGCCGGGACATTGACGCGGTTCCGGTCGCCGGCCACGGGTTCGATGAGGATTCACGCGATGACGGAGAAGCGCTCGAAGCGACTGCAGCCGGTGCACCGGCTCGAGGCCGTGCGCGAGGAGAAGGCGCTGCAGGCCCTGGCGCTGGCGATGGGCAGGGTGCGTGACGTCCGTGCCCGCCTCGAGCAGCTCGAGGCGTTTTCGGTGGAATATCGCGCCCGCATGCTGGGACCCGGCAGGGCCCGGATGGCGGGCGCCGAACTGCAACGCATGGCCCGCTTCCAGGCCCACCTGGGCGGCCTCATCGAGGCGCAGCAGGAGATCGTCCGTACCGCCGAGGCCCGCCTGGCCGAGGCCCGGGCCCACTGGTCGGGTGCACACGCGCGGCAGCGGGCGGTGGATTCCGTGATCGGCCGTTTCCGTGACCTCGAACGGATCGAGGAGGGGCGCCTCGAGCAACGCGAGAGCGACGAACTGGGACTGCGGCGCTTTCGCGGCGATTCATCGAACCGGGGCAAATCCTGAGGAAATGTTCGACGACATTGCCTTTATGGCTGAAACGTCTATATATTTGGCTTAATCTTGGATTGTCCATTACAATCCGTTTGGTTTGAAGGACGGCGGGGCGATGGCCCTGCCATGGAAAATTAACCACTTTAAATTACTGTGATTCTGCAGGAATTGAGCGGCGAGGAGCGTCCATGACCATTACTGCTACGCAATCAAGCGATGGCTCGGAACTGACGATCAAGATCAAGGGTCGTTTTGATTTCAGTGCCCACCAAATGTTCCGGGATGCGTATGAGAAGGTCGACAAAGACCCGGGTCATTACGTGGTCGACATGAAGGAGACCACCTATCTCGACAGCTCCGCGCTGGGCATGCTGTTGCTGCTGCGGGATCATGCCGGCGGCGACAATGCGGACATCCGGATCGTCAACTGCAATACGGATGTGCGCAAGATCCTGACCATCTCCAACTTCGAACAACTGTTCACCATCCAGTAACAGGGGGTGTCCGGTAGCCGTTGCGGTTCCGGAGCCCGTGATGGCACAACAGTTGTCGCAGCAGTCGCGGGGCGTCACTCATGCCTGAGAATGATGACGCCCCCGACGCATCCCCCCTGAAAATCCTCATCGCGGACGACAACAAGACCGACCGTCTTCTCCTGCAGACCATCGTCCGCAAGGAAGGCCACTCGGTGGTGACCGCCTGTGACGGTCTCGAGGCGGTCAAGGCGTTCGAGGAGGAAGAGCCGGACATCATCCTGCTTGATGTCATGATGCCGAACCTCGACGGCTACGGCGCGGCGCAGCGGATCAAGCAGCTTGCCGGCGAGCAGCTCGTACCGATCATCTTCCTGACCTCGCTGCAGGAACCGGAGGAGCTCGCCCGTGGCCTGGATGTCGGTGGCGACGATTTCCTGTCCAAGCCCTACAAGCCGGTGGTGCTGCGCGCCAAGATCCGCGCCTTCGACCGGATGCGGCGCATGCATGTCACCATGCAGAAGCAGCGCGACGAGATTTCCGTGCTCAACGTGCACATGCGCGAGGAACAGACCGCGGCGCGGGTCATCTTCGACAACGTCGCGCACCCGGGCTGCATCAACGCGCCGAACATCAAGCACCTGCTCTCGCCGATGTCGATCTTCAACGGCGACATCGCGCTGGCTGCGCGGACCCCCGCCGGCGACATGCACGTGATGCTGGGTGATTTCACCGGGCACGGACTGCCGGCCGCCATCGGCGCCATGCCCGCGGCCGAGGTCTTCTACCAGATGAGCGCGGAGGGTTTCGGCATCACCGACATCCTGCCGGCCATCAACCAGAAGCTGAAGAGCATCCTGCCGCCGAGTTATTTCTGCTGTTGCTGCATGGCGTCCCTGAGCTTCGTATCGCAACGTGTCGAGATCTGGATGGGCGGCCTGCCCGACTGCTACCTCTGGCACCCGGGTTACCGCAAGGTGGAGCGCATCAAGTCCAGGCACCTGCCGCTGGGGGTGCTCTCGTCCGAGCGCTTCAAGTGCGACACCGAGGTGCATGACATGGAACTCGGCGCCAAGCTCTGTCTCTGGTCGGACGGCATCGTCGAGGCGGAGAACCCGGATGGCGAGATGTTCGGCGATGCGCGCCTGTTCGAGGTGTTCGAGAAGAACGAGGACCCGGACCAGTTGTTCGACGAGATCCCGCGGGCCGTGAAGGCGTGGATCCAGGGCGACGAGTGGGGTGACGACACCACCATGCTGGAAGTCACCATGGTGTCCGAGCAGGAGGTGGCCGAGACCGAGGTCAGCTACCAGTCCGGCAAGCTGCTCAATGCGCGGGAATGGAAATTCACCTACGAGCTGAAGGCTGACACCGCCAAGGAGTTCAACCCGGTTGCGCTGCTGTTGCGCCTGCTGGCCGAGGTGCCCGGGCTGCGCCCGCACCAGGTGTCGCTGCACACGGTCTTCACGGAATTTTTCTCCAACGCGCTGGAGCACGGCGTGATGGGCCTCGATTCGAGTCTGAAGGCAAGCCCGGACGGGTTCGCCGAGTACTACGCCGAGCGGGCGCGCCTGCTCAACGAGTCGATCGAGGGCTATGTGCGTTTCCACCTGCACTGCGAGATGGAGGAGACGGTGGGCGCCAGCCGCCTCGTCATCCGCGTCGAGGACAGCGGGCCGGGCTTCGACTGGCAGTCGCGCATGGAAAAGGCGGAGGACAGCGAGATCTCGCGGCACTACCACGGCCGGGGCATTCCGCTGCTGCGAAAGCTTTGCGAATCGGTGAACTATATCGGCGCCGGCAACGAGGTCGAGGCAGTCTACCGCTGGTAGATGCACCCGGCAGCGGGAGGCGACGGATGGCTGCTATAGTCCCTGTTACGTAATGGTGACCGGCGCTGCCCGGTCTGACACAATCGGTACAGTCCGCAGTACACAGGAATCATTGCAACGATGAGCGACGATGCAGTTGATATCGAAGCCCTTCGCGAACTGAAGGAGATCATGGAAGACCAGTTTGCGATGCTGGTCGAGACGTTCCTGCAGGATTCCGCCGTTCGCATGGACGAGATCGATGCGGCGCTGGCGGCCGGTGACGCGGACGCATTGCGCAGCGCCGCGCACAGCTTCAAGGGCAGCAGCAGCAATCTCGGCCTGTCCTCGCTCGCCGACCTGCTGTTCAAGCTGGAGACCATGGGCCGCGAGGGCAGCACGGAAGGCGGCGCGCCGATCGCTGCGGAAGTGCGCACGCTGTTCGACCGCGTTTCCGGGGTTCTGAAGAACGAGTTGTAGGCGGCCGGCCGTCCTGCCCGCCTCCCCGGCCGGGGTTGAACCCCGCCATGATCCGGCCTTCCCCAGGGTGCCGGGAACCATCCGCTGCTTCCGGCACGATGCTTGCTATATCGAGGGTGACCGCCACGCACGAAGCGCGTGGTATCCGACAGGGACGTTGGAGTACACCTCATGGAGCCGACTGGCAAGTTCATGCAGCAGCAGGCCGTTTCCGGCAAGGCCGGACCGGGCCTCGCCCGATCACCCCTTGCTGCGCTGCAAGGTATTGAGTTCAAAGCAAAACTTACAACGGAGCCCGGGAAGTTCCTGGGCCTGCTGCGCGCCGAGACGGTGCGGGCCGAGCTGAAACACCAGCATCAGCAGCGGCCGTCCCAGGGGACTGCGGCGTCGCCGCAGCGTCCCGACACGCCGCCCGGACATGCCCGGGCCGAAGGCGCGGAACCGGCCGCGAAGGGACACTGCGGCAAGGCTTCGCCGCGGGAAGACCAGCCCTTGCCGCCGCCGGCGGAACGCGGGACGTGTACCGGACACCCTGCAGAGCCGCCGGGTGAAGAAGAAGCGGCGGGTGCGGTGCCCGGCAATGCCGGGGCGGACGCGCAGCCGGGAACCGGTGCCGGAGAGCCGGCACAGGCCGCCGCAGCCGACGAACCTGAACTGGCGGACGCAGAAGCCGACGTGGAAGTCGCGGTGCCGGCAGATCCCACGGAGGAAGCCGGCATTGCCGGCGGCGATGATGCAGCGCTCGAAGCGGCCGCAATCGATCCCGACGAGGAACCGCTCCCGACCATCCCCGCGTCCGACGCGGCAGAATCGGCGGATGTCGCGGAGCGGGCGGATGCGGATGTGATCCTGTCCCCTGAAACGACCATTGCCGGAACCGGCGAAAACGCCGGCGAGGGCGTCCCGGCGCCCGGGGCGGACCCGGAGCCGGCCGATCCCGATGTTGCCGCCAGCGCCGCCAACCCGGCGTCGCCGACAGCGCGGGCCGCCGAGCGTGTCGCCGAAAACCTGGCCCGCAACCCGGAAGCCGCGGCTGCGGGTCTGCAGCGCGCGCAGGAGGCGATCTCCCGGCAGGGGCCGCCCGCATCCATGGCCGACGAAGCTTCGGCCGCGCGCCAGCCTGCTGCAGCGGCCGGCGGCGAGATGCGTTCCGCGCAGACCGTCTCGCTGGACCTGCGCGCGCCGGAGGCGTCCGCCAGGCCGTCTGAATCCGGCGGCGCAGCCCGTGCCCCGGAACTGGCTCCCCCGGCCGCGCCGCGTGCGCAGCCCACTGCCGAAATGCCGGTCCAGCTCCGCATGCCCGCCGTGGCGGCAGAGCAGGTGGAGAAGGTCCTGGCCGCCCGGAACGCGGGCACAGGCGCACTGGATGCGCGGGCAGCCGCCGGAACGCCGGCCAATAACCCGGTGACGGCGGCTACGGGGGTGGCCTCCAACCCGGCCACCGTGGCCGCCGCCGAGGCGGCCAAGGCATCCCTGCAGCATGCGCGTGCGTCGTTCGCGCGCCCCGGCTGGGACGCCGCGATGGCGCAGCGGGTTGCACAACTCGCGGCACGCGGCGTGCAGTCGGCGCAGATCGAGGTCGATCCGCCGG
>JBFKKR010000102.1:0-10701 GCA_041682035.1 Pseudomonadales bacterium | reverse complement strand
TCGCTCACCGCCAGCACGTGGTCGGTCAGGCTGCGCTCCATGCCCCCTTCCTCGTGCTCCGGCGCGCCGAAGTCGATGACCCACGAATCGACACCGAGCCGGTTCAGCGCTCGGACGGAGGAAACCTTCTGGGAGACGTCGTAGATCGAGGTGTCGACCATCAGCGGCGGCACCAGCAGCAGGCGCGGCAGCGCACCGTCCTCGACCTGGTCGGCGAAATAGTGGCGCAGACGGTACATGGGGCGGGTACGCTCGACGCGGTAGGGCGCTCCCTCCTCGTCCCGGTTCAACCCGCCGAAGCGCATCACCTCCAGCCCGTTTCGCAGGGTGTCGTTGAAGCGCCGCAGCCGGCTGCCGACGGCCCGGCTCAGGTCCGGGCCTCCCGATGTGTTCCCATTCATATTGCTTTGCTTCCTGTTTCACATGCGCCGTGTCATGGCCTTGAGAGAAACTAGCAGGGTTCGGGCGATTTCTCCCCGCCGCCCTGTGCGGCATCGTAGCCGGGTCTGCGCAGCGCCGCAGAATCCGGAAACGCCAGGTTGGTGTTTGATGGCGCCGTTTCCCGACCCGATCCGGATTTCCGGGAAAGATACCGGCCGACAGTCACGTATTGCCTGCTATAAAAGGCTAACATTCATTTCATGGACATGGACCTTGAGGAGTCCTCCCCGGGAATCTATCGGTACCGGCCGGAGCGGCTCCACGTTGCACCCGATGATTTCGCGCATCGCGCCCGTCTGCAACTGGATTTTGCCCGCGTCCTGGCGCGGACGATCGCGAATCCCGACCTGTCCAAGGATTCCAGGCGGATCATCACCACGGTCCTTAACTTCTGTATCCATGAAATCGACCAGTCCTTCGTCCGCTTCGGCCAGCCGTTTCCGCGCCTGAATCCGGCCATGCTGGCACGGGCCATGCCGCAGAACCAGGCGCCGCCATCGCGCATTGCGCCCGTTGAAGAACACCCCCATCTGCCGGACAGCCCGGCGCCCTGAGCTTCGACCTTCCGCCGCCCGGTCACCGGGAGGAAGCGGCTATTCTTTCCGGATGCCGTCGCCGCGGGCATACTCGGTCTGCCCGGATGGAGCAGGGAGAGGCTGGCAGGGATGTTGCGAAAAATTCTGTACCGTTACACGCGTGGCCGGATCGCCCGGCGCATCGACCTGGATGGCAACCGCTACCTGGAACGGTACCTGGTCGGGCAGCGTTTCGGGGTCACCGCCTACCTGCACCGTTTCGTCGCCGGCGACGGTGACCGCAACGTGCACGACCACCCGTGGAACTGGTCGCTGTCGCTGGTGCTCGCGGGGGGCTACACGGAGGAACGCCTGGTGCGGCTGGATGCGAATTCCGGCTGGCTCACGAAGTACCGCCGCCTGCGCCCCGGCTCGGTGAACCTGCTCAGGGCCAGCAGCTTTCACCGCATCACCCGGCCGGAACCGGAAACCTGGACGCTCTTCCTGCACACGCCGAAGGTGCGCGAGTGGGGATTCCTGCACCGCCACCTGCTGGACGACGGCCTCTACTCGGTGGAATACGTTCCGCAGACCAGCCGGGTCGAGAGCCGCTGGCTCGAGCAGCGCCGGCGCGGTCACGAAATCGAGCGGCTGGAGATGGCCTGACCGGCATCGCGCCGGTAGTACGCGATCATGGCGAAGCCCAGGATGAGCATCAGCCCGCCATAGAGCAGGATGGTGAACAGCACGGCATCGCCGAGCGGATCGGCCACCCCCACGACGGCCGGGAACAGTGAGGCCTTGATCAGCAGCGCCAGGTTGGTGTTGCGCACCGTGATCTCTATGTTGATGGTCCGGGCGTCCGACCGCGACAGGCGCAGCAGCGCCGGCAGCAGGGCAGACAGCACCGCCAGCACGAGGATGAAGGCGAGCACCGTCACGATGTTGGGCACGCCGAAGACCACCAGGTCCAGCCGCCCGGCGCCGAGCGCACCGATGACGATCAGCAGGATCACGAACAGCGAACCACGGATGCCGTAGCGCGACACCCGCGGCGCGGCCGCCGGCGCGAAGCGCAGGATCAGCATGCCCAGCAGCAGCGGGAACATCAGGTAGATTGCGATCTCCAGCGCAATGCGGCCGGCCGGCATGACGAAATCCGCCGCCATGTGCTCGGCGATCAGCCAGCCCAGGATCAGCGGCGTCGTGACCAGGCAGGCGATCGTCGCCACCGCCGTCAGGGCGATGGACAGCGCCACGTGTCCGCGCGCGAGGTAGGTGAATATGTTGGAGACCGTGCCCCCCGGGATGGCCGCGCACAGCGCCAGCCCGACGGCCACGCCGGGTTCGAGGCTGAGCAGCAGCATGAACAGCAGGGCCAGCAGCGGGACGCCGACGAGCTGCAGCACGATGCCCACGGAGAATCCGCGCGGATCACGCACCACTTCGAGAAAATCACGCGGGGTGAGCGTCGCACCCATGCCCAGCATCGCCAGGAACAGCTGCGTCGCCGCGAAGGCGTACTCGTGGGCGATGTAGAAGTCGAACGGGTTCAAGAAAGCACCACCGCCTCGCCCACCAGCTGCCTGAACAGGCTGGACTCGCGCTGGAAGAATCCGGGCGTGTGAAAGGTGTTCTCCAGTTCCAGCAGTTCGTAATCGAGGTGGTGACAGAGTTCGTGCACCAGCGTGCGCAGGAAAGTGCGGAACGCGACGACGTCGCCGCGGGCCGCGGTGCGCATCCACACCTCGATCAGCGAACTGCCGTCATCGAACGGCGTGTACATGCCATGCAGTTCCGCGCCGCTGCGCTCGCGCGGGCGCGTATCCAGCACGCGGCAGCTCGTGGGCGTCACGTTCAGCGCCTCCGTGACCTGGTCGCACAGCGCACCGGCGGCACGTTCCACCTCCAGCCGCCGGCCCGCCGCCAGCGCCGCCCTGAGCCGGTCCACCGTGCCCGCGAAGGCAGCCGGCTCGTCGAGCTCGATGGCGCCGACTGCATCGCTCAGCCGGTAGGTGCGCTGGTCACGCCGGGAGAGCCGGTCGTAATAGGCGAAGCGGGACAGGGTCGTGGTCCTCGGACAGTGCATTCGGGGTCTGCCAGGGATCATACATGGTTTTCGGCGGGACCCGCCCGGCCGGTCCGGCCCTGGCCCTGCACGGGCCGCAATTGCATGAAGAAGGCTGAACGGCTAGGTTCTTGCGCTTGGGGTGGTTTTCAGCCCGGCCAGGGATTTTCTATTGATGACACGGCACCGGATTGCGCCAGCCTGGCGGGTCGCTGCATGCGGCATGGCGCTGCACGCGCTCGTGACTGTGTCATTGCCGGTCCAGGCCCGGGTCAGCGCCGAGGAGGCCGCCCGTCTCGGCCGGGAGTTCACGGCGGTCGGCGCGATCCGCGACGGGAACGCGGACGGCACCATCCCGCAATGGATGGGCAAGGTGTTCTACCAGCAGTTTGTGGCCGGGGCCACCAAGGCGTTCTCCGAACGGGAGGCACTCCTGCGCCGCTACGGTGACGGCCGCGAGATACCGGCCTCCATCCGCGAGGCGGAATCGATCACCCCGGAACTGCTCGAGGCGTTGCGCGCCTTCGCGCTGGCGGAGTACGAACGCATGGCGCCGCTGAAGGCGCAACTCGGGCTGCCGGACATCCATCCGGTCGCCACGCACAAGTTCGACGAGCTGAAAAAGAAGGCGCCGGCGGAGTTCCAGCCGCTGGTGCAGGAACTGGAGCGGCTGATGAGCCTGGTCGGCCGCGAGTCGATCGACGTGCAGTTCGAGATCACGCGAGAGAACCTGGCGGAGCACGCAGACCGGCTGACCGCCGGCCAGCGGGCGATGTTCAAGCGCTTCCCCGATTTCCGCATGAAGGTGCATCCGTCGGTGCGCTCGGCCTACTTCCCGGATGCCATCGCGGCGGCGACCATCGCCAACGCCACCTCCGCGGAACTGGTCGGCGGGCGCGCCGTGACGGGCGCGAAACTGGGCTTTCCGTTCCCGCTCCCGCAGTCCGGCGAGGAGGTGATCTGGAACCACAAGATGAAGTACCGCGGTGCCAGCCTGCATCGCGTCATCAACGATGCGCTGGTGGAACCCGACGGCACCTATCACATCGCCAAGACCGTGCAGGATATCGGTTTTTTCTACGCCAACCCCGGTGATCACGTGCCGGAGAAACGGCGCGGCCGCATCTTCTCCATCCTGATGGAAACGCTCGATCCGCCGGACATCTCCGGGCAGCGGGTGCTCGCGCACGAGAACATCGAGGAAGGCGCGCAGCGCGACGTGTTCCTGTTCACACCGGGGATCGGCATCCGCGCGGTGCCCGACGCCGGGTACGACACGCCGGTGCCGATGTCCTACGGCGAGGTGTACGCCGACCAGATGGACATGTACAACGGCGCCACCGACCGTTACGACTGGAAGCTGGTGGGGCGGCGCGAGGTGTACATCCCCTACAACTGCTTCGAGCTGAACAGCCCGATGCTGCAGTACAAAGACCTGCTGACGCCGCACGCCATCGCCCGCGACTATGCCCGCTACGAACTGCACCGGGTCTGGGTGGTGGACGCCACCGTGAAGGAGGGCGTGAATCACCAGCTGAAGCGGCGCACGTTCTATGTCGACGAGGACAGCTGGTCGATCGCGGCGGTGGACGCCTACGACAACACCGACCGGCTGTGGCGCTACCAGGAGGCCTACCTCATCCCGGTGCTTTTCATCGGCACCGTGAGCGGGATTCCGGAGGCGTACTACGACCTGCAGTCCGGGCGCTATTTCGCTTCAGGTCTCACCAACGAGGAGAAGATCCCGGACTGGACGGTCCGCTTCGCGGATGGCCATTTCACGCAGCGCAACCTGCGTGACCCGAAACTGTTCGCGAAGGAACGGGCCGATTTCGCCTGGTAGCCGGCGGCGGCCCCTGGACAGGATGAAAGCATGCATGCAGCAGTGAAGATCGACCCGCCGGCAGCAGGCGCCCGCCGCCTGCCGCTCCTGTTTTCCGCTATGCTCTGCGCCCTGCTGGGCAGTGGTGAAGTAGCCGCGAAGGTGTCGGCGGAGGAGGCGGCGCACCTGGGCCGCAAGTACACGGACGTCGGCGCGATCCGCCAGGGCAACGAGGACGGCAGCATCCCGCAATGGGCCGGCAAGGCAATCTACCTGCAGTACCGCGCCGGGGTCACGCATTATTTCAAGAACGGCGCCGCGGAATTGAAGAAGCTGCTGGGCAAGCGTCCGCTTCCGAAGGGAGTGGAGGATGCCGACGAGATCACGCCGGAGCTGCTGGAGACACTGCGCAATTTCGTCGTCGAGGAGTTCGAGCGTTTCCGCCCGCAGATCGCCAGCCTGGGGCTGCCGCCCATCCACCCGCTTTCGGTGGCCACGCTCGATGCCTACATCGAAAAGGCGCCCGCCGAATACCAGCCGATGATCCGGGAACTGGAGCGTTTGCTGGCCTTCATCGGCCGCGAGGCGCTCGACGCGCAGTTCGTGATCACGAAGGAGAACTACCAGCAGTACGCGGAGAAGCTCACGGTCGGCCAGCGGGCCATGTTCGAGCGCTTCCCCGGCTTCCGCATGAAGGTGCATCCTTCCATCCGTTCTGCGTACTACCCGGACGAGATCAACAAGGCGACGATCGCCAACGCGACCACGGCGGAACTGTTCCAGGGCCGCTACGTCACCGGCGCGAACCTGGGGTTCCCCTTCCCGATCCCGCAGAGTGGCGAGGAGGTGATCTGGAATCACCGGCTGAAGTTCCGCGGCTCCGCGCTGCGCCGCGTGATCAATGATGCGCTGGTGCAGACCGATGGCAACTACCAGATCTCCAAGACCGCGCAGGACATCGAGTTCTACTACGCGAGCCTGTCCGACCAGGTGGACCGGAAGGACCGGGACAAGATCTTCTCCATCATGATGGAGACGCTGGAGCCGCCGGACGTCGCCGGCCAGCGCCTGCTCGCGCACGAGAACATCACCGAGGGCCGCTCGCGGGATGTCTTCCTGTTCACCGAGGGCGTGGGCCTGCGCGAGGTGCCGGAAGCCGGTTACGACACGCCGCTGCCGATGGCCTTCGGGGAGCTCTACGCCGACCAGGCCGACATGTTCAACGGCGCCACCGACCGCTACGACTGGAGGCTGGTGGGCAGGAAGGAGTTCTACATACCGTACAACAACTTCGAGCTGAACAGCCCGATGCTGCAGTACCGGGACATCCTCAAGCCCTACGCCATCGCGCGGGATGTCTCCCGCTACGAGTTGCACCGGGTCTGGGTGGTGGAGGCCACGCTGAAGCAGGGCGTGAATCACCAGCTCAAGCGGCGCACGTTCTACGTCGACGAGGACAGCTGGTCGATCGCCGCGGTGGACGCCTACGACAACCAGGACAAGCTGTGGCGTTACCAGGAAGCCTACCTGATCCCGATCCCGTTCATTCCCACCGTGAGCGGCATCCCGGAGGCCTACTACGACCTGCAGTCGGGCCGTTACTTCGCTTCCGGTCTGACCAGCGAGGAACGGATTCCCGACTGGCATATCGAGTTCCGCAAGCGGCACTTCAGCCCGCGGACGCTGAAGAAACCGAAGCTGTTCCGGTGATCCTGCATGAGCACGCGTGAGGAACTGGCCGGGGAGCTGCGCGTGGACGCGGCCGAACTGGCTTTTCTCGGGGATCTGGACGGCGCGCAGGAAGACCTGATCCTGCAGGGGTTGCGGGCCGCCGCCGAGCAGCAGCAGCAGCAGATCCAGGCGGCCGTGCGCGAGGCCCTGCAGCACATCCCGCGGGTGCTGCGCGGTCCGGTCAAGAAGATGCTGTTCCGGAACGCCTGAGCATGAGCGCGCTGGCGACCCGGGCGGAACTGATCAAGCTGGCGCGCGACTTCCAGCGTGACGTCGGCGAACTGGAGTCCCTGGCCGGGCTCGGCGTCGACCGGCTCATGCGCCTGCGGCACCTGTGCAGCGACCAGCTCTTCCGCCGCTACCAGCCGATGTACCGCCGCGTGGCCGCGGCCAGCGCGCTGGTGCCCGCGCGGCTGGCGGTGACGCTCGGCGAGCGGATCTTCGGGCCGTACCTGGGCGGGCGTATCGGCTCCCAGCTGGAGACCGACCGCGCGATCAAGTTCGCGCAGCTGGCCTCGGTGGAGTTCCTCGCCGAGATCTGCGAGACGATCGACCCCCGCCGGGTGCTGCCGATCATCCACGCCATGCCGCTGGACCGCGTGGTGGCGGTCGGGCGCATCCTGCTCGGGAGCCGCGATTACATCACCATGGGCAAGTTCGTCGATGCTGTCACCGATGTGCAGGTGCAGGCCATGCTGGAAGTGATCGACGATCCGGAAGTGCTGCTGCACACGGCATTCTACACCGAGGGCAAGGAGCGGCTGGAGTCGATCATGGCGATGATCGACGACGAGCGGCTCAAGGGCGTCATCCTGCACAGCGTCGGGTCCGGGCATTTCCCGGAGGCGCTGGCGCTCATGGGGCACGTCGGCGAGGAGAGCGAGCGACGGCTGGTGAACCTGTCCGCGGACCTCGGTGAGCCGGTGCTTGCGGAACTGGTGCGGGTGGCCGACAGCGAAGGGCTGTGGGGAGAGATCCTGCCGCTGGTGATGCGCATGACGCCGGAGAACATGGCGCGGGTCATGGCGGTGGAGGCGTTGCGCGACCGCGCGGTGCTGGGCCGTTTGATGCTGGAGATACACGCACAGTCGGCCTGGGACGAGGTGATCCCGCTGTTCGCGCAGACCAACGAGGTCCTGCGTGAATCGCTGATCCAGGTCGAGTGCCTGTACCGGCCGGAGATCATGTGGAGCATGTTCCAGTCGGTACTGCGCACCGGCTCGCAGGAAATGCTGTTCTCCATGCTGGAAATGATGAGCGCCGAGGAGAAGAGCAGCGCGCTCAGCGCCGTGTTCCACGCCGTCAACGAGGCGCGCCTGCACGATGTCCTGTTCCAGATGCTGCAACAGGTGTCCCGGGAGGACCAGGAACTGCTGGTCGCCGCCTCCGTCCACGTCGAGGCTGCCCTGCTGCGGGAGATGCTCCAGGAGGCGCGCCGGTACCCCGGCGCCTCCGACACCTGGCTGTTCAAACAGATGGACCAGCAGTTGGCCGGGACCCCGTAGGTCAGCCTCCGGGCTGGCCCCTGATCTGCTCAGTCGGCCAGCACCACGCGATTGCGGCCCTCGTGCTTGGCGCGATAGAGCGCCCTGTCGGCGCGTTCCAGCAGGCTGGCGGGGTCCTCGCCAGTCCTGACCTGCGCCACGCCGGCGGACAGGGTCACCGGGACCGGCTTCTGCTCGTAATGGAAGCGCAGCCGCTGCACCAGGCCACGCAGTTTCTCCGCCACCACCCGCGCCTGCTGCAGTTCCGTCTCCGGCAGCACCATGACGAATTCCTCGCCGCCGTAGCGGCCGAGGATGTCCGACTTCCGGCCCACCTGCTGCATGCGCCGCGCCAGTTCCTGCAGCACGCGGTCGCCGGTCTTGTGACCGAAGTTGTCGTTGATCTGCTTGAAGTGGTCCACGTCGACGATCACCACCGAGAGCGGGCGCTGGTGCCGTTCCCAGAGCGCCAGCAGGCGGGCCAGGCCAGCATCGAGCGCGGCGCGGTTGGCCAGCCCGGTGAGCCCGTCAGTGGTCGCCTTGCGGTGTTCGTCGGCCAGTTCCCGCGCCAGGTTGGAGGTTTCGGTGCGCAGGTGGTCCACCTGCCCGCGCAGGCCCATGATCTCCTCACGCGCCTGGGAGTTGCGTTTCTCCTCCAGCGCGAGGAATTCCCCGAACAGGTTCTCGACGCTGTCGAGGCTGCTGCGCACTGACTGTTTCAGGGAATCCAGGTCGGTGGCCTGGTCGACCGATTCGCGCATGCCCGCCAGTTGCTGGCTGACCCCGCGCTGCAGTTTCCGGCTGGCGTCGGTGGCGCCGTCGGTGGCGGCCAGCATGCCGGACAGCCGTTGCTGCAGCAGCTCCATGCGATCGGAGAGGTCGGTGAGGAAGCCCTGGTATTCGAGTTTCTCCTCCAGCAGTTCCGCCCGCAGTGCATTGACCAGGGTGACCATCTCCTGCACGAGGTGGCCGGTGGTGTCGTCCGGCCGCGGCCGCTCCAGGCGCAGCCGCAGGGTGGCGACCCGGTCCTGGACGTCCGCGGGGAAATCGACGGCATTGAGCAGTGCGAGCAGGTGCCGGTAGCCTTCGGCCAGCACGTTGACCTCGTCCTGCAGGCTCTCCTCCGGGTCCTCCCGCAGGACCAGGTCCTTGGCGCCATGCGCGTGCTTCAGCAGTTTCTCGACATCCTCGCCGTCACGGATGGCGTTGCGGAAGGCGCGCAGCAGCGCGTCCAGTTCCGCGCTGCGGCCCCAGGCGGCGGCCGTCGCCGTGGTCAGGCACTCGCGATAGAGCGTGGCGTCATGCGCCCAGGCCTTCTCCTTGAGCTCAATCTCGTCGAGGGACTCCAGGTACCTGGACTTCCAGTCTCGCTCCGGGGCCATGCATGACCTTCTATTTTTGCCGCAGATCGATCATCGGGATGGAGTCGCCGCCGGCGTACATCGGCAGCACGCCATTCCACTGCTCCACCCGCTTCAGTTCAATATAGTTGGGACTCTTGGCCAGCATGGTGTTGATCACGTCGATCTTGTAGGCCTCGGCATCAGCGAGCGCCTTGATCTTCTGCGCCTCCAGCTTGGCGGCCTTGTACTCGCTCTCCGCCTGCGCGACCTTCTGTTCCTGTTCAGTGGCGAAGCGCTGCAGTTCCGCCTGCTGCTTGAGCACCTCCTGCTCGCGCTTCTTGGTTTCCTCGATGGCGGTGCGGATCACCTGCGGCAGCGTCACCTCGCGGATGAGCACCGACTCCACCTCGATCCCCTTCGGCGACAGGAACTCCGAGAGACCCTCCTGGAGGGTGACCTGCAGTTGCTGCTGCACCGACTCGCGGAAGAAGTCCTGCGACACCGCGACACCCTTGCCCTGTTCACGCAGGATGGAGCGCAGCTTGGGAATCATGTGGACCTGGATCAGCGCGCTGGTGGTGCCGGTGTTGCGCAGGATCTCCGGCGCCATGGCGCCGATGGTGCGGTACTGCACGGAGACGTCCATGGTGGTGATCAGCTTGTCCTCGGCGGGGATGCCGGCGGTCTCCTTGTGGGTCTTCTGGCGCAGGTCGAACTCGGTGAAGGCCAGGAACGGGTTCACGATGTGCAGGCCCTCCGTATAGGTCTCGTCCTGCACCTTGCCGAACAGGGTGGCCACCTTCACGTGCCCGGCCGGCACCGTGATGATCATCGCTGATACCGCGAACAGCGCCGCCAGCCCGAAGGCGATGTACTCGGCGTGCTGGAAGCGCCCGAAGCGTCGCCCGGACAGTTTCAACGCCACGCCGACACCGACCAGGACCAGGATCGTCAGGAGATTCATCATGGGAGGATGCCTTCAGGTTGCACACGGACAGGCAGACTATGCCGTGCCGCGGACCGGGTGTCACCCGGTCCGGCAGACCTGCCGGGCAGGAGTCGGCCCCGGTGGGCGGGGCAGGGAGGCGGGGCGGGGGCCTACCCCTGGCCTTTACCTCTTACCGTTGTCCTTCACGCCGGTCCCGTCCGTCGTGTATTGGTCGTTCTCTGACGCACTCTCGCGCAGTCACCCACTGACCCGAGTCTGCATGCACCCCACCCCCTTGCGACCGCAGAGGGCCTCCGGATCGCCTACTTGTCCGGGGCGTACGACGGTGCCGCCTTCCACGACGGCCCG
>JBFKKR010000101.1:0-10729 GCA_041682035.1 Pseudomonadales bacterium | reverse complement strand
GGCAGGCCGGTCAGGCGGCGGTCTGCTGCGGCGCGGGGCTGTCTTCCCGGTGCAGGTGAACATCCATCTGCGGGAACGGGATGGAGATGCCGTTTTCGTCGAAGGCCAGCTTCACGCGCTCGGTGAAGTCCCACTTCACCGCCCAGAAGTCGGCCGCGTTGACCCATGGCCGGACAATGAAATTGATGCTGCTGTCCCCCAGTTCACTCACCGCGACCACCGGCTCCGGGGAGGCCAGGATGCGGTCGTCCTCCTTCGTGAGCTGCAGCAGCAGCGCCTTGGCCCTGCGCACGTCGTCGTCGTAGCCGATGCCGAACACCATGTCGACGCGCCGGGTGGGCCGCGCCGAGTAGTTGGTGATGGTGTCTGCATAGATCTTGCCGTTCGGGACGATGATCTCCTTGTTGTCCCCGGTGCGCAGCACCGAGCTGAAGATGTTGATCTTCTCGACCGTGCCGGAGGTGCCGGCCACCTCGACGAAGTCCCCGGCCTTGAACGGCCGGAACAGGATCAGCATCACGCCCGAGGCGAAGTTCTGCAGCGAGTCCTTCATGGCCAGGCCGACGGCGAGGCCGGCGGCGCCGAGGACGGCGACCACGGAGGTCGTGTTGACGCCGAGCTGATCGAGTGCCGCGACCAGGATGAAAACCAGCAGCACCGCGTTGACGATGGACGTGATGAAGTTGATGAGGATGGTGTCGAGCTTGCTGCGCTGCAGCGCCTTGCCGAGCAGCCCCACCAGTAAGCCGGCCACCATCCGGCCGACGAGGAAGGTCAGCAGGGCCAGCAGGATATTCGTGCCCCAGGGAAGGATGTACTGCTCAAGCAGTGGCTGGAGTTCCATGTCGAAGTTCATGAATTGATCGCTATCGTCGCTCAGGGGGGCGCAATGGTAGCGAAAACCGGGGCATTTGATAAATTCCACCATTCCGGGCGGCCGTTCTCGCCATTCACGTTCACGGTATATAGTGAAGGGCATGGCCGCCGGTGGATTCACCCCGGTGGTGCTTCATGATTGTACAGGACGGTTTCGCATGCCCATCCGGGTGCTGATCATCGACGACGACGAGGAGGACTGCGAGATCATCGCGGAATACCTGCATGAAGCGCCGGGCGACTACGAGGTGGAAATCGAGTCCGATGCCGGGAACGCGATCGGCCGCATGCTGGAGGCCGGTCACGATGTGTACCTGCTCGATCATCGCATGGGAGCGCTGAAGGGCGTCGACCTGCTCGGCCAGTTGCGCGACAAGGGCTTCCACAAGCCGGTGGTGCTCTGCTCCGGGGACATCGACCGCGATGCCAGGATGGACGCGACCTATTTCGGTGTGTCCGACATCCTGAGCAAGAACAGCCTGTCCCCGACCGCCCTCGAGACTTCGATCCGCTTCGCGCTTTCCCGGGGCGAGCGAACATCGCGCTGAGATGGTTCGCACGATGCAATCCGATTCCGAAGCCAAACGGCGGGCACTGGCCCTGAACCGGGACCACGTTGCCCCGGGCAAGGTGAAGATGCTGGAGGCGTTCGGAATCCGCCTGGTGATCGGGCGGCGCGAGGGCTATCACCTGTGGGACCTCGACGGCCACCAGCTGATGGACTTTCACCTCAACGGCGGCACCTTCAGCCTCGGACACCGCAACCCGGAGATTGTCGCCGCGCTGAAGGCGGCGGCCGACGAACTGGATATCGGCAACCACCACTTCCCCAGCGTCGCGCGCGGCGAGCTGGCCGCACGGCTGGCGGAACTGGCGCCCGGGGACCTGCGTTACACGGTCTATGCGGCCGGTGGCAGCGAGGCCAACGACATCGCCATCAAGAGCGCCCGGCGGGCGACCGGGCGGCGCCGGATCGTCGCCGTCGAGGCGGGGTACCACGGCCGCACCGGCCTCTCCGGGGCCGCCGGTGACGACCGGTCGGCGCGTTTCTTCGGCAGTGACTATCCGGAGGAATTCCGGCGTGTTCCCTTCAACGACCTGGACGCCATGGAGACGGCGCTGCGGGGTGGCGACATCGCCGCGGTGCTCATGGAGACCATTCCCGCCACCTACGGCTTCCCGCTGCCGGACCCGGCCTACCTGCCGGGCGTGAAGGCGCTGTGCGAGCAGTACGGCGCGTTGTATGTCGCCGACGAGGTGCAGACCGGGCTGGGTCGTTCGGGAAAACTCTGGGCCATCGAACATTACGGTGTCGCGCCGGACATCCTGGTCACCGGCAAGGGCCTGTCCGGCGGCATGTATCCCATGGCTGCTGCACTGCTGACCCCGGCGGCCGGGAAGTGGCTGCACGAGGACGGCTGGGCGCACGTCTCGACCTTCGGCGGTGCCGAGATCGGCTGCGTGGTCGCCAGCCGGGTGCTGGATATCACCACGCGGCCGGAGACGGTGACGGCCGTGGACCGGGTGGCCGGCCGGATCGGCGCCGGCCTGCAGGAGATCCGGCAACGCAATCCCTTTCTGACGGAGATCCGCCAGCTGGGCGTGATCATGGGCCTGCGCTTCGATCACCCACAGGGCGCGATGCTGATGATGCGACAGCTCTATGACCGCGGTGTCTGGGCATTCTTTGCCGGGTTCGACTACTCGGTGCTGCAGCTCAAACCCGGCTTCTTCATCGACGATGAATACTGCGATGCCTTCCTGCAGCGCTTCGAGGACGCGCTGCGCGCCGTGAAAGGTGGCTGAGATGGCTTCCGGGGCCGACCTGATCCGCCGCCCGGACCCGTGGCTGGAACTGGAGCCGGCGGCCGTTGCGGCGCTGCAGCGTTTCGAGGAGACGCTCGACGTCGATGCGCCGGCGCGGGGCGCCCACGGCGCGCGGGTCATCGGCCACGGCGAGGTCACCACCGTGATCGCCTTCGATGATCCGCTGCTGGCCGGCTATGCCTACAAGCGCATGGCGCTGTTCCGCACCGTGGAGGAATTGCGGCACGTGGCCGAACTGTACCTGCGCTACAACGGGATGCTGCGCGCCCGCGGCATCTGCACGCCGCCCTGCGGTCACGTCGTGCTGCGTGGTTTTCACGGGCTCCCGGTGCTGTACCTGTTCCAGGAACTGATCCCGCCCGGCAGCCTGGCCACCGACATCGTGCGGCGGGTGCCGGAGCCGGATGCCTGCCGGCTGCTGCGCCGGATTCTCGCGCTGGAATGGGAGGTGTACCGCGACCACGGCCGGGAAGCCGTCCAGCTGGGGATCGACGGGCAGTTGTCCAACTACGCGGTGCTGAACATGGCGCAGGAAAGCGAAACGCTGCCGGCGGAACCGGACCTCACCTACCTGGACACCAGCACCGCCATGCTGCGCGAGAACGGCAGGGACCTGCTCGACATCGAACTCTTCCTGCGGGTCATGCCGGCCGTCCTGCGCGCCCCCGTGCAGTGGTTTTTCCTGCGGGAGACCATCAACAAGTATTTCTCCTTCCGCGGCATCGTGCTGGACCTGATCGCCAACCTGTACAAGGAACAGCTTGCGCACCGGGTCGCGGCGTTCATCAGCGAGGCCAACGCGTTTTTCGCCGCCCACGCACCCGAGCTGCAGCCGCTGGAGGTGTCCGAGGTGCAGAAATACTACCGGGAAGACGCCTTCGTCTGGGAACTGGTCAGCCGCCTGCGCAACATCGAGTACTTCATTTCGACGCGGCTGCTGCGGCGCACCTACCCGCATATCCGCCCCGGCCCGGTGCGGCGCTGAGGGCATCCGCCGGAAGCGCATTGTGATACCATTTTTGGAAAGACAGACCGTCGATTCGGCGGCCGTTCCGCTGAACTCCGCCGAGTTCCCGATCCAACGCCGGTGGCCGACCTGCCGCTGAACCGCACATGAATTGCCGCCCATGAAAAGCGCCCTGATTCCCGCCATCCCAGAGCTCGACGAGCGCATCAACGAGGCGCTCCCGTCGCCGATCTTCCCGGCCCCGCGCACGCCCGCCGACGCCGCCGGGGATGCGGCGCTCAAGGAGCGCATCCGCGCGTTGCTGAAGCGGGAGAACGCCGTCCTGATCGCGCACTATTACACGGACGCCGAGGTGCAGTCGCTGGCCGAGGAAACCGGCGGCTGCGTGTCGGACTCGCTGGAGATGGCGCGCTTCGGCAAGGAGCACGATGCCACCACGCTGGTGGTGGCGGGCGTCCGTTTCATGGGCGAGACCGCCAAGATCCTGAGCCCGGAAAAGCGCGTGCTGATGCCGACGCTGAAAGCCGAATGCTCGCTGGACATCGGCTGCCCGGCGCCGGCGTTCAGCGCTTTCTGCGACGAGCACCCGGACCGCACGGTGGTGGTGTACGCCAACACCTCGGCGGCGGTGAAGGCGCGCGCCGACTGGGTGGTGACCTCCAGCACGGCGGTACGCATCATTGAGCACCTCGACGGGCAGGGCGAGAAGATCCTGTGGGCGCCCGACAAGTACCTGGGCGACTACGTGCGCCGCCAGACCGGCGCCGACATGCTGCTGTGGCAGGGTTCCTGCATCGTGCACGAGGAGTTCAAGTCGCTGCGGCTGGAGGAGGTACGGGCGGTCTACCCGGAGGCGGCCGTGCTGGTGCACCCTGAGAGCCCGGCGCAGGTGATCGCCCAGGCGGACGTGGTCGGCTCCACGACGCAACTGATCACCGCCGCGCGGACCCTGCCCAACCGCCAGTTCATCGTCGCCACAGATCGCGGCATCTTTTACAAGATGAAACAGGCCGCGCCGGGCAAGGAATTCATCGAGGCGCCCACCGCCGGCGACGGCGCCACCTGCCGCAGCTGCGCGCATTGTCCCTGGATGGCGATGAACGTCCTCGACCGCCTCGCGGCCTGCCTGGAGGAAGAGGGTGGCAACGAGGTGCACGTGGACCCGGCGTTGGTGCCGCGGGCCATGGTGCCGCTGAACCGCATGCTCGAATTCGCCAAACGCGAAGGCATCACCGCGGTCGGCAACGCCTAGCACGGCATATTTTTTGTCAGCCTGAAGGCTGAACTACAGCCTGGCCTGTCGCGCTACAGCGGCAGTTCCCGCTGGATCAGCGACAGTTCGGCCATGCGGCGCTTGATGCGCGCGTTGAGCTGGTAATTGTTGCGCGTGCGCTGCGAGGCGATGCGCAGCTGTTCCAGGGCGCCTTCCATGTCGCCGGACAGGTACATGTACTCGGCACGGGAGACGTGCACCCCGACGATGTTTCCGGCCAGGCCATTGGCCTCGGCCAGCAGGTAATACAGGTAGGGGTCGCCCGGTCGCTGCTGCAGCAGTGCGCGCAGCGCGTCTTCCGCCGCCTCGGCCTGGCCGGTGCGTGCCGCGGCCTGCGCGAAGAACACCTGCAGCGGGTAGTTGCCGGGCGCGAACTGCAGGTGGCGGTGGGTCAGGGCCGCCGCCTCCTTGAACTCGTTGGCCTTCATGTGCAACTCGGCGCGCGTCACCGCGAAGGAGATCCGCTCCGGTTCCGCCTCGAGCAGCGGGTCAAGGGTTTTCGCGGCTTCGTCCAACTGGCCGGTACGCGCCAGTGCCAGCGCCAGCCCGTAACGCGCGGCGGTACGTTCATCCTCGTTCGTCGCGTTGGCCAGTTCGCCGCGGAACACCTTCACGGCACGGCCGGGTTCCTCGAAACCGACGCGAATCCGGTTCTGCATGATGGGGAACTCGCTGTCCTTCGGGTAGTCCCCCATGCGCGGGTACTGCGCCGCCCGGTTCCGCGTGTCGGAAACGCGGGAATCGCTCACCGGGTGCGTGAGCAGGAACTCGGGCGGGCGCTCGCCGGCGTAACGGCTGGCCGCGACCATGCGCTCGAACATGCGCGGGAACGCCTCCGGATCGAACCCGGCCCGTACCAGCGTCTGCATGCCGATGCGGTCGGCCTCCTGCTCGTGCTCGCGGCTGAAGCGCAACTGGCGGTCGATGGCGGCGGCCTGGGTGGCGCTCATCACCGCCATGCCGGCGTCGCCGCCCACCGTGGCCGCGAGGATCATGCCGGTCAGCATGCCGGCGAGGGTCGGGGCGTAGGTCTTGTTGGCGTCCTCGACCCGCCGGGTGAAGTGGCGCTGGCTGAGGTGGGCGATTTCGTGCGCGAGCACCGAGGCCAGCTCATCCATCGCCTGGGCGCTGGTGATCAGCCCGGTGTGCACGCCGATGATGCCGCCCGGCACGGCGAAGGCGTTGATGGTCTGGTGGCGTACCAGCACGACGGTGAGGTTGCGGTCCTTCAGGTCGCTGGAGCCCGCCAGCCGGTACACGAGATTCTCGGTGTATTCCTGCAGCAGCGGGTCGTGCATGACCGGCACCTGGGCGCGGAATGCCCGCAGCCAGGCCTGCCCGAGCACGCGTTCCTTCTCCGGCGAGATGATGCTGGCGTCCGGACCGCCGAGGCTGGGTAACTCGTTGGAAGCGGCCGCCGGCGCTGCCGGCAGCGCGAACAGCAGCACCAGCGCAAGTATCCGGGAACGAATGGACTGGTTGATTCCGGCGCTGTGGGTTAGTCTCACGGACTGGACTCCCGGTGGGGCGCGTACCGCTGATGGGTTCGAGTATACATCACGCGGAACCGCCTCCTTCACCAGTTCGGACGCTCTTCACCGGATGTACATGGCAGCAGACAATGGTACCCGGCCGCAGGTTCCCGCGGCCTTCCGTGGCCAGGTGGCCCGGTCCGTGGATGCCACCGGACTGCGCTGTCCGCTGCCGCTGTTGCGGCTGAAGGTGGCGCTGCAGCAGGTCGCCGACGGGGAACTGGTCGAGGTGCTGGCCACCGACCCCGGTTCCGTGGCCGACTTCCAGTCCTTCGCGCGGCTCAGCGGCAACGCCATCGTGCACCGCGGCGAAACCGCTGGTCACTACCTCTATCTCGTACGCAAGAACGCCGCAAACGCCGAAGGTGACACCCCATGATGAAGGTGCTGCGCGACTGGTTCGACCGCTACCTCTCGGACGAGGAGGCGGTGGTTTTCCTGATCGTGTTGCTGCTGGCATTCGCGGTGATCCTGACCCTCGGCGGCATGCTGGCGCCGGTGATCGCGGCGGTCATCTTCGCGTTCCTGATGGAGGGGCTGGTCGACAAGCTGCGGGAGAGATCGGTGCCGCATCTCGCGGCGGTCTCCATCGTGTTCACCCTGTTCATGGCCGCGCTGCTGGTGCTGTTGCTCGTCGTGCTGCCGCTGGCCTGGAAGCAGGTGACCGCCTTCATCGGCGACATGCCGCGCATCGTGGCGGTGGTCGAGCAGAAACTGGAACTGCTCAGCGCGCAGTATCCCACCCTGGTCAGTGAGGAGCAGGTCCGGACCTGGCTGGAGCAGGCGGGCGGGGAGATCGGCGAACTGGGCAAGACCCTGCTGACCTTTTCCATCGCCAGTCTGCCCGGCCTGGTTGCCGTGCTCATCTACCTGGTGCTGGTGCCGATGCTGGTGTTCTTCTTCCTGAAGGACCGGGAACTGCTGCTGCAGTGGCTGCTTGGCTTCCTGCCACGGCAGCGCAAGCTGATGACGCGGATCTGGCACGAGATGGACGACCAGATTGCCAATTACGTGCGTGGCAAGGTGGTGGAGATTCTCGTCGTGGGCGTGGTCACCTACATCTGTTTCGCGCTGATGGGCCTGAAGTACGCCACGCTGCTTGGCATCCTCGTCGGCCTGTCCGTGCTGGTGCCCTATATCGGCGCGGCCGTGGTGACCGTGCCGGTGGCGCTGGTGGGCTTCCTGCAGTGGGGGTGGAGCGCCGACTTTGCCTGGCTGATGATCGTCTACGGCATCATCCAGGCGCTGGACGGCAACGTGCTGGTGCCGCTGCTGTTCTCCGAGGTGGTGAACCTGCACCCGGTGGCGATCATCGTCGCGGTGCTGCTGTTCGGCGGGCTGTGGGGCTTCTGGGGCGTGTTCTTCGCCATCCCGCTGGCCACGCTGATCAAGGCGGTGATGAACGCCTGGCCGGCCGCCGTGCGTGCGCCGGTGCGGGACGATGCGCCGGAAATCCGCTAGGCAGTGCCTCAGCCCTAGAGATGCCTGCCCTGCCGGTAAGGCGTAGGTAAGGCTTCAGCCTTACAAAGGCTTACAGCCGTCAGCCTGAAGGCTGACCCACGTGACGCGGGGGGATCAAACCAGTTCCTTCGCGGCGGCCAGTACTTCCTCGGCGTGGCCGGGCACCTTCACCTTGCGCCACTCGCGGCGCAGTACGCCCTTGCCATCCACCAGGAAGGTGCTGCGCTCAATGCCGCGCACCTGCTTGCCGTACATGTTCTTCATGCGGATCACGTCGAACAGGTTGCACAGCTCCTCGTCCGGATCCGAAATCAGTTCGAACGGGAACTCGAACTTGGCCTTGAAGTTCTCGTGCGCCTTCAGCGAATCCCGCGAGACGCCGAAGATGGCCACCCCGAGGCGCTTGAACTTCGGGTAGAGGTCACGGAAATCCTGGCCTTCCTGCGTGCACCCGGGGGTGTTGTCCTTGGGGTAGAAATAGATCACGTACGGCGCGCCTTTCAGGGCGCTGCTCTTCACCAGTGTCTCGCCGGTGGCCTGTGCCTTGAAGGCCGGTACGCGTTTGTCCAGGGCGACTGTCATGCGGGTCTCCTCAGGTTCTCAGGGGTTCGATCACCGCGTCGAGGTTGCGGTCGTCACAGAACAGCATGAACTCCTCGCGCAACCCGGCGATGTGCACGTTGCCGGGCACGCTGACGGTCATGGTGAGTGTGAACATCGGGGAACCGGTGTGGGGCGCCCGGTAGGTGCCGGTGTACATGTCGTCGATGTTCATGCCCTTGGCGGCGAAAAAATGAGCAATCTGCTGCACGATGCCCGGCTGGTCGAGCGCGATGACATGCACGTTGTAGGGCATGCACTGGTGCTGTACCGCCCGTTCCTCGGTCCGCCGGACAGTGGTGTTGAGGCCCAGCCGCTCGCCCAGGGCGGGCATGGAGTTCTCCAGCTTGGCGATGGCATCCCAGCTGCCGGAGACCAGCATGATGATGGCGAATTCACCGCCCAGGACCGTCATGCGGCTGTCGATGATGCTGCAGCGCACGTCCGAAACCAGCGCGGACAACTCGTCGATCAGGCCGGGCCGGTCTTCCCCGATGGCCGAGACGACGAGCAGGTTGGGGGCGGCAGGCATACAGGCAACTCCGTTTGGTTCTGGCTCCAGCGGCCTAGTGTAACGCAGCCCGCGCCCGGAATTTGCCTCACCACAAGCCTTGTCCGCGCCGCCGCGCCTACATAAGATTACGCTTTGCTCCCAAGCAGGCCTGCACGCGCATGATTCAGGGCAGTATCGTCGCCATGGTGACCCCGATGTTCCCGGGCGGGACTATCGACTGGGGCCGCCTCGACCGCCTGGTGGATTTCCATGCCGCCGCGGGCACGGACGCCATCGTGGCTGTCGGCACCACCGGCGAGGCCGCCACGCTGGACGACGGCGAGCACATCTCGGTGATCGCCCGCGTGGTGGAGCGGGCGGCCGGCCGGCTGAAGGTGATCGGCGGCACCGGCTCCAACTCCACCCGCGAGGCGCTCGACCTCACCCGCGAGGCGAAAGAGGTCGGGGTGGACGCCTGCCTGCTGGTCACCCCGTATTACAACAAGCCCACGCAGCAGGGCCTGTACGAGCACTACCGGCTGATCGCGGACAGCGTGGACGTGCCGCAGATTCTCTACAACGTGCCCGGCCGGACGGCCTGCGACATGAAGAACGAGACCGTCGCGCGGCTGGCCGATGAGGAGAACATCGTCGGCATCAAGGACGCGACCGGGGATCTCGCGCGGGGCGAGGAACTGATCGGCATGGTCGCGGACCGCCTCACGGTCTACTCCGGTGACGACGCCACCGCGATCGAATTCATGCTGCGCGGGGCGAAGGGCAATATCTCGGTGACCGCGAACGTCTGCCCGGAAACGATGCACAAGGCCTGCGCGGCGGCGCTCGCCGGCGAGGCGGACCTGGCCCGCACGCTGGATGCCACGATGGTGGAGCTGCACAAGCTCCTGTTCCTGGAAGCAAACCCCATCCCGGTGAAGTGGGCGCTGCAGGAGATGGGGCTGGTCGATGCCGGCATCCGCCTGCCGCTCACCGTGCTGGCCGAACAACACCACGAACCCCTGCGCGCCGCGTTGCGACGTTCCGGCGCCATCAGGGACTGACCTCCGGGAGAGAGGATACTCATGCAAGGAAGAAGATTTTTCATCGCGCTGGCGCTGCTGCTCGCGCTGCCCGGTCTTTCCGGTTGTTCCGCGCTGTTCGGCAAGGAAGGCTGGTTCCGGGACCGCGAGGACGAGTACCTGCAGGCCCAGCGCACCGAGCGCATGAAGGTGCCCGAAGGACTGAAGGCGACTGCCGTGGACGACCTGCTGGTGATCCCGCCGGTCGAGCGCACCACGCGACCGGCGGTCTTCGAGGTGCCGCGGCCGGAACCGCTGACCGCCAGCAAGAAGCGCGAGCAGGTCAGCATCCAGCGGCTGGGCGACCGCAGCTGGCTGCTGGTGGAGGCCTCGCCCGACGAGGTCTGGCCGGCGCTGACCGAGTTCTGGGCCGTGAACGGCATCGGCATCGACTACCAGGACGCCACCCAGGGCGTGCAGGAAACGGTCTGGCTGACCGGCCGGGGCGCGCAGAGCACCGACCTGTTCCGCCAGCTTTTTTCCCAGTTCTCCCGCGGGGCCGGCCAGAACACCCAGGACCGCTTCCGCGTGCGGCTGGAGCACGGTGTGCGCCCGGGCACGACGGAAGTCCACCTGCTGCACAAGAACGTGACGCACCGGGAGGACACGAACACCTCGTCG
>JBFKKR010000100.1:0-11167 GCA_041682035.1 Pseudomonadales bacterium | reverse complement strand
GGCGGAAAGATGTCATTGCTGATGTAGCCGCCGCGCTTGCCCAGCAGGGTACCCGCCACGGCCTGCAGCGTGCGGGTGGTGCGCCAGCCGACCACGTCTTCTCCGCCCTTCCCGCCCGGACGGTACAGCGGCGCATCCGGCGGCGCGCTCCAGTAGATTCCCACCGCGCCCGCGAACAGGAAGAGCAGCAGCGCGACGAGCAGGCTGATGCGGGTGATCCGCGCACCACGCATGTCGAGGAATTCCACCAGTTGTCTCATGTCTTGTTGATTCCGTTGTTCATCATTTCGATTGCGCCGGCATCCGGCGGGAGCCTGCAGAGGGTACCACGACGAAGCGTACGGGCAGGCACGCACCGTCGCTGAACTCCAGCGTCAGATCGATCTCGTCCCCGGCGCGCGGCGCGCCATCGAACCCGAAGATCATCAGGTGGACGCCACCGGGCTCCAGCACCACCTCGCCGCCGGGCGGTATCGGGAGCTGTCGCAGGCGCTGCATGCGGGCCACGCCATCCTCGTGCGCCGTGCGGTGCAGCTCGACGCTGCTGGCGCGCGGCGTGCGCACCGCGTTCAGCACGCGCAGCTCCGGCCCGGTGTTGGCGATCCGGAGATAGCCCGCCAGCGGCGTGGCCACCGGCGGCGGCTCACGAATCCAGGCCTCGCTGACGCGCAATTCGGCCACTGCCTGGCCGGCCAGCAGCAGGAGCGTCCCCGCGACCCAGCGCGGCAGTTGCAGGCGGGTCGACAACGCCGGCTCAGTTCGAGAGATCGGGACCCGGCCGCTGCAGGCCGAATCCCATGCCACCGTCCAGCCCCAGTTCGACGAGTTGCTTCCACTCCTCGTCGCTTTCCACGCCCTCGGCATAGAGCGCGATATCCTGGCCATGGGCGATCTGCGCCATGGACTGCACGAAGAACTGGTTGTCCTGGTTGGTGTGGATGTCGCGGATGAAGCTGCGGTCGACCTTCACTGCCTGCACCCGCAGGCTCTGCAGGTAGGAGAAGGTCGCGGCGCCGACACCGAAGTGGTCGATGGACATCTGCGCGCCCAGCTCGCGGCTCAGCGCGACCAGGCGCCGGACCTGCTCGGCACGGGTCTGCACGCTGTATTCCGGGACCTCGAGGATGAGGCGCTCCAGCCCGGTCCGGCCGCGCGCATTCTCACGCACCCAGTCGACGAATTCCGGCGATTCCAGCGAGTGCGGCGAGATGTTCACGCACAGGTGCACACCCGGGTGCTGCTCCAGTTGCTCCAGCGCCAGCTCGATGATCAGGCGGTCGAACTGGGGCAGCAGGTTGAATCGTTCCGCCATCGGCAGGAAGCCGCCGGCCGAGACCACCTCCCCGTCCAGTTCGATGCGCGCCAGCACCTCGTGGTGGAGTACGGTGCGATCCGGAATCGAGAACGCCGGCTGGTAATGAAAGATCAGCGCACGCTCATTGAGCACGCGCGCCAGGATGCTCTGCCACTCGCCGGCCTGCCGTACCGGCTTGTCGCGCTGCGTGCTGGCGTCCTGGCGCTGGTACATCACCCAGCAGTTCACGCCCCGTCCCTGCGATTCGCGCAACGCCATGTCGCATTCCGACAACAGCGCCTTCACGTCCCGCTTCTCGTCGCTGTAGCTGGCGCCGATGTGCACGGAGTTGTGGGGCATCACCTCCTGGAACACGTGCAGGTTGGTGATGGCCTGGTAGCACTTCTCCACCATCTCGGTCGCCTTCTCGGCGGTCAGGTTGGGCAGGAACGCGTTGAAGTTCGCACCGGCGTTGCGCGCGATGGCGACATTGGTGACCTCCTGCAGGTTGGTGACCAGCACCTGCGCCACCTGCTCCAGCAACAGGTCGCCGGCGACGTGCCCCTGTTCCTCGTTGTACTTGCCGAAGCCGCCGATGGCCAGGAAGAAAACGGTGCCGATGCCCGAGCCCTGCTCGGAGGCCATGTGCGCCTTCAGGCGGCTGTCGAACTCGCGCCGGTTGCCCAGGCCGGTGACCGGATCGCGCAGCGACTGCGCGCGGAACCGCTCGGCCAGCTCGACCTGCTCGTTGAAGATCTTTTTCAGTTTCTCGACCATGCGGTTCATGGCCAGCACCACGCTGCGCAACTCGCGCGTGCGCGGGATGCGCTCCAGCACGCGGAAGTCGCGCTCCGAGATGGCCACCGCCTGCTGTTCCACCTCGGCCAGCGGCCGCAGCACCAGCCGCAGGATGAACGCCATCAGGACGCAGGCCAGGAACAGCACGATGAGGAACGTGCGCAGTTGTTCGCGGGTGATCCGCCAGAGGTCGCGATAGGCGCCCTCCGGGCTGCTCACGACGGTGAGGTCGCCGACCTCGTACCAGCCGTTGCTGACCAGTTCGGTCGCGCTCGGGCTGCTGATCTGCACCAGTGACAGGAACCAGTTCGGCACGCCCTCCACGACCGGCGCGCCGCCGGCGCCCATCGGCACCTCCTTGACGATGCTGCCGAGTTCCTCGCTCGAGAAGGCGATGCGCTGGTAGAGGCCGCCACGGTCGAAGGCGACCGCGATCATGCGCTCGATGATGATCGGATCCATGTCCGAGCCGTTCTGGATCGACAGGCTCAGCGAGGTGGCGGAGTCCTGCGCGTGGCCGGCGAGTTGCTCCTCGATGTAGCGCTGCGCGTTGAGCACGCTGACCACCATGGAGCTGGCGAACAGCACCACGAAAATGAGGGACATCACGATGATGAGCTGGCGTAACAAGGTCATGCGTTCACTCCGTTCTGCGTTATCCGCCCCACGCGCCCGCCTGGAGCCGCGACTGCAGGTCATTCCACATGCTGAGCCGGCCGGCGCCGCCGACCCGCTTGCCTGATCCGCCCGAACTGGCCAGCCAGAGCCCGGCACCGTTGAAGTTGTACACCGGCTTCAGGTCATGGCGCTGCGTGGCGGGCAGGATATCGAAATTGAGGTTGTCCAGGACCAGCGGCGGCCGCCGCGCCTCCGGGCTGTAGGTCAGCACCATGTGCGCCTGCTCGCCGTAGGAGAGCCGCGCCTTGACGTAGGTGATCCGCAGCTTGTCCTCGGGCACGCCCATCGCCCGCAGCGTGTAGTACTTGGCGATCGAGTAGTCCTCGCAGTCGCCGGCGCCGCGGGCGAGGAACTCGATCGGCGTCGCCCAGTAGTCCTTTACCTTCCACAAATTGATGTCGTCGACGAAGATGATGCTGTTGTTGAAGAAGTCGTTGACGATGCGCACCTTCTCCATCTCGCTCTTGCCGCGGTTGGCATCGACGAGCCGCTCCCATTCCTGCAGGCGCTTGCGCGAGGGCGCCCCGAAGCGGTTTTCCACCGCGGCGAGTATGGCCTGGGTCACGCCCAGATCGGCTGCGCGGCCGAGCAGCGCGGCGGCCGCCA
This sequence comes from Pseudomonadales bacterium, assembly GCA_041682035.1. GTDB lineage: Bacteria > Pseudomonadota > Gammaproteobacteria > Pseudomonadales > JBFGWM01 > JBFJWR01. The sequence goes on along the minus strand of JBFKKR010000100.1, from coordinate 7,791 downwards.
GCAGCAATGCGAGCACGCCGCACACGGCCGGCTTCAGACGGATTGCACTGCGGGCAGGGCGCTTCATTTCTGGCAGGGAGCTTCCCGTGGTCCGGCGATGGGCTAGCGGCGCCAGGTCAGCCGCACTTCCGGCTCCTGCGCGTCATGAATGGTAGCATGCAGCGCCTCCTTCCCGGCATGCTGCCGCAACTGGTCGAACAGCCACAGGGCCTGCAGGTCGTCCGCCGTGAGGATCTCGATCGTCGCCCCGTCTTCGACCGCGTGCCGCACGATCTGTTTCAGTTGCGGCGCCAGGGCGTCGGCATCCCGCGCCCGGACCGCCTCCGCGGGCAGGGGGAATGTACGCCGGCCCTGGCGCGACATCCGGTGCACGTACTCGCGTGCCCCCCGGATGCCCGGATCGTTCAGGGCAAACCGTCCGGCCCGGGTGAGCAGCAGTTCGGCCCGCTTGAAGTTGCCCTGGTGCGCGGCCTCCAGGCTCAGCTCGATGGACCGGTCCAGCACGATCTGCAGTCCCTCGCGTGCCTCCCGGCTGGTCGGGTGCAACTGCAACACCTGCTGGTAGTATTCGCGGGCGTTGTACCTCGGCGGGTGGGTCAGGCGCCCCGCATCCAGCGCCCAGCGGGCCTGTTCCAGCAGGGCCGCGACGCCTTCCGGCTGCGGCTGCGGGGCGTCCGCCTGCCGGGCGGCCGGCGCGACGGAACTTTCCGCCGGCGACGCATTCAAAGAAGCGGCACCGGGGCGGTCCTCGATGCCGGGCGCGGCGGGTTGGCCGGCCGCCTCTTCTCCCTTGTTCGCGCAGGCGGTCATGGCCAGGAGCAACGGCAGGAGAATGCAGGCGCGCAGGCGCGGCCGCGCTGGCAAAGGCCGCTGAATCCCTGCATGCTGACCGCCCCGAAGAGACTCGATCCCGTATAGGCTCAGGCGCATTGGTTTTTCATTTCCTTTCCGTCCTTGTGCGCTCTGCGCGGAATCACGCGCTGGCCCTCGCACTGGGCATGCTCGTCCCCACGATGCTGCTGGCGGAGCCGTCGGACCCGCTCAGCCGGATCTTCCGGCAGGCGCCGCAGTTCCTGCCGGTCGAACAGGCCTTTCCGGTCGATGCCGAGATGGTGTCCGCGCGTACCGTGGCAGTGTATTTCGAGATCCGGCCGGAATACTACCTGTACCGCCACGGCTTCGCCTTCACGGCGGGCGACGCCGCGCTGGTGCCCGCGGAGTGGCCACGCGGCGAGCAGCACGAGGATGAATACTTCGGGCAGGTCGAGGTCTATCGCGGCGACCTCTCGTTCCGGCTGCCCGTGCCGGAGAACGTCACCGGTCCGCTGAACCTGCGCGTCGCCTACCAGGGCTGCGCCGACGCCGGACTCTGTTATCCGCCCGCCGAGGCCCGCTTCGAACTGGTCGCCGGCACCCCGGCGGAAGGTGCGCGACCCGCCGGGGCCGGGACCACCCGGAGCGGCAGCGCACAACCCCGGGCGGTGGAGATCCAGAGCCTGCTCTGGTTCCTGCTGGCGGGACTGGGGATGACCTTCACCCCCTGCGTGCTGCCCATGCTCCCCATTCTTTCCAGCGTGATCCTCGGGCCGGGACGCCGCGTCTCCACCGCGCGGGCCACGGCATTGACGTGCACCTATGTCGGCAGCATGGCGGTCACCTTCGCTGCGGCGGGCGTGCTGGTGGGTTATTTCGGCGCCCGGCTCAACCTGCAGGCCCACCTGCAGAATCCCTGGGTGATCGGCGCGTTCGCAGGGCTGTTCGTGCTGCTCGCGCTGTCCATGTTCGACCTCTACGAGATCCGCGTCCCGGCGCGCCTGGCCCGGCTCTCCGGCGCCACCGGCGAAGCGGGCAGCCTGCCCGGGGCCGCGCTGATGGGCGCGGTCTCCAGCCTGGTGGTGTCCCCCTGCGTGACCGCGCCGCTGGCCGGTGCGCTGCTCTACATCGCGGCCACCGGCGACGCGCTCTACGGTGGACTGGCGCTGCTCTCGCTCGGGGGCGGGATGGGCATTCCGCTGCTGGTGGCGGGCATCAGCGGGGGCCGTTACCTGCCCCGCTCCGGACCGTGGATGGTGGGCATCAAACGCGTTTTCGGCGTCCTCATGATCGGCGTGGCGATCTGGATGCTGGAGCGGTTCATGGCCGGCCCGGCGACGCTGGCGCTGTGGTCCGGACTCGCGCTGCTGACGGCCGCGGGCGCGCACGCGCTCGCCGCGGATGCCGGCAGCCGGCTGAAGGTGACCGCCACCGTGGTCGCCATGGCCAGCTTCCTGCTCGGCGGCATCTGGCTGGCGGGTGCGCTGAGCGGGGGTTCGGACCTGTGGCGGCCGCTGGACAATCTCGGCGGCGGCAGCGCACAAGCCGGCGCCGGGGATCCGTTCCAGTCCCGGTTCGTCGAAGTTCGCGACACCGACGGGCTGGATCGTGCCTTGGCCAGCGCGAAGAGCCGGGGCATGCCGGTTTTCCTGGACATCTACGCGGACTGGTGTATTTCCTGCCGCATCATGGATCGGGAGGTGCTCGGCGCCCGGCGCGTCCAGGAGAAACTGGCAGACTTCGCCCTGATCAGGGCCGATGTAACCCCGAACACGTCGGAATCAGCCCGCATCCTCGAACGGTACCAGGTCTTCGGCCCGCCTGCGTGGATCATCCTGGACCGTACCGGCAAGGAACGGGCCGACCTGCGTGTCGTCGGCGAGATTCATGAGAAAGAGTTCTTTTCCCTGCTGGATCGCAACATTTCGACGCTTTAGCCTGTTCCGCCCCGCCGCCTGGCGCAAGATCCCGGAAGACCGCCCCCAAACCGCGCATCTCCCTCGAATAAGCAGTAAATTCCGTTGAAATCATCGACATCTTACCGATCGTGAGCTAACTTGAGCCAGATACCGGATGGTTCCGCACTGCGGCCACAAAGAGCCGTTTCGACGAAAATCCCGGCGAGAAATGATGAAAATACTGGTCCTGCATGGCCCGAACCTGAACCTGCTCGGTACCCGGGAGCCGGAACTGTACGGCACGACCACGCTGGACCAGATCAACGAATCGCTGGAAAAACAGGCGGTTGCGGCGGGCGCCGGGATCGCCTTCCTGCAGAGCAACGCGGAAGCGGAACTGATCACACGCATCCATGATGCCGCCGGTGAGCAGGTCGACCGGATCATCATCAACCCGGGCGCACTGACCCATACCAGCGTCGCACTGCGCGATGCCCTGCTGGGGGTGCGTATCCCGTTTTACGAGGTACACCTTTCAAACACCCATGCACGCGAGGAATTCCGGCGCAAATCGTATTTTTCCGATATCGCCGAGGGCGTGATCGTCGGGCTCGGCCCGGCCGGGTATCGCTTTGCCCTGGAAGCCGCGCTCGGCGCATCAGACAGGTAGGACGCTGGTTCATGGACATACGCAAAGTCAAGAAGCTCATCGAATTGCTGGAGGAGTCCGGCATCGACGAACTGGAAATCCGCGAGGGTGAAGAATCCGTGCGCATCAGCCGCGGGCGTTATGCCCCGGCACCGGCGCAACCGCCCGCGGCGCCGCCACCCGCACCGGCTCCGGCGCCCGCGCACGCCACTACCCGCGAAGCGGTGCCGGAACCGGCGCTCGGCAAGGAGGAGCCCGCGCTGAAGGGCCACCTCATCCGCTCGCCCATGGTCGGCACGTTCTATTGCAGCCCCTCGCCCAGTTCCCCTTCCTTCGTGCAGGAAGGTCAGACCATCAAGGCCGGGGACGTGGTCTGCATCATCGAGGCCATGAAGATGATGAACCAGATCGAGGCGGACCGTGGCGGCGTCGTCGAAGCCATATTGGTGGAGAACGGACAGCCCGTGGAATACGACCAGCCGCTGTTTTCCATCGTCTGACCGCTTATGCCCGATCAACTCATGGACAAGGTGCTCATTGCGAACCGCGGTGAAATCGCGTTGCGCATCCTGCGTGCGTGCAAGCAGCTGGGCATCCGCACGGTTGCGGTGCACTCGGCGGTGGACCGCGACCTGATGCACGTGCGGCTGGCCGACGAAACCGTCTGCATCGGTCCCAACGCCGCCCAGGAAAGCTACCTCAACATCCCGTCGATCATCAGCGCGGCGGAGGTCACGGACGCATCCGCCATCCATCCCGGCTACGGTTTCCTGGCGGAGAACGCCGATTTCGCCGAGCAGGTGGAGAAGAGCGGGTTCCGCTTCATCGGCCCGACCGCCGAGGTGATCCGGCTGATGGGCAACAAGGTGGCGGCGATCAAGGCCATGAAGGACGCCGGCGTCCCGACCGTGCCGGGATCGAACGGCCCGCTCGGCCACAACAACGAGGAGGTCCGGCGGCTGGCTGACAAGGTCGGCTACCCCGTGATCGTGAAGGCCGCGGCCGGCGGCGGCGGGCGCGGCATGCGGGTGGTCCCCAATGCCGAAGCGCTCGCCAAGGCCGTGCAGATCACCCGCAGCGAGGCCCGCGCCGCCTTCGGCGACGACACGCTGTACCTGGAGAAATTCCTCGAGACGCCACGCCACGTCGAGGTGCAGGTGCTGGCGGACGGCCAGGGCAACGTCGTGCACCTCGGCGACCGCGACTGTTCCGTGCAGCGGCGCCACCAGAAGGTCATCGAGGAGGCGCCGGCGCCCGGCATCCCCAGCGAACTGCGGGAGGCCACCCTGCAGAGTTGTATCGACGCCTGCAAGCGGATCGGCTACCGCGGCGCCGGCACGTTCGAGTTCCTCTACCAGGACGAGCGGTTCTACTTCATCGAGATGAACACCCGCCTGCAGGTGGAGCACCCGGTGTCGGAAATGGTCACCGGCATCGACATCGTGCGCGAGCAGTTACGCATCGCCTCGGGGCACCCGCTCAGTTTCACCCAGAACGACATCACCATCCGCGGCCACTCCATCGAATGCCGCATCTGCGCCGAGGACCCGGAAACCTTCATGCCCAGCCCGGGCAAGGTGCGCCATTTCCATGCCCCGGGCGGTCTCGGTGTGCGCGTCGATTCGCACCTCTACAACAACTACACGATCCCGCCCTACTACGACTCGCTGATCGCCAAGCTCATCACCTTCGGGGAGAACCGCAAGACCGCGCTCGCACGCATGCGCATCGCGCTCGACGAGATCGTCATCGACGGCGTCAAGACCAACGTACCCCTGCAGAGCCGCATTCTCGCCGACAGCAAGTTCCGCAAGGGCGGTGTGAACATCCACTACCTGGAACAGAAACTGGCGCGTAAGTGACGTCGGAGACCGCCTGGCTGCAGGTTCACATTCACTGCCGGCAGGAAGACGCCTCGGCGCTGGAGGGCGCGCTCGAAACCGCCGGCGCGGTCAGCGTCACGCTGCGCGAACCCGGCGACGAACCATTGCTGGAGCCGCAACCCGGCACCACGCCCCTATGGTCACGCATGACCATCACCGGCCTGTTCCCCGGCAGCGCCAGCGCCACCGCAATCCGCGACGCTCTGGCAGGCGCGCTGCACCCGGCCCCGTTGCCTGCGCTCGCCTTCGAGGCCCTTGCGGACCGCGCCTGGGAGCGCGAGTGGCTGAAGGACTTCCGGCCGATGCGGTTCGGCCAGCGGCTCTGGATCTGCCCGCACGGCCAGTCAGTGGACGCCGCCGACGCCTGCGTGCTGCACCTCGACCCGGGGCTGGCATTCGGCACCGGCACCCACCCGACAACCGCCCTCTGCCTGCAATGGCTGGACGCCAACGCCGACCCGGTGGCCGGCGCGCGCGTGCTTGATTTCGGCTGCGGCAGCGGCATCCTCGGGCTGGCGGCCGCATTGCTCGGCGCGGCGCAGGTCACCTGCACCGACATCGACCCACAGGCACTCACCGCCACCGAGGCCAACCGGGAATCCGCCGGCCTGCCGGCCGACGTCGTGCGCACGCACGCGCGGCCACCGGCGGACGCCGCGCCCTATGACATCGTGCTGGCCAATATCCTCGCCAGCACGCTGGTGGAACTGGCGCCGCAGATCACCGACCGGGTCCGGCCCGGCGGCCGGATCGTCCTGAGCGGCATCCTGCGCGAACAGGCCGACGCGGTGTGCAACGCCTACGCCGCGTCCTTCACCGGCTTCGAGATCACCGCACGGGAGGAGTGGGTGCGCCTATCCGCCAGCCGGATCGGTTAAAATGCAGCCCGTCGAACATTCCTCCCGGGTCCGGCATGATCACGCGCTGCCCAGCCTGCAGTACCTCGTTCCATGTCTCCAGCTCGCAGCTGGAGGCCGCCGGCGGCACCGTGCGCTGCGGCTCCTGCCTGCATATCTTCCAGGCCCAGGATCACGAGCAGACCGCGCCCGCGCACACGCTCACGCTCGCCGACCAGGTCAACCCGGCGCCGAAGCGGAAAACCCCGGCCGCTGCAGTTCCGGCCGAACCGCCCGCACCTGCCACGTACCGGGACGGGCTGCGGGAGATCGCGCCCGAACCGGTGCTGCTGCAGGCGCGCAGCCAGCCGGTGTGGCCGCGCCGCGTCGCCTGGCTGGTTCTGAACACGATCCTGCTGCTGGCGCTCGCCGGCCAGTACGTGTTCTGGAATTTCGAGGAGGTGCGCACCAGCCGATACCTCGGCACCGCGCTCACCACCTGGTGCAACCAATTCCGCTGCCCGCCACCACGCCACGTGGCGCTGGACCTGCTCAGCGCGCGCAAGCTGGTGGTGCGGACCCATCACGGCAGGCCGGATGCGCTGGCGGTGGATTTCCTGCTGGTGAACGATGCGGCGTTCCGGCAGCGGCTGCCCGACCTCGAACTGCGCTTCACGCGGCTGGACGGCACCGTCTCCGGCGCCGGACGCTTCAGCCCCCGGGAGTATGCCGGCGCCAGCGCCGGTCACCTGCTGCAGCCGAACGAGTCCCGGCGCATTTACCTCGATATCTCCGATCCCGGCCCCGACTCGGTGAACTACGTCCTGAACCTGTTGGAACCCGCCGATGCCTGATGCGCTGATCGTCGGCCCGGTGCGCATCGACCCGCCGGTGTTCGTCGCGCCGATGGCCGGGGTGACGGACGAACCGTACCGGCGCATCTGCCGCCGTTTCGGCGCCGGCATCGCGACCGCGGAGATGCTCACGGCCGACACCCGGCTCTGGCACAGCGCCAAGTCCAGGCACCGCCGCATCGCGCGCCACGAGCAGTCGCCGCGCTCGGTGCAGATCGTCGGTAACGAGCCGGTCGTCATGGCGGAGGCGGCCCGCGCCGCCGAGGCGGGCGGCGCCCAGCTGATCGACATCAACATGGGCTGCCCGGCAAAAAAGGTCTGCAACCGGGCGGCCGGATCCGCGCTGCTGCGTGACCCCGCGCTCGTCGCGCAAATCCTGCAGGCGGTGGTGGGGGCGGTTTCCGTGCCCGTCACGCTCAAGACCCGTACCGGCTGGAGTACCGCGTGCCGCAACGGCCCCGACATCGCCCTGCTGGCGGAAGACTGTGGCATCGCCCTGCTGGCCGTGCATGGCCGCAGCCGCGCCTGCCGCTTCAATGGCGACGCGGAGTACGACACCATCGCACGCATCCGGCAGCTGGTCCGCATCCCGGTCATCGCCAACGGCGACATCGACTCGGCCGAAAAGGCCCTGGGGGTGCTGGAACACACCCGCGCTGACGGCATCATGATCGGCCGCGGCGCCCTGGGACGGCCCTGGCTCTACGGCCAGGTGGCGGCGGCGCTCGCCGGCCGAGGCATCCCGCCGGCCCCGGGCAACGACGAGATCGCCCGCACCATGATGGATCACCTGCGCGCGCTGCATGCGCACTACGGCGAGGAACGCGGCCTGCGGATCGCCCGCAAGCACGTCGGCTG
>JBFKKR010000099.1:0-11272 GCA_041682035.1 Pseudomonadales bacterium | reverse complement strand
GCGCTGGTGCCGGGCGGCCCGCTGCGCTACCTCGTCAGTGCCCGCACCGTACAGTCAAATACATGAATTTATTGCATAAAAATGACGAGGGAACCGCTCCCGGGGGCGTGGTCTAACTACCAGGAAAGCGGATTTCACGGTTGCCGGCATACTGGCCGCAGGTGCGCCGGACGGTGACCGGGGGGGAGTGTCATGTTCGACCTGATGGATTCCGGCGGACACGAGTCCGTGTACCTTCACCGCCACGCGGCAAGCGGTCTGCGCGCCATCATCGCGATTCACGACACGCGGCGTGGTCCGGCGCTGGGTGGGTGCAGGTTCATCACCTACGCCGACGAAACGGCGGCGCTGCAGGATGCGCTGCGCCTCGCGCGCGGCATGACCTTCAAGGCGGCGCTGGCCGATGTGCCGCAGGGTGGCGGCAAGGCGGTGATCATGAAACCGCCCGGCGCATTCGACCGGGTCGCACTCTTCAGCGAGTTCGGCCGCTTCGTGGAGAGCCTGGGCGGGCGTTACATCACGGCCATCGACAGCGGTACCAGCACATCCGACCTGGGCGTGGTCGCGCGGCATACCCGCTATGCCACCAGTGCAGCGGAACGGCTCGATCCCTCCCCCTGGACCGCGCTCGGCGTGTTCCGTGGCATCCAGGCCGCGGTGCAGAACCGGCTCGGCGCCGACACCCTGCAGGGTATCCGCGTGGCGCTGCAGGGCGTCGGCCACGTCGGCTATCCGCTCGCACAACGTCTGCAGGCCGCCGGCGCCGAGCTGATCCTCGCCGACATCGACGCCGCCCGCGTGCAACGCGCCGCGGCGGAGTTCGGGGCGCGGGTCGTGCAGGCTGCGGAAATCCACCGCCAGGAGTGCGATGTCTTCGCACCCTGCGGACTCGGCGGCATCCTGCACGCGCAGGCCGTCGCGGAGTTGCGCTGCGCCATCGTGGCCGGCTCGGCCAACAACCAGCTGGCCGATGAAAGCCTGGCGCAGACACTGCATGCGCGCGGCGTGCTCTACGCACCGGATTACGTCATCAATGCCGGCGGGCTGATTTTCGCGTCGCTGCAGTACAACGGTCACACGCTGGCCGAGATCGAGCGCAAGACCCGGCGCATCGGGGACACGCTGGCCCGCCTGTTCGAGCGGGCGCGCGCAGCGGGCGCGCCACCGCTGCGGATCGCGGAAACCATCGCGCGCGAGGTGCTGGCGCGCGGTTCGGGAGAGGCGGTCGTCAGCGCGGCGTGAAGAAACAGATTGTGGCGGGTGCCCGATGCGTGGTATCCGTAATCAGGAGCGCAGCCTGAAAAAAACGGGTGCGCCGGTCCGTGCACGCGGCCACAAGCCGGTGCACGGCGCAACCCGACTGCCGGGCTTACCCGGTTGCGGCATGGAGGGCAGCATGAAAACGAACATCTCCGTCGAGATGCCGTTCACGCGTTACCTGGCGGCGGACGGCTCCCTGGACCGCCCGCCACCGGCCTGGGCGGACACCGACATCCCGTTGCACGGGTTGCTCGTGCAGATCTACCGCGACATGGTCTTCGCGCGCGTGTTCGACACGCGGGCGATCGCGCTGCAGCGCACCGGCCGGCTGGGCACCTACGCGTCGTGTCTCGGGCAGGAGGCGATCAGCGCGGCGATCGGCGCGGCGCTGGCGCCCGAAGACCTGTTCGTGCCCTATTACCGCGATCTCGCCACGCAGTTCCGGCGCGGTGTCTCCCCGGTCGAGGCGCTGCTCTACTGGGGCGGGGATGAGCGCGGCAATGCCTGGAAGAACTGCCCGCGCGACCTGCCGAACTGTGTGCCCATCGCCACCCAGTGCTGTCACGCGGCCGGTGCGGCGACGGCGTTCCGGGTGCGCGGCGAGCACCACGCGGTGCTCTGCACGGTGGGCGATGGGGGGACCTCGCGCGGGGATTTCCTCGAGGCGCTGAACCTCGCCGGTGCCTGGCAGCTGCCTGTCGTCTACGTGATCCAGAACAACCAGTGGGCGATCTCGGTGCCGCGCAGCCTGCAGTGCGGGGCGGAGACACTGGCGCAGAAGGCGGTCGGCGCCGGCCTGCCGGGCGAGCAGGTGGACGGCAACGACGCGCTGGCGGTGTACGACCGTGTGCGTGCCGCACTCGCCAGGGCGCGCGCCGGCAAGGGCGCCACCCTGATCGAGGCGATCACCTACCGGCTCGGCGATCACACCACGGCCGATGACGCCAGCCGTTACCGTTCGCAGGCCGAATTGAAGGCCGCGTGGGAACGCGAACCGGTCGGCCGCCTGCGGCGTTTCCTGGTCAGCCGGGGCGCCTGGAGCGAACTGCAGGAGAAAGCGCTCTACCGCGACTGCGAGACGCGGGTCGCGGCGGCGGTGGATGAATACCTGGCGCTGGCGCCCGAACCGCCGGGCACGCTGATGGATTCGCTGTTCGCGACCCTGCCGGAGGCCATGGGTACGCAGCGCGATGAACTGCTGCGCCGCGCCGGCCGCCAGCCGGAAGGAGGTGCCTCGTGAGCCTGTCTGCATCCCTGCATTCCCGGGACGGTGACACCGTGGAGCGCGTCACCATGGTCGAGGCTGTCAACCTCGCGCTCGATCACGAGATGGCGGCCGACCCCGGCGTCGTGCTGCTCGGCGAGGACGTCGGCGCCAACGGCGGTGTGTTCCGAGCCACGGTGAACCTGCGCGAGAAGTATGGCTGCCGCCGGGTGATGGACACGCCGCTGGCCGAGACCCTGATCGCCGGCACCGCGATCGGCATGGCCCTGAACGGCCTGCGCCCGGTGGCCGAGATCCAGTTCATGGGCTTCATCTACGCAACCCTGGAGCACCTCGTCTCGCACGCTTCGCGCATGCGCAACCGGACCCGTGGCCGCCTGCACTGCCCGCTGGTGCTGCGCGCACCGTTCGGCGGCGGCATTCACGCGCCGGAGCATCACTCGGAGAGCACCGAGGCGATGCTGGCGCACATCCCCGGCCTGCGCGTGGTGATCCCGTCCTCGCCGCAGCGTGCCTACGGGCTGTTGCGCAGCGCCATCCGCGACGACGACCCGGTGGTGTTCCTGGAACCCAAGCGCATCTACCGCGCGGACCGGCACGCACTGCAATCGCGCTACGATTTCCTGCCGCTGGACACCTGTTTCACGCTGCGCACCGGCCGCGACGTGACGCTGGTGACCTGGGGCGCGATGGTCATGGAGACGCTGGCGGCGGCGCGGCAGCTGGCGGAACAGGGTGTGGATGCGGAAGTGATCGACGTGGCAACGCTGAAGCCGCTGGACATCGGCACCATCCTGGCGTCGGTGGAGCACACCGGCCGCTGCGTGATCGTGCACGAGGCGGCGCGCAGTTTCGGCGCGGGCGCGGAGATCGCCGCGCAACTGTGCGAGCAGGCGTTCGGCGCCCTGCGCGCGCCGGTGGAGCGGGTCACCGGGTTCGACACGCCGATGCCCTACTTCCGCAACGAGCACCTCTACCTGCCGGGTGTCGACGACATCGTGGATGCGGTGCGGCGCTGCCTGCGGAACGCCCGATGAAGTATTTCCGGCTGCCGGACCTCGGCGAGGGCCTGACCGAGGCGGAAATCTGCGCGTGGCACGTCCGGGCCGGCGACGAGGTCGCGGCGGACCAGTTGCTGGTCTCGGTGGAGACCGCCAAAGCGATCGTCGAGATTCCCTCCCCGCAGGCGGGCACGGTGTCCGCCCTGTTCGGCAATCCGGGGGACATGGTGCACGTCGGCGAGCCGCTGGTGGAGTTCGCCGGGGAGGCCGGCGACAGCGGCACGGTGGTGGGGACGCTCGAAGAGCGGCACGAGGCCGCGGAGGATACCGGTTTCATCATCGGTTCCCCGCACGCACGCAGGGAGCGCGCCGAGACGCAGAGCGCCGGACCCGCTTACCCGGATGCGCTGCGCGGCGTGCGCCGGCGCATGGCACGCAACATGGCCGAGGCGCACGCACGGGTCGTGCCGGTCACCCTGTTCGACGATGCCGACGTGGATGCATGGCCGGAGGACGCGGACACCACGGTGCGGCTGGCACGGGCAATCGCCGTGGCATGCCGCGCGGTGCCGGCGCTCAATGCCTGGTTCGACGGCGACGGCGAGAGCCTGCAGCTGCACGAGCGGGTGGACCTCGGTATCGCAGTGAACACGCAGGACGGGCTGTTCGTGCCGGTGCTGCGCGACATCGGCAATCGCGACGCGGCGGACCTGCGCGCCGGCATCGACCGGCTGCGCGCGGACGTGCGGGCGCGCTCCATCCCGCCTGCGGAAATGATCGGCGCCACCATCACGCTGACCAACTTCGGCGCGCTCGGCGGACGCTACGGCACGCCGGTGGTGGTGCCGCCGATGGTGGCGATCCTCGGCGCCGGCGTCATCCGGGAGGAAGCGGTCGTGCGTGATGGCGCGCTGTGTGCACGCAGGCAGATGCCGCTGTCACTGACCTTCGATCACCGCGTCGTCACGGGGGCGGAAGCGGCGCAGTTCCTGGGTGAGGTGATTGCGCAGTTGCGTGAATGAGCGGTGTTACCCGGCCCTACCGCGACAACCGCCGCGCGGTTTCCTGCAACTCGCTGAACCGGTCGAACACGCCGTCCGCGATCTCCGAAGCCTGCACCGGCGTCAGGCCCAGCCGCTCCCACATCGGCGCGGGCACGGCGGTTGATTCCAGGTCGCCGGTCCTCCAGCGTGCGATCAGGCGCGTCGCCACGTACAGCAGGTTGGCGTAGTTGTAGTGCGTTTCCGCGAAGCGGGCCGATTCCTGGTAGCGGACGGCCGAGCAGACCGGGTCCGGCACCTTCCAGATGCGCAGCAGCGTGCTGGCGAGTTGCTGGCGCGTCACGCTGATCAGGTGGCGCTCGATCGCACCATGACTGACGTGCGGGCTCGCCTCGATGTAACGACAGGTGAGCGAGAACCGGTCCGGAAACACGTGCGCCACCACCAGCTGCCCGAAGTTGTGCAGCAGACCGGCGAGATAGGCCAGCCCGGGTTCCGGGCGCCGGTCCGGGGGCATCCTGCGGCCGAGCCGGTCGACCAGGACCGCGCACAGCACGGACTGCTCGAAGTAGGGCAGCGCGTCCTGCGGCGCATCCGACGGCAGCTTGAGCATCTGGCCCATGGCCAGCCCGAGCGCCAGGTTCAGGACCCGCTCCGGGCCCAGCACGCGCACCACGGCCTCCTCCACGGACTTCAGCTTGTTGCCGACCCCGAAGAAAGGAGAGGAGGCATAGCCGATGATTTTCGCGGCGAGGGGCGCATCGCTCTCGATGATGGCGACCAGGTCCGCGACCTCGGGATCCACCTGGGCCCGTAGTTCCAGGATCTTCTGTGCGCTCTCGGGCAGCGGCGGCAGCTCCAGCGTCTGGTCCAGCTGTTGCCGGATCTTGCGGCGCGTACTGCTGTGGATCGCCGCGTTGATCTGCTCGATGTCCTCGCCGTGACTGTCCCCCTCGCGCATCAGGCGGGAAAGCGGCACGGACACCACGGCATGCTCGTACTCTCCGAGCAGGCGCAGGAACTCGGTTTTCTCCAGGCGCAGGAGCAAGCCCGGCGTACCGGACTGGATGTGCACCACGGACTTGTTGAGCAGGGTTTCGTCCACCAGCGTCCGGAAGTGCGTGAGTGCACGAATCGCGGGAATCGTCTCCAGGGCGAGCGGACCGTAGATCTGTCGCAGGTTTTCCCCGGAGAACGCCTGGCAGTCGCAGCCCACTGCCTCGTTCAGGGCGACCAGGTCGAGCATGCAGTCGGCGGGAATGAATACCTGCAGTTCGTAGCCTTCGGCGTGCAGCAGCAGGACCTTGGCCACGGAGCCGGGCAGGCGCGGCTCGCTGGCTTCATCCAGCTCGCGGTAGCTGATCCTCAGCTCCTTGAGCACCGTGGCGACGCTTTGCGGAACGGTCATGGCCCCTGGATCCGGCGGCGGGATGCCGACTAGTGTAACGCAGCGCCCCCGGTAGCGATGGCGCCGGCCGGGTCAGTGTTCGCGCGTGGCGTGAAAGCGCACGTCCGGCCAGCGTTCCTGCGCCAGCTGCAGGTTGACCCGCGTCGGCGCCAGGTAGGCCAGGTGCCCGCCACCGTCGAGCGCCAGGTGCTGCCGGTTCTTGTGACGGAACTCCTCCAGCATTCTGGCGTCGTCACAGGTGACCCAGTGCGCCGTGTACACCGTCACGTTGTCGTAACCGCACTCGACGCGGTACTCATCCTGCAGGCGGTAGGCCACCACGTCGTACTGCAGCACGCCGACGGCGCCGACGATCAGGTCGTTGCTGGCCAGCGGCAAGAACACCTGCACCGCGCCCTCCTCCGAGAGCTGGGTCAGGCCGGCGCGCAGCTGCTTGCTTTTCAGCGGATCCTTCAGCCGCACGCGGCGGAACAGCTCGGGCGCGAAGTTGGGAATGCCGGTGTACTTGAAGTCGCCACTGCCGCTGCCGCCGGAACTGCCCAGGAAGGTGTCGCCGATCTGGATGGTGCCGTGGTTGTGCAGGCCGATGATGTCACCCGGCCAGGCTTCCTCGACGTGGTCGCGCTCACCGGCGAGGAAAGTCACCGCGTCGGCGATGCGTACCTCGCGGCCGATACGCACGTGCCGCATCTTCATGCCGCGCTGGTACTGGCCGGAACACACGCGCAGGAATGCGATGCGGTCGCGGTGGTTGGGATCCATGTTGGCCTGGATCTTGAACACGAAACCGCTGAAGCGGTCGTCGGCCGGGTCCACCGTGCCGGCGTCCGTCTCGCGCGGCAGCGGGCCCGGCGCCCAGTCCACGAACCCGTCGAGCATCTCGCGTACGCCGAAGTTGCCCAGCGCGGTGCCGAAAAACACCGGCGTCTGGCGGCCGGCGCGGTAGGCTTCCAGGTCGAATCCGTGCGAGGCGCCGCGGACGAGCTCGATCATGTCCCGCAGTTCGGCCGCCCAGGTGCCGAGCGCCGCGTCCGCCTCCGGTGAATCCAGCCCCTCGATGCGGCGGTCCTCCGGGATGCGGTCGCCCTGGCCCTGCCTGTAGAGGTGGATGGTGTCGGTCAGCAGGTGATAGACGCCCTTGAAGTTGCGTCCCGAGCCGATCGGCCAGGTGACCGGTGCGCACTCGATGGCGAGGATGTTCTCGATCTCGTCCAGCAGTTCGATGGGGTCGCGGTTCTCGCGGTCCAGCTTGTTGATGAAGGTGAGAATCGGGGTGGCGCGCATGCGGCACACCTCCATCAGCTTGATGGTGCGCGGTTCCACGCCGCGGGCACCGTCGATCACCATCAGCGCCGAGTCCACCGCCGTCAGCGTCCGGTAGGTGTCCTCGGAGAAGTCCTCGTGCCCGGGCGTGTCGAGCAGGTTCACGACCCGGTCGCGGTAGGGGAACTGCATCACCGAGGTGGTCACCGAGATGCCGCGCTGCTGCTCCAGGGCCATCCAGTCCGAGGTGGCGTGGCGGCCGGATTTCTTGGCCTTGATGGTGCCGGCGAGCTGGATCGCGTTGCCGAACAGCAACAGCTTCTCGGTCATGGTGGTCTTGCCGGCATCGGGGTGCGAGATGATCGCGAAAGTCCGCCGCCGGGCGGCCTGTGCGGCTACCTGGGACATGTCACTTCTGGGTTTTGCGCAAACGAGCGCGGATTATACCGGTAAAAAAATCCCCCGCGGGGCGGGGGATTCTCGTGCTCGTCCGGGATCCGGGCGGGGTTCAGCCGTCGATGAACTTCTTCTGGAAGGCGACGTCGTCATCGAGGCTGGCCTTGGCGAGGCCGGCGACGAACTCCTCCAGCTTCCTGCCCACCAGCGGGATGCCGCACTTGATGGTGGTGCGGATGGTCGAGGTGGTGCCACTGCCGTTCGGCACCAGCGTGTGCACGCCGCCGATATCGACCGGGCCGCTCATGTCGACCTTGTAGTTGCAGGTGTACTCGCCACCGGCGGCGCCGGTCCAGCGGTCGGTGCTCTCCACGTCGTTCCATTCCTTGACGAACTTCTTCAGCGCCGAGGGGGCCTCCGCCTTTTCCTGGCGGGCATAGATCAGGGTGGCTTCGGAGCCATTGGCGCCGGCCTGCTTGATGTTGACGTTCCGCGCGCCGATGGATTCCATCTTGGCCTTGATATACTCCTCGCTACAGAGCGTGTTGAAGACGGTGTCGATGTCCTTGTCGAGGTTCACCGAAACTTCGAGCGTTTGCGCCATGTTGCTTGCCTCCTGATGCCGGTTGTCTGCTGCGGGCGAGCGACTCGCCTGCCCCTTGGTTGTCACGGTTCATACAGGATAGACGATGCCCCGCACCCCGAATCTCCACCCGAACGCCCCCGCAGGGATCGGCCTGTCCCTGCTGCTGGCGCTGGCCGGCCCGGCCCTGGCCGAACATGCCCCGGTCGATGCTCCGCAACCGGTCCGGCCTCCGGCATCGGCGGAATCCGGCGCGGCGGACGGGCCGCGCGCGGCACTGGCGCGCGCGCTGCGCCTGGTCGACAGCACCGATGCGCAACAGCGCGCCGAGGGCACCGCGTTGCTCCGGCGGGCGGCATTCAGCCAGGACCCGGAGGTGCGCGCGGCGGCCTGGAAGCGGATCGGCCGCCTGCAGGACGACCTGCTGCTGCGTTCGCAGGTGGACCATGACCTGACGCTGGACCCCGCCATTCCGTCTGCCGGCGCGGCGCTGTTCGCCGCCGGGGAGACCGACGTGGGGGTGGACCTGCTGATCCGCGAGGCCTGGCTGCTGAACGCAGCCGCCGAGCGATACCTGCAGATTCTCTACGAGGAACCGATCGAGGCCTTTCCAAGGCACGATCCCCGCATCCTGGCGTATTTCCGGGCGGCGGCGGCCGAGGGTATCCCGACGGCGCAGATTTTCCTCGGCCGCGTCCAGTTGCTGGGGCAGGGCGTGCCGGAGGATCGGGAGGCCGGCATGGCGCTGCTGGAGAACGCCGGGCATCCGCAGGGCTACATGGAACTGGCCCAGTACTTCCTGCTGCTGAACGACGAGCCGACCGCCGCCCGTTACTGGCTGCGCGCCGCCGACGAGTTCCGCTTTGCGCCGGCGCTGTTCAACCTGGGGGTGCGGGCGCAGCGCGAGGGCAGCCCGCAGACGGCGCGGCACTATTTCGAACAGGCGCTGGAGCAGGATCCCCGCCATTTCGGGGCGCGGCTGGAACTGGCGCGCGTACTGGGGCAGGGCGGACGCGACGCGACCGATCCGGCGCGGGCCATCCGGCTGCTGGAGTCCATCATCGCCGAGGCCGACGGCCGGGTGCGCCTGTTCGCGCTGGCGAACCTGGGGCTGGTGTACCTGGACGGCGTGCACGTGCAGCCCGATGCCGAGCGCGCGCTGGCGATGTTCCGGGAGGCCGAGGCCGGTGGCCTGGAATCGGTGCGGCCCTACATCGAGCGCCTGGCGGCCCACGTGGAACCGTCCCCCGCGAACGGGAACGGCGGGAGCGGAACGCGCAGGTAGACGCGCGCCCCGGCGGCGTTAAGGCCCGCAGGCTGCGCGGATATTGTCCTGCTGGTGCATGAAGGCGGCGGCCGGGCCACCCCCCGGCGCCCGGTTCGGGAAACTGTAGGCGCTGGTGTAGTGGAAGCTGAACCGGTCACAGAACCGGGCGGTGTCCAGCAGACGTGCCAGCGCATCCTTCGCACCCGGTTCCTCCGGGCGCTTCAGCCAGTAATCGAGCCAGGCGACGGTGAAGTGTTTCGCCATCGGGTTGCCCCAGCCCAGCGTGTCCGTCATCTGCCCGCTGGCGGGGTCCAGCCCCCACGCCGACGCGGGGAAGGTGGGAATCAGCGACCACTCGTAATGCGTGCCGCCGCGGATGTTGATTTGGAACACCGGCTGGCCGGCGGCCTGCCAGGCCAGGTAACCCTGCGATTTCTCCATCGGGTCCGGCGCGCGCAGGTGCGGTGTCGGCGCCAGGTAGTAGTCGGCGGACTGCCCCATGACCGGCACGCGCGGCACGATCGCTGAAAGGTTCTGCGGACCGTACGCGGCGAACTCGCTGGCACCCGGCGTGCCCTCCGGCGGGCCGAAACCGCCGTTGGGGTTGGCGGGGTCCCCGAGGTTGTCCCAGGCGACTGCCACGTCCACCGGGTTGGCGTCCAGCACCGCGCCGCTGCCGGCTTCCGTCCAGCGCAGGGCGCCGGGGGCGTCGTAGCCCTGCACGCTGGACACACCGCGCGCGCCCAGCGAGTGGCCGAGGATGGCGAAGCGATCGCGGTCCAGCGCCGCGGCGTGGGGGTTCACCCGGTCTGCGGGCGCGCTGCCGGTGTGCGGGTAGGGCCGCTCCCCGGTGGCGAAGAAGAACTCGATGGCATCGACCAGCCCCTGCTCGAAGATGATGGGGTTGGCGTTGCTGCCCTGTTCCCCGCCCGGGGTCTGGTTGTCCGAGCGGCCCTGGCCACGCGGGTCGAAGGTCATCACCGTGTAGCAGGCCTCCACCAGCGCCTGCGCCGCCCACCAGTAGACCGGTTCGGGCGCCTGCGCGGAGCCGTTGATGAGGACGGCGCCGGGGAAGCGCTGCATCGGTCTGCGGGCATTGCCGTGGCCGAGCGTGCAGCTGGCGGCCGCGTAGGCCTCGGCCGGTTTCCAGACCCGCCCGGACAGCCGCGCGCCGCCGCGATCGTAAAACGCGACCGGCGTCACGTCGCCCACCTGCCCGTACCAGTCGGCGCCCCGGGCGCCCGGGGCGTCCGGGTAGCGGAACGGGTCTCCGGCGCACTGCTGGTCCCAGCCGTGGCAGAGGTTGCCCCAGCTGTTCCAGGCGTTGTCGGCCTGCTGGCGCTGGAAGAAGGCAGCGCGGTTGGCAGCGCTCTGCGCCTCCAGGCGTTGCAGGAAGAGCGGGTTGCCGGCCTGCTCCAGCGGCGCCTGGCCGGTGACGGCGTAGTTCTGCATCTCGCGGGCGGTCCAGGCCGGCGAGTCCGGCGCGGGTCCGGCCGCCGCCGCCGGACCGGCAAGCAGGAACAGCGGTGAAACGACGTGGAGAAATTGAACCAGGCGGCCTTTCAACTGCATCGGGCAGGTCCTTCTGGGGGCGGTCGGACCAGTAAAGCAGAGCGCTTCGCGCCCCGTAAAGCCCGCCGTCAGCCGGCTTTTCCGGCCAGCCACAGGTCGATCAGTTCACGCGAGACGGCCTTGTCGAAGGGCAACTCCACTTCGCCGGCCGCCACCGCCTGCTCCAGTTCAGCGCGCGTGTACCACTCCGCGCAGCGCAGTTCCGGGTAGCGGTCGGTGTCGATGGCCGGGTCGGTCGCCTCGGCGATGCAGGCCAGCATCAGGGAACCCGGGAACGGCCACGGCTGGGAGGTGTG
>JBFKKR010000098.1:0-11283 GCA_041682035.1 Pseudomonadales bacterium | reverse complement strand
TGCTGCCGTATTTCCGGCCACGCCGGAAGCCCCAGTCCGGCTGGGTCTGAGCCACCTCATCGGGGTCCGGCCCGACTGGCCGGATGGCTGCCGCTGTCCTATGCTTGGCCGAGTGACCGAAGATGGATCTTCATCCTGCGAGGTGCGTTGCATATGCCGATCACCACGTTCACCAGTGACGACGACAACGAAATCACCATCAATGTCAGTGGACGTTTTGATTTCCGCCTGGTGCAGGAGTTCCGCGAGGCCTATTCGGGCATCAACAACCCCAATGCCACCGTGATCATCGACATGCACGACGCCGAGTACATGGACAGTTCGGCGCTGGGCATGCTGCTGAACATGCAGAAGAAGCTGGACATGGACCGCTCGCGGATCCGCATCATCAACTGCCGTCCGCACATCAAGAAAGTCTTCACCATCTCGAGGTTCGACAAGAAGTTCACCATCGAGTGACACGCCGGCCATGAAACTCCTGGTCGGGACCGCCAACAGCCTCCAGTTCCGCTACTACCAGGATCTGCTCAAGAACGCCGGGTTCATTTTTCTGCACGCCCGTTCCGGCCCGGAAGTCCTCGAACTCGCCGGGCGCGACCAGCCGGACCTGTTCCTGCTCGACCGCGACCTGCCCGACATGGACGGCTTCGAGACCGCCCTGCGCCTGCGCACCCTGGCCGGATCGGTGTTCACGCCGATCCTGTTCGTGAGCCGCGACTCCAACCCGCAGGACCTCGCGCGGCTCTACCTGGCGGGCGCCAGCGACGTGGTCATGAAACCCATCGACGCCAACCTGTTCGCCGCCAAGATCAGCGCCCAGCGGCGCACGCGGGCGCAGAACGAGGAGATCCACCGCGACCGCGACGAGCTGAAACTGGCGCGCCGGCTGCGCGAGAAGGAAGAGGCGCTGGCCTCGCGCATCCTGGAGCGGGCGCAGGGGGAATCACTGCCCGACGCCGCCCGCCTGCAGCAGTTCTTCCGGCCCATGACCGATTTCAGCGGCGACCTGCTGCTCGGGGCCATGAGCCCGCGCAACAGCCTTTACCTGCTGATCGGCGACGCCACCGGCCATGGCCTGTCGGCTGCCATCTCGGCGATGCCGGTTGCGCGCATCTTCCACGCCATGGCGCGCAAGGGTCTCAACATCGGCGACATTGCCCAGGAACTGAACCGCGACCTGCTCGGGCTGCTGCCCGACGACATGTTCGTCGCCGCGACGCTGGTGGAGATCAACCAGCAGGGCACGCGCATGACGGCCTGGAGCGGCGGCATGCCGGATATCTGGAAATTCTCCGCGAACGGGACACACACCGCCTACTCGTCCCAGCACATGCCGCTCGGCGCCGAGGAGGACGAGGATTTCGAGCGCGACATCCAGATCATTCCGCTGGCCGAGGGCGACCGCGTCTACTTCCAGACCGATGGCATCATGGAGTCCTTCTCGCCGGACGGCGAACTGTTCGGCGAGGAGCGCCTGCTGGAACTGGTACGCGGCCTGCAGCAGGAGACCGAAGCGGCAGCGCGTTTCGACCGCATCCGGGGCGAGGTCGAGGCGCACATGCAGGGCGCACCCCAGGAGGACGACATCACCCTGCTGGAACTGACCGCCGCGCCGCTGGCGACCGACGCGGCGGGCGACACTCCACAGGTCACCGGCCTGATGGTGCCCTGGAGCATCGACATCCGCATGGACGGCGACGCCATGCGCCGGACCGACCCGGTCCTGCAGCTGATCGAGATGATGGGCGAGAGCCCCGGTTTCTCCGGCCACAAGGACATCCTGTTCACCATCCTCTCGGAGATGTACACCAACGCGCTGGATCACGGCGTGCTCGGGCTCGATTCCGCGCTCAAGCGCGACGAAGATGGCTTCGTCCTGTACTACGCGGAGAAGGAATCGCGGCTCGATGCGCTGGAAGCCGGCGAGGTGCACATCCACTGCGCGTTCCGGCCGCGCGGCGATGGCGGGGAACTGCTGATGCGGATGCGGGATTCCGGGGCCGGTTTCGCGTACCAGCGCGTGCTGGCGCAGGACCCGGACGACGATCTCACGCATGGCCGCGGGCTGGCGCTCATCCGTACGCTGTGCGAACACATGGCGTACAGTGACGGGGGCCGCTGCCTGGAAGTGATCTACCCCATGGTTTTCTCGTAATATGACAGCTAATCCGCTGTCGAGGTTGTAACCGCCATGACCACCCTGCCCCTGCCGAGATTCCTGGCCCTCCTGCTCCTCCTGCTGGCCCCGCAATGGTCCTGGTCCGAAGAACCGGCCGGCGATGCGGGGTCGAAACCCGCGCAGCAATCGGTGCAGGTCGTGATGGCCACCACGGCGGGTGACGTCACGCTGGAGCTGTTCCCGGATCTCGCTCCCGTCACCGTGCAGAATTTCCTGCAGTACGCCGACAGCGGTTTCTACAACGGGCTGATCTTCCACCGCGTCATCCCGGACTTCATGATCCAGGGCGGCGGCTTCGACCCGTCCCTGAACCGCCGCGAGACCCGCGCGCCGATCCGCAACGAGGCCAACAACGGGCTTCTCAACGGCCGCGGCACCATCGCCATGGCGCGGACCAGCGACATCAACAGCGCCACGGCGCAGTTTTTCATCAACCTGAAGCACAACACCTTCCTCAACCACGGCGCGCGCGATTACGGCTACGCCGTGTTCGGCCGCGTACTGCAGGGCATGGAGGTGGTGGACGGCATCGCCGGTGTACCCACGCGCCGCGCCGGCCCGCACGCCAATCTGCCGGTCACGCCGGTCGTGATCCGCTCGGTGAAACGGGTACCGCCGGAGCCCGCACAGTAAACGGTCGGCAAGCAGGGTCCCGCATTGCACGCCTCCGCCCCCACGCAGCTGCGCATCCTCCTGATAGAGGACGAGGAGAACGATGCTGCCCTGATCAGGGCGCTGCTGGGGCGGGTGCTGCAGCAGGAAGCAGTCCGGTGTGCAGGCAGCCTGGCGGAAGCCACCATGATCCTGGAGTCCGGAACGTTCAGCCCGGATGTCATCCTCGCCGACCTGTTGCTCGGCGACGCCACCGGCGCCGAAGTCCTGGTATCGCTCCACAGGAGCGTACCGCAGATTCCCGTCATCGTGCTCAGCGGAGTCCAGGACAGGAACACGATCGCCCTGGCCTGGCAGGAACATGCCCAGGACTTCATTGCGAAGGACTGGGTGCTGGAAAGCACCGACCCGGTCTCGTTGCTGCTGCGCATCACGAAGGTGGTCGAGCGCTTCGCCAACCATCGCAACATGATGCAGGTGCTGGATTGCAGTCCGTCCGGGATCGTGGTGCTGGGCGCAACCGGCCGGATCCGCTTCTGCAACCGCCGGGCACGGGAAATGTTCGGCGAGGGCGTGGACCTGTCCATCGGCGCCGAGTTCGGCATCACCACGGCCGACGGCACCGCGCAGATCCAGACCCTGAATGGCGTGACGCTGGAAATGCAGACCACCGACATCGAATGGAACCAGCAGCCCGCCCGCCTGGTCACGCTCCAGGACATCTCCCACCACATCCGGCTGGAAGAGAAACTGCAGGCATCCAACCAGTCACTGGCCCAGCGCAACCGGGCAATGGAGGCTGCCGAGGAGGCGTTGCGTGACGCGCGCGCACTCGCGGAAGCGCGCGCCCAGCAGGCCGAGGCCGCGAGCCGGACCAAGTCGGAATTCCTGGCCAACATGTCCCACGAGCTGCGCACACCGCTGAATGCCATGCTGGTGCTTGCCGGCGTCTGGGCGCACAACGATGACGACACCCTCCCCGCGGATCTCGTCGACCACGCGCGGATGATCCATGAATCCGGCGTTTCCCTGCTGCAGATCATCAACGAGATCCTGGACCTGGCGAAGGTCGAGTCCGGCAAGCTGGAGATTCTGCCGGTTCCGAATTCCGTCGCTGACCTGTGTCAACGGCTGGAACGCCGCTACGGTCCGATGGCCCACGAGAAGAACCTCCGCCTGCAGGTATCGATAGGCCAGGAGGTGCCCGAACGGGTGCTGCTGGACCGTGAGCGCACGGAGCAGGTACTGGGCAATCTCATCGGTAACGCGGTGAAGTTCACGGAAACCGGCTCCATCAGCATCGAGGTGGAGACCCGCGTCGACGATACGCGCTGCTGGCTGCAGATTCGGGTCCGGGACACCGGGATCGGCATCGTGGCGGAGAACACCGCACGAATCTTCGA
This sequence comes from Pseudomonadales bacterium, assembly GCA_041682035.1. Taxonomy (GTDB): domain Bacteria; phylum Pseudomonadota; class Gammaproteobacteria; order Pseudomonadales; family JBFGWM01; genus JBFJWR01. The sequence continues at coordinate 7,089 of JBFKKR010000098.1, read as the reverse complement.
GCCGTTCGAGCAGGGCGAGGCCGGCCTCGATCGCAGGTATGGTGGCACCGGCCTGGGCCTGACCATCTCACACCGCATCGCGGTGCTCATGGGCGGCACCATCCGGGTGCAGAGCACACCGGGCGCGGGCAGTTGCTTCACCTTCGAGGTCCCACTGATCGCCCCGGGCGAACCGGAATCCGCCGACGCCAATGCCCGTTCGGGGGCGACGGGATCGGCCGCGTCCGGACGGAAACCAGCCCGCCAGTACACCGGCGCAACGCCTTCGCCGCTGGCGGGCATCGGTGTGCTGATCGTCGATGACGACATGCGCAACGTGTTCGCGCTCTCCGCACTGTGCCGCGCTCAGGACATGGTCGTGCACCGCGCGCCGGACGCTGAACGGGCGCTGGAACTGCTGGCCAGGCATGGCAAAGCCATCCGCATCATGCTGACCGACATCATGATGCCGAAAATGGACGGCATCAGCCTGGTACGGAAAGTACGGGCGAACAGTCGCCACAAGGATCTCGTCATTCTCGTGCTGACCGCGCGGCACCTTGATGATGACCCGGAGCAATGCCGCGAGGCCGGCGCCAACCGCCTGCTGCACAAGCCGGTCGACGACGCCGACCTGCTCGATGCCATGCGCGCGGCCGTGGCGGCGCCTGCCTGAAGCGGTCAGGCGGAGCGCAGACCGCCGTCGATGCTTCGGAACACCCGCTCGCGCAGCATCAGGACCTGGTCGCGGATCCTGGCCGCCTCCTCGAATTCCAGGTCACGCGCGTGCTGGTGCATCTGTTTCTCGAGCTGCTCGATCAGCCTGCCGATCCGGACCGGATCCTCGTCCGCATAAAGCGCTTCCTGCTCCGCCACCTCGCGCAGGGGCGCCGGCTTGCGGTCACGCCCCTTCTTCCCGCGCACCGGCCCGGCGGATACCGCGCCCTCGAGGATGTCGCCAACGGATTTCTTCACCCCGCGCGGCGTGATGCCGTGCGCCTCGTTGAAGGCGACCTGGATGGTGCGGCGGCGATTGGTCTCTTCCATGGCGCGCTGCATGGAACCGGTGACCCGGTCCGCGTACAGGATGGCGGTGCCGTTGAGGTTGCGGGCGGCCCGGCCGATGGTCTGGATCAGCGAGCGGTCCGAACGCAGGAAACCCTCCTTGTCGGCGTCGAGGATCGCCACCAGCGAGACCTCGGGCATGTCCAGCCCCTCGCGCAGCAGGTTGATCCCGACCAGCACGTCGAAACGGCCGAGCCGCAGGTCGCGGATGATCTCGACGCGCTCGACGGTGTCGATGTCCGAGTGCAGGTAGCGGACCCGGACGTCGTGCTCGGCGAGGTACTCGGTGAGGTCCTCGGCCATGCGCTTGGTCAGGGTCGTGACCAGCACACGTTCCTCGTCCGCCACCCGCCGCCGCACCTCCGAGAGCAGGTCGTCGACCTGCGTGGTCGCCGGCCGCACCTCCACCTGCGGATCGACCAGGCCCGTCGGCCGCGCCACCTGCTCGACCTGCTGCCCCGCGTGTTCCAGCTCGTAGGTCCCGGGCGTGGCGGACACGAAGATCATCTGCGGCGCGAGCCGTTCCCACTCGTCGAACCGCAACGGCCGGTTGTCCAGCGCCGATGGCAGGCGGAAGCCGTACTCGACCAGCGTCTCCTTGCGCGAGCGGTCGCCCTTGTACATGGCGCCGATCTGCGGCACGGTGACGTGCGACTCGTCGATCACCAGCAGCCCGTCCGCCGGCAGGTAATCGAACAGCGTGGGGGGAGGTTCACCGGGCGCCCGCCCGGACAGGTAGCGCGAGTAGTTCTCGATGCCGGTGCAATAGCCCAGTTCCTGCATCATCTCCAGGTCGAAACGGGTGCGCTCGCCGAGCCGTTGCGCCTCCACCAGCTTGTTGTTGGCGTGCAGCTGCTCCAGCCGCTCGCGCAATTCGTCCTTGATCTCCTCCACCGCCTTCATGATGGTCTCGCGCGGCGTGACGTAATGGGACTTGGGATAGATGGTGACGCGCGCGAGACGTTGCAGCACCTCGCCGGTGAGCGGGTCGAACAGCGCGATGTCCTCGATCTCGTCATCGAACAGCGAGACGCGAACGGCGTCCTTCTCCTCGTCGGCGGGAAAGATGTCGATGACGTCACCCTTCACGCGGTAGGTGCCGCGCGAGAGTTCGAACTCGTTGCGGGTGTATTGCAGTTCCGCGAGGCGGCGCAGCATGCCGCGCTGGTCGATGCGATCGCCACGCACGATGTGCAGCACCATCTTCAGGTAGAGCTCGGGATCGCCGAGGCCGTAGATGCAGGAGACGGTGGAGACGATGATCGCGTCACGCCGTTCCACCAGCGCCTTGGTTGCGGACAGGCGCATCTGCTCGATGTGCTCGTTGACCGAGGAGTCCTTCTCGATATAGGTGTCGGAGGACGGCACGTAGGCTTCCGGCTGGTAGTAGTCGTAGTAGGAGACGAAGTACTCCACTGCGTTGTGGGGGAAAAACGTGCGGAACTCGCCATACAACTGCGCGGCGAGGGTCTTGTTGGGCGCCAGCACCAGCGTCGGACGCTTCATCTGCGCGATGACGTGCGCAATCGAGAATGTCTTGCCCGAGCCGGTGACACCGAGCAGCGTCTGCGCCGCCAGGCCATCCCCCAGGCCCTCCACCAGGCCGGTGATCGCCTGCGGCTGGTCCCCCGCCGGCTGGTAATCCGAGACCAGCTCGAACTCGCGCTCCGTCCTCGACCTGCTCATCGCCGGTGCGTACCTTCGCTCATGTCTGGCCCCGTATTATACTGTTCCTCCTGCATTGCCCCACCGGGAGTTTTTCGTGGAAATCCAGCTATCCAACCGCGTCCAGTCCATCAAGCCCTCGCCGACACTGGCGGTGACCGCCCGCGCCGCAGAATTGCGCGCCGCCGGCAAGGACATCATCGGACTGGGTGCGGGCGAGCCGGATTTCGACACGCCGGACCACATCAAGGAAGCCGCCATCAAGGCCATTCGCGACGGCCAGACCAAGTACACGGCCGTGGACGGCACGCCGGCACTGAAGCAGGCCATCATCCGCAAGTTCGAGCGCGACAACCAGCTGCGCTACGAGCCGAACCAGATCCTCGTCTCCTGCGGCGGCAAGCAGTCCTTCTTCAATCTTGCGCTGGCGCACCTGAATCCGGGCGACGAGGTCATCATCCCGGCGCCCTACTGGGTGTCCTATCCGGACATGGTGCTGGTGGCGGAGGGCGTGCCGGTGATCGTGCCGGCGGGCCAGGACCAGCGCTTCAAGATCACCGCGGATCAACTGCGCGAGGCGATCACGCCGCGTACCCGCATGCTGGTGCTGAACAGTCCCTCCAACCCGTCGGGCATGGCCTACTCACGCGCGGAATGGCAGGCGCTGGCGGAGGTGCTGCTGGAGCACCCGGACATCCTGATCGCCACCGACGACATGTACGAGCACATCCTGTGGACCGAGGAGTCCTTTTCGAACATCGTCATGGTCTGTCCGGAACTGTACGACCGGACCATGGTGCTGAACGGCGTCTCCAAGGCCTACTCGATGACCGGCTGGCGCATCGGTTATGCCGGCGGTCCCGCGCGGCTGATCGGCGCCATGAAGAAGATCCAGTCGCAGAGCACGTCCAACCCGGCCTCCATCTCGCAGGCGGCGGCTGCGGCGGCGCTGGACGGGGACCAGGAGTGCGTACAGGTGATGCTGAAATCGTTCCGCGAACGTCACGACGCGGTGGTTCGGCAACTCAACGCCCTGCCCGGTTTCGACTGCGCGCCCGGCGATGGCACCTTCTACGCGTTCCCGAGCGTGGCCGGCGCGATCGAGGCCTGCGCAGAGGCCTCCGACGACCTGCAGTTCGCCGAGCATCTCATCAAGCAGGCCGGCGTTGCACTGGTGCCGGGCACGGCCTTCGGATTGCCGGGACACCTGCGGCTGTCCTTCGCGACCAGCATGGAACTGCTCAACGATGCCATCGGACGGATCGCTGATACGCTCGGCTGAGAGCCGGCCCGTGTACAGCCGCCTGGCTGGCCTGTGGCTGCTGGCCCTGATCGCCGGCTGCGCGGGTGACGCGCCGCGGCAGGAGCCCCCCCCGCCTGCGCCGTCCGCTGCCACGGCGGCGCCGGTCCACGGCGACCTGCAGGTCGCCGTGGAAGCGTTCAACAACAAGGATTTCCCGGCCGCCCTCGCCCTGTTCCAGTCGATCACCGTGCAACCCGGGCACCCGGACGCGGTGGCCGCCAACAAGGCGCTGGGCGTCATGTATTCCCGGGGAATGGGCGTCGAGCGTGATCTCGGCGTGGGCACCCACCATATCCGGCTCGCCGCGGAAGGGGGGGACGCCGAGTCGCAGGCGGAAATGGCGCGCCGCTACGATTTCGCCATCGGCGTGGAACGCGACACCGACCAGATCCTGCACTGGGCCAGGCGGGCGTCGGAACAGGACAACCCGCAGGGTCACCAGTACATGGGCTGGGCCCACCACTTCGGCGTGGGCGTGGAACGGGACCTGGGCACCGCGATCGGGTATTACGAGATGGCCGTGGCCGGCAACGACCCGATCGCGCAGAACAACCTCGCGGTCCTGCTGCAGAAGGGTGAAGGGGTGCCGCAGGACATCGACCGCGCACTGCAGTTGTTCGAGGCGTCCGCGGCGCAGGATTTCCCCGCGGCCCAGATCCAGCTCGGATTGCTCTACTTCCGCGGTGATTCGGTGCCGGAGAACCGGGATCTCGCCCGTTACTGGCTGCAGCGGGCGGCGCAGAGCAACCACGCGCTGGGCGCGTTTTTCTACGCACAACTGCTGGAATCGGAATGGCAGATGGACGCCGCCCGGATCCAGTACCGGCGCGCGGCCAACGCCGGTATCGAGCAGGCGGTGGAAGCCCTGCAGCGGCTGGAGTCGTCCGGGCCATGAACCGCCCCCCTGCCCTGCTCGCCGGCGTGCTGCTCGCAGTGATGTTGCTGCTGCACGGCTGCGGCAGCAGTCCGCGCCAGGCGCAGTCCGATCCGGCAAGCCACGAGCCGGCGTTTGACAGCCTGCGCGACGCCGAGTCCGCGTTGCGCGGGAAGCAGCCACTGGCCGCCATCCGCTGGATGGAGAACCAGTTGCAGCAGCCGACCGGGGCCGGCCGCGAGGAGATCCTGCGCCTGCTGGCGCGGACCTATGCCACCGGCGAGTACATTCCGGAGGACCAGCACCGTGCGGCCGGGTATTACTTCGAACTGGCCAAACTGGGCGACACCGATGCCCAGGCGGAGATGGCGCACCGCTTTCATCACGGCCTCGGCGTCACCCGCAATCTCGGGCAGTCGGTGCACTGGGCGCGCAAGGCCGCCGAGAGCGGCAACGCCGAGGGCCAGCTGTTCCTTGGCTGGGCCTACGAACACGGCGCCGGCCTGCCGCAGAACTACAACCGCGCCGCGCGCCTGTACGAGAACGCCGCCGCGCAGGGCAATGCGGCAGGCATGTATCACCTGGCCACCCTCTACCAGCGGGGACGGGTGTTCGACTCCAACAACGAGCGCGCCATCACCCTCTATGAGCAGTCCGCGGCACGCAACTACGGACCGGCCTACCTCGCCCTGGGCCTGATCCACCTGGTGGGGGACGGCATTCCCAGGAATCCCGACCGCGCCCTGGAACTGTTCCTGCAGGCCGCGAGCCTCGAGGTGGCCGAGGGCGCCTTCCAGGCCGCCCGCCTGATGGAGGACCGTGGCGACAAGCAGGTCGCCAGAGACCTCTACCGGCGCGCCTACCGCCTGGGCAAGGTCTCGGCCATGAACGAGGTGCGCCGCCTCGACGGCCGGCCGCTGGAGCGCGAACAGGCGATAGGCGGCTGAGCGGACAGAACCATTTGACCATCCGGGAGCATCACCCTAGAATCTGCGCCCTACCGTTTCCGACCGTGTTCCCCGATAGCTCAGTTGGTAGAGCAGTGGACTGTTAATCCATGGGTCGTAGGTTCGAGTCCTACTCGGGGAGCCAACTTCTTCACACCGCATCACTGATTCCCTTGCGTGCGATCAGCGCAGAGAGACGTCGCTGTAACCAGCGTGGCTGGTGTTTGCCGAACTGCACCAGGGCGCGATTGCTGGCCCCGTTGATGTAGAGTGGCTTGCCGGCCAGGCAGGCCTGGTACCCCTGAGCCGCCACCTCCCCCGCGCTCATGTTGCGGACCATGGGAATGTTCATCGACTTGCCGCCCTTCTTGCTGGCGATCATCTCGGTTTCGGTGAAGCCGGGGCACAGCGCCGTGACCTTTACACGCTTTACGCCAAGACTCTTCAGTTCAATGTTGATTGCCTCGGATAAAGACAGCACGAATGCCTTGCTGGCGGCGTAGGTGGAAAGGCAGGCGATCGGCGCGAAGGCCGAGGTGGACGCCACGTTGAGCACGCGACCCTCGCCGCGCCTGATCATGCCCGGGAGAAAGAGGTGTGTCAGTTGCGTCAGGGCAACGATATTCACCTGCACCAGTTGGGTGTGGTCCGCCAGCTTCGTCTTGTGGAACGGACCCTCGTACAGCAGGCCGGCATTATTGACGAGAATGTCTATGCGCAGGCCTGCCGCCTCCGCCTGCTGATACAGGGACGCTGCCGCATCGGGGGCACCCAGGTCGCAGGTCAGCGTGGTGGCGCTGACGCCATGCGCCTTGTGCAGTTTCGTTGCCAGCTTTTCCAGCTTCGCCGTACTGCGGGCGACCAGCACGACATCGTGACCATGGCTGGCGAATTCGGTGGCCAACGCAGCCCCGATCCCTGCCGAGGCGCCAGTGATCAGCGCAGTTCCCTTTCCCGGTTTCATGAGCCACCCCGATTCTGTCCATGACAGTTCATGGTAGCCGGTCATCCGGGTATCAGCGCACCCCGCGTTTCACCCGAATTTCATCAAAGCATCAGGCCGGCTCCACCTCGCCACCCTGATCCCGCCGCACGACAGGAATCGGGGAGTCCTTGCGCCGCAGGAACCTGGTATTCGCCTCGCAGTAGAAGGTCGGGCCGGTTGTTTCGCTATAGGTGTTCTCGGTCTCCACCGAATCCACATAGAACCAGGTGCCCTCCACGCGGGTGTGGTCGATATCCAGGATGACGTAACC
>JBFKKR010000097.1:0-11336 GCA_041682035.1 Pseudomonadales bacterium | reverse complement strand
CCCGCGCCGGCCAGGGTGCCACCGCGGCGTGGTTGAGGTACACGATGCCCTCGTCCTGGGGGAACTCGGCCTGCAGATCGATCGTTTCCACGAGCTTTTCCTGGTGGCGGTGGTCCGGAGGAGCGCTGTGATAGCATAGCCCGAACAGTCCCTGTTTCGTGTCCCGTTCATTGCATACCCCGCGCGATTCTTTCGGCCGCCAGTTCCGCAAGCTGCGTGTCAGCCTGACGGATGCCTGCAACTTCGCCTGCACCTACTGCGTGGCGGAGGGCGAGCGGCTGCGCCCGACGCCGGCACTGGACGGCGGCGAACTGGCGCGCTGCGTCCGGCTCATCCACGCGGTGACGCCATTGCAGTCGCTGCGCGTCACCGGCGGCGAGCCGCTGATCGCGCCGGCCCTGCATGACTTCCTCGTGGCGGTGCGGGGCGTCGGCGTGCCCGATCTATCCCTGACCACGAACGGTCATCTCCTGCGGGAGAAACTGCCCCTGCTGGTCGACTCCGGCATGCGCCGCATCAACGTCAGCCTCGACAGCCTGCAGGCAGAGCGCTTCCACCGCATCACGCGGGGCGGTTGCCTGCATGCCGTGCTGGAGGGCATCGATGCCGCGCTGGAGGCCGGCCTGCGGCTGAAGATCAATGTCGTACCCATGCGCGGCGTCAACGATGACGAGGTGCCCGCACTGGTGCGGTTCGGCCTCGAACGCGGCATCGAGGTGCGCTTCATCGAGCTGATGCGCATGGGACACTACCAGCGCGGCGGGGAGTTCGAAACCCTGGTGTACCCGATGGCCGACATCCTGGCCACGCTGGCGGCGGAGCACGAACTGGCGGCGGATGCAGTGGATCCAGCCGCGACGGCACAGCGCTGGACGCTCGACGGTGGTGCCGGGCGAATCGGCATCATCCCCAACGTCAGCGCGCCGTTCTGCGCCGGTTGCGACCGCCTGCGCCTCACTGCGCAGGGCCGGTTGTACGGGTGTATCAGCAACGCCCGGTCGCAGGACATGAGCAGCCTGTTGCGGATGTCCGACGACATGGCGACGGCGCGGCTCACCGGCCTGCTGGAGGCCGCGCTGGCGGACAAGCAGCCGGTGCGCTTCTCCGGCATGATCGCCAGCATGCGCTCCCTCGGCGGCTAGGCCTGACCGTCCGGCGGCAGCATCTTGCCGCCGTCCCCGCCGTGGCAGGCGAAGTTCCCCGGGCTACGCAGGGCACGGGATTTGCACATCTTTGGATACCCATGTTCGGTGCAATGGAAGATCCGCCCGGGGGCGTCATGAATCTTGCTGAAAAATCCGTCCGGCCGTGCCTGCGGCTGCTGTCCTTCCTGCTGGTGCCGCTGCTGGCCGGCTGCATGCATCCCATGCATACGCTGGACCAGGGCGTGGAACTGGCGCGGGACCTGCGCCTGCTGCAGAACCATGATCTGAACCGCCCGCGCCACTACACGCTCTCGCCGAACAGTTCGCTGTACGTCGCGCAGACGCTGCCCGCCATCCGGGTGGAGGATGCCGACTACGAGCGCATCGCCACCGCCAGTTACCGGGCCTTTGCGCCGCGCTTCGCCGCGGTCTGGCGCGGCGAGCGGACCGAGTCGCTGCGGCTGGCGCTGGAAAGCGCCCGCGACCACCAGGCCGATTTCGTGGTTTACCCCAGCCTGGTGGTGTGGGACGACGATGTCGGCAACTGGGCCGAACTGAAGGACTGGTGGCAGGCCCGGGACACGCGGGTACAGGATCCGCTGCCGACCGCCGCCGAGCAGACCGCGCAGGTGCGCGCGCGCCAGCAGGAGGAACGCGCCCGCGCCGAGGCCGAACTGCGGCGCGACGATTACTACCGCTGGCAGGAGGCCCAGACCCAGTCGCAGGTGGAATTATGGAAGGTGCGCGGCCGCATGGCGGAGGAGAAACTGTCCCGCATGCAGGTGAAGATGCTGAAGTCGGGCGAGGAATTCGCGCAGTGGACGCACGAGCAGGCGCGCGCCTTCGTGCTCTGGCTGCGCAGCCGTGAATACGACAGCCTGGGCCGTGACCAGGTGGCCCTGCGCGTCGTCATTGCCGATGCACGCACCGGGGAACTGGTCGAGTCCTCCCTGCTGGAAGCACAGAGCGGCTGGCTGACCCTGATCGGCGACCGCCCCGACACGGTGATGGAATCCGCGCTGACCGCCTACGCGCAGTCGCTCTCGCCGGTGTCCGGCAGCAGCGTCGCCGCGCGCAACCGCTTCCAGTACTGGTAACGCGGTAGCAGACCGCCCGGCGGCGCGTTACCCTGCGCCCATGAGCGAGGAAAAACCGGATCCCTTCAAACTGGTGGCGCGGATCCAGCGCATGGCGGAGAAATCCGGCCAGCGCGTGATCCCGCCGGTGGAGTCCTGGAACCCGGATTACTGCGGCGAGATGGAACTGGTCATCAAGCGCGATGGCAGCTGGCATTACCGGAACTCGCCCATCGGGCGCAAGGCCATGGTGGACCTGTTCGCGACCATCCTCCGTCACGACGACGACGGGCACTATTACCTCGTCACGCCGGTGGAGAAGTGCCGCATCGAGGTCGAGGACGCACCGTTCATCGCCATCGATGTCGAGATCGAGGGGCAGGGCAGGGAGCAGGTTCTCTGCTTCACGACCAATGTCGGCGACGTCGTGACCGCCGGCGCGGATCATCCATTGCGGGTGGAACTGGACCCGGCGACCCGTGAGCCCCGGCCCTACCTGCACGTGCGCGCCGCGCTCGAGGCGCTGGTGCACCGCAACGTCTTCTACCGGCTGGTGGAGATCGGCGTGCCGGAGACGGTCGACGGCGAGGACTGGCTGGGCGTCTGGAGCGCCGGGCGCTTCTTCCCCATCGACCGGGTCTAGCCGGACTGGCCCGGACTGGGCCGGGCCGTTCCCTCACATGTTCGGATAGTTGGGGCCGCCGCCGCCTTCCGGCGCCACCCAGTGAATGTTCTGGGTGGGGTCCTTGATGTCGCAGGTCTTGCAGTGCACGCAGTTCTGCGCGTTGATCTGGAAGCGCTTGCCGCCCTGGTCCTCGATCACCTCGTAGACACCGGCCGGGCAGTAGCGCTGCGCCGGTTCGTCATAGAGCGGCAGGTTGTGCTGCAGCGGCACGTTCGGATCTTTCAGCGTCAGGTGGACGGGCTGGTCCTCCTCGTGGTTGGTGTTCGAGAGGAACACCGAGGAGAGCTTGTCGAAGGTGATCCTGCCGTCCGGTTTCGGATAATCGATCTTCGGGCAGTCCTTCGCCTCCATCAGGCCCTCGTGGTCCGCCACCGGGTTGCGCCAGGTGCCCGGCACCAGGTTGCCGCGCAGGATGTTCTGGTCGATGAACGTGGCCGCCGCGCCGAAAAACACGCCGAACCGCTTCAGGAAGGGGCCGAAGTTGCGGGTGCGGTAGAGTTCCTCGTGCACCCAGGACTTCTTCCAGGCCGCGTCGAAGGCGGTCAGTTCCTCGTGGCCTTCCGAGCCGTTCTTCAGCGCCTCGAAGATGGTGTCCGCGGCGATCATGCCGGTCTTCATGGCCGTGTGCGAGCCCTTGATCTTGGCATTGTTGAGGAAGCCGGCCTCGCAACCGGCCAGCAGGCCGCCCGGCATCGAGCATTTCGGCAGTGACTGCAGGCCCCCCTTGTTGACGGCGCGGGCGCCGTAGCAGATGCGCTTGCCGCCCTCGAGCGTCTCGCGGATCTTCGGGTGCAGCTTCCAGCGCTGCATCTCGTCGAACGGCGACAGGTGCGGGTTCTTGTAGTTCAGCGCGATGATGAAGCCCAGCGCCACCTGGTTGTCTTCCAGGTGATAGAGGAAACCACCGCCCTCGGTCCGGTTGTCCAGCGGCCAGCCCAGCGTGTGGACGACCAGGCCCGGCTGGTGTTTGGCGGGATCGATCTCCCACAGTTCCTTGATGCCGATGCCGTAATGCTGCGGGTCGGCGCCGTCGCGCAGGTTGAACCGCTCCATCAGGCCCTTGCCGAGGTGGCCGCGGCAGCCCTCGGAGAAGATCGTGTATTTCGCGTGCAGTTCATAGCCCGGTGTGAAGGAGCCCTTGTGCTGCCCGTCACGGCTGATGCCCATGTCCCCGGTGGCGATGCCCTTGATGCTGCCATCCTCGTGGTAGAGCACCTCGGTGGCGGCGAAGCCCGGGAAGATCTCGGCGCCGAGCGCCTCGGCCTGCTCGGCCAGCCAGCGGCACAGGTTGCCGAGACTGATCACGTAGTTGCCGTGGTTCTGCATCGGGGTGGGGACGAACAGGCCCGGTACGCCGATGGCGCTGCCTTCATTGAACATGTAATGGAAGACGTCCTTCGTGACCGGTGTCTTCACCGGCGCACCGCGTTCCTTCCAGTCCGGGAACAGTTCGTCCAGCGCCCGCGGTTCGAGCACCGCGCCGGAGAGGATGTGCGCCCCGACCTCCGAGCCCTTCTCGACGACGCAGACGGTCAGTTCCTGCCCCGACGCCTTCGCCTGCTGCAGCAGGCGGCAGGCGGCGGACAGGCCGCACGGACCGGCGCCGACGATGACCACGTCGAACTCCATGGATTCGCGTTCGATTTCCGCGGCCTGGTCCGCTGTTTGCTCGGCTTCTGACACCGCGACTCTCCTTATGCAGTTTCATGCAGATTCAGATGGCGTGGGAACGCGGACCCCCGGCCCGGTTCCGGTCGCGCGCAGTATACCGCCCGGCCGCCGGGGTCACCAATCCGGGGGGCGCCGGATCCGCCCCGGGCTCGGTTGACCTGCCGGGGCTTTCTCGGCATTCTCACGCATCCCGCGACCGGCTAGACTGGTCGCCTGTCCGAGCCGAATGGTTACAGCAGGAACCCCGCACATATGAAAGCACTCGTAGCGATCAAGCGCGTCATCGACTACAACGTCAAGGTGCGCGTCAAGGCCGACAATACCGATGTCGACCTGGCCAACGTCAAGATGGCCATGAACCCGTTCTGTGAAATCGCCGTGGAAGAGGCCGTGCGCCTGAAGGAAAAGGGCGTCGTCTCCGAGATCGTCGCCGTCACCATCGGTGGCACCGAGTGCCAGGAGCAGCTGCGCACCGCCATGGCGCTGGGTGCCGACCGCAGCATCCTGGTGCAGACCGACGGCGCGGTGGAGCCGCTCGGCGTGGCCAAGATTCTCAAGGCGCTGGTTGAGAAAGAACAGCCGCAGATCGTGCTGCTCGGCAAGCAGGCCATCGACGGCGACAACAACCAGACCGGGCAGATGCTGGGCGCGCTGACCGGTTACCCGCAGGGCACCTTCGCCTCCGAGGTCGTGGTCGAGGGCGAAAAGGTCAAGGTGACGCGCGAGATCGACGGCGGCCTGCAGACGGTGGAACTGAACCTGCCGGCGATCATCACCACCGATCTGCGCCTGAACGAGCCGCGCTACGCCAAGCTGCCGGACATCATGAAGGCCAAGAAAAAGCCGCTGGACACCACCAACCCGGGTGAACTGGGCGTGGATGTCGCGCCGCGGCTGCAACTCCTGAAGGTTGAACCGCCCCCCACCCGGCAGGCCGGCGTCAAGGTCGAGAGCGTCGCCGAACTGGTGGAAAAACTGCGTAACGAGGCGAAAGTCCTATGAGCATCCTGGTAGTAGCAGAACACGACAACGCGGAACTCAAGCCCGCGACCCTGAGCACCGTCGCGGCCGCCGCGGCGATCGGAGGCGACATCGACGTGCTGGTCGCCGGGAGCGGTTGTGGCGCGGTGGCGGAAGCCGCCGCGAAGATGGCCGGCGTCGGCAAGGTCCTGCTGGCGGACAACGCCGCCTACGAGCACCAGATGGCCGAGAACCTCGGCGCGCTGGTGGCCGAGGTCGGCAAGAACTACGGCCACATCCTGGCCGCCGCCACCACCACCGGCAAGAACTTCATGCCGCGCACGGCCGCGCTGCTCGACACGCAGCAGATCTCCGACATCAGCGGCGTCGAAGGTCCCGATACCTTCAAGCGGCCGATCTATGCCGGCAATGCCATCGCCACCGTGAAGTCCTCCGATGCCATCAAGTGCATCACGGTGCGCACGACGGCGTTCGACAAGGTCGCCGAGGGTGGTTCCGCCAGCATCGAGAACATCGACATCGTCCAGGATACCGGCATCTCCACCTTCGTGGGCGAGGAACTGGCCAAGTCCGACCGCCCGGAACTGACCGCGGCCAGCATCGTCATCTCCGGTGGCCGGGGCATGCAGAACGGCGAGAACTTCGAGATGCTGTACAAGCTGGCGGACAAGCTGGGGGCCGCCGTGGGCGCCTCGCGCGCCGCCGTCGATGCCGGCTTCGTGCCCAACGACATGCAGGTCGGCCAGACCGGCAAGATCGTCGCGCCGGACCTGTATATCGCGGTCGGCATCTCCGGCGCCATCCAGCACCTGGCCGGTATGAAGGACTCCAAGGTGATCGTCGCGATCAACAAGGACGAGGAGGCGCCGATCTTCCAGGTCGCCGACTACGGCCTGGTGGCGGACCTGTTCGAGGCGGTGCCCGAACTCGACAGCCAGTTGTAGGCGATCCCCGGTGCGGGGTGCCCGGCGGGCGCCCCGCAAACCGGTACAGTCCCAGCCGGCGCCGCGTGCCCGATGGAAAACCCAGTGCGTAGACTCGCTCCCTTCCTGCTCCTGATCCAGCTCCTGGTCATCAGCTCCGGTTGCGCGGTGTTCCGGCAGACCGAGCCGCCCGATGTGTCGCTGGTCAACCTGCAGCTGGAGGACCTCACCCTCTTCGAGCAGCGCTACCGCGTGACCCTGCGCATCCAGAATCCCAACGCCTTCGCGCTGCCCATCGACCGGGTCCACTACGAGATCCACCTGGAAGGCGACCTGCTGGCGCAGGGCAACAGCGTGTCGCCGTTCACGGTGCCGGCGCATGGCGATGCCCGCTTCGATGTCGTCGTCACCAGCAGCCTGATGCGGACCGCGCGCCATGCCGCGCGCCTGCTGGAACAGGGCCGCACCCAGCTGCGTTACGAGATGAAGGGCTATGCCGACATCGACCGGTCATTCGCCGGCCGGGTCCACTTCGAGGATAGCGGCGAGATTCCACTGGCGGCATTGCAGGGCCCCCGCTGACATTCCCGCGCGGCTGCAGGCTTTCTGCAAGGTCTGGCGGGGTCTCCGATTCACACTACACTTCAACTGTGCACGAAAACTGCCGGTTTTTACGCAAAAAATGGTCAAGTACGAATTTATTTTCAAGGACGGGAAGAAGCTCGAGTTCGAGGTGAACCCGGAACGGCCACCGGCGGCGACCAACGCGCCGGCGGAAAGCTGGGCGAAACTGGAGCACTGCAAGTGTTCCCATTGCCCGCTGGATGCTGCGCAGTACCCGAACTGCCCGGCAGCGGTCGACCTGCAGCCGGTCATCCAGAAGGTTGCGGCGCTGCCGGCCAGCGACAACGTGCGCATCGCGGTGGTCTCCAAGGAACGCGCGATCGTCAAGGACGCCACCCTGGAGGAAGGCCTGCGGGCCCTGATGGGACTGGTCATGTCCACCAGCGCCTGCCCGGTGCTGGAGCCGTTGCGGCCCATGGGTTTGCACCACCTGCCGTTCAACTCCACCGAGGAGTTCATCCTGCGGTCGGTCTCGTTCTACCTCCTGCGCCAGTACCTGCTCCAGAAGGACGGCGCCAAGCCGGACTGGGAACTGAAGGGACTGGTCAAGCAGAACCAGGACCTGCAGACGCTGAACCAGGATTTCTGGAAGCGTTTCCAGGGGGTCTGCAAGGGCGACGGCGCGCTGAAGGCGCTGATGGGATTCTTCTCCCTGTCCTCCAGCGTCAGCTACTCGATGGAACTGCAGATCCAGAAACTGCGGCGCAAGTTTCTCGGCAACCGCCCGCCGGGATTTCAGCCGCCGGCCTGAGACGGTTCCACGTGTACGGTCAGCACGTCGCAGTGGGCCTCGTGCACGATGTCGTCGGTGGTCGATCCGAACAGGGTGTCGAACCAGTGCCGGTGGTGCGCGCCGACGATGATGAGGTCCGCGCCGATCTCTCGTGCCACGCGGCGGATTTCATCGCGCGGGTGCCCGGTCACCGTATGCACCTGGTCCGGCGGGATCCCGCTCTCCTGCGCCAGCTTCTTCAGCCTCGCAGTGGCGTGTGCGTTCAACTGGTCCTGGACCGGCGACAGGTCCATCGGAATCTCGCCGCCGTAGGCGAGGCTGAACGGCTCCAGGGCGTGCACGATGCTGAGCCGGAAGCCGAGCCCGTCGGCGAGCTGGCGCGCGCGCCGCGCCAGCGCCAGCGCCTCCTCGGAGAGGTCCACGGCGAGCAGCGCGTGCTGATAGACACTCATCATCGGGTCCCCCGGTTTCCTGTCATTCCCACCCAGTATATGACCCCGGTGACGATCGGGCGGAGACGTCCGTGGCCTGGCTGATCGCGCTCGGCTGCCTGGCGCTGCTGGCCGGCTCGATCAGCATGTTGCGCCCTTCACCACGCGAGCGGCGCCAGGCGCGCCTGCGCCAGGACGCACAGGCCGCCGGGCTGCGGGTGCGGATGCAACGGCTGCAGGTGCCCGGCGAGCCGGAACCCACGCAGTTTGCCGCCTACGTGCTGCCGCGCACCGAGGCGCAGGTGCGCGCGTTCCGGGCCCGTCCGACGGGCTGTGTCATCGTGCGCGCGCCGCATGGCGGACTCGATGCGATCGACGACAACTGGCAGTTCCTCGAATCGGACCCGGGCGCGCGCGCCCTGGCGGCGGACCTGGCCATGCTGGTTGGGGAACTGGACGGCGAGATCCGGGCCCTGCTCAGCACCCCGGGGTCGGTCGGCGTCTGCTGGGCGGAACGGGGTGAGCGGGTCACGGTGCCCGCGCTCCGGGCACTCCTCGAAACCTTCGCAGCCCTGACCAGCCACTGACCGGGCGCCATTTGCCGGAATCCGCCGGCCTGTTGTCAGTCCATACGCGCCACAATCCTGTCTTATAGTGCGATGGGTTATATAAAAGTTGATTTATATGCTCATGCAGGCTAGCTTGTTGGTATGTGAATTTAGGAGATTATGAAATGATGCATTTCGGAAGGCGCTCGTCCAATCTCCGCAGGACCATCATCACCCTGGGTCTCGCCGGTACGCTGTTCAGTGGCGGTTGCGCCCAGCACGGGGGCAGCGGGGCACAGGCCAGTGCACCGGTTCCGGCGCCGGCGATTCAGCCCCTGCCCGAGCATCAGAACGCGGCCCGCTACCGTGCGCCGGTGGCCGAGACCGAAGTCGTCCGGGTGTTCGGCTATCCCGTCGTCGACCAGTTCGATTCGAAGGCGCTCTGACCCGGGGCACCTTCGCACCCATCCACCAGGGCCCGGCACCAGCCGGGCTTTTTTGTTTCCGTGCGTTCGCCCTGTCATCTCGTTGATCACGTTGACAATCCGCGGATTTTTTCAGAATGTGTCCGGCTGGTCATGGGTGGGTTGTCCACCGGGACAAGAATCCGGGGCTATCCTGTAAGACCCGGTGCCGCACTGCGGCGCCCACCTCCCATTCCCGATCCCGAACATTCGGAGTACGTGCATGATATTTGAAGGCAAAGCGATCACGGTGGCGGACCTCGGCGACGGCATCGCCGAACTCAAGTTCGACCTGCAGGGGGAGTCCGTCAACAAGTTCAACCGGCTGACGCTGGAGGAACTGGACAAGGCGACGGACGCGCTGGCCGGTCACGGTGGTCTGAAGGGCGTGGTGGTCACCAGCGGCAAGCCGGTGTTCATCGTCGGCGCCGACATCACCGAGTTCGTGGAGACCTTCGCGCTGCCCGAACCGGAATTGAAGCAGTGGGTCCTGAGCGCGAACGCCATCTTCAGCAAGTTCGAGGACCTGCCGGTACCGACCGCGGTCGCGATCAACGGCATCGCGCTCGGTGGCGGCTTCGAGATGTGCCTGGCCTGTGATTTCCGCGTCATGTCCACCCAGGCCAAGGTCGGCCTGCCGGAAGTGAAGCTCGGCATCTTCCCCGGATTCGGCGGCACGGTGCGCCTGTCGCGCGTGATCGGCGCGGACAACGCCATCGAGTGGATCTGCGGCGGCAAGGACAACCGGCCGGAAGACGCGCTCAAGGTGCGCGCGGTCGATGCCGTGGTGGAACCGGACAAGCTGCTCGACGGTGCGAAGGCGGTCCTGCAGCAGGCGATCAGCGGCAAGCTGGACTGGCAGGAACGCCGCGCGGTCAAGAAGGGCAAGATCCTGCTGAACCAGATGGAATCGATGATGACCTTCGAGACCGCCAAGGGTTTCGTGGCCGGCCAGGCCGGGCCGCACTACCCGGCGCCGGTGCAGGCGATCAAGTCGATCCAGAAATCGGCCGGGATGGAACGCGACCAGGCGCTGGAGGTCGAGGCCGAGAACTTCGTCAAGATGGCGAAAACCGATGTCGCCTCCTGCCTCGTCGGGCTGTTCCTGAACGACCAGGAACTCAAGCACGCCGCCAAGAAGATCACCAAAAAGGCGCGCAAGGTCGAACAGGCCGCGGTGCTGGGAGCCGGTATCATGGGCGGCGGCATCGCCTACCAGAGCGCCTACAAGGGCACGCCCATCATCATGAAGGACATCGCTGAGAAGCAACTCGACCTCGGCATGTCGGAAGCGAAGAAGCTGCTGTCGAAGCTGGTCTCCAAGGGCCGCATCAACGAGCAGAAACTGGCGGACACCATCGCCTCCATCCGCCCGACCCTGAACTATGGCGACTTCAAGAGCGTCGACATCGTTGTCGAGGCGGTGGTCGAGAACCCGAAGATCAAGAAGGCGGTGCTCGCGGAACTGGAAGACCAGGTCTCCGGGGACACCATCATCGCCACCAACACCTCGACCATCTCGGTCGATCTGCTCGCCGCCGACCTGAAGCGGCCGGAGAACTTCTGCGGCATGCACTTCTTCAACCCGGTGCACATGATGCCGCTGGTGGAAGTGATCCGCGACGCGAAGAGTTCCGAGGAGGCGATCGCCACCACGGTCGCCTACGCCAACGCCATGGGCAAGAATCCGATCGTCGTCAATGACTGCCCGGGGTTCCTGGTCAACCGCATCCTGTTCCCGTATTTCGCCGGCTTCCAGAAGCTCGTCTCGCACGGCATCGACTTCCAGCGCATCGACAAGATCATGGAGAAGTTCGGCTGGCCGATGGGGCCGGCGTACCTGCTCGACGTGGTCGGCATGGACACCGCGCACCACGCCCAGGCGGTGATGGCGGAAGGTTTCCCGGACCGCATGAAGGAAGACGGCAAGACCTCGCTGGACGTGATGTACGAGGCGGAACGTTTCGGGCAGAAGAATGACAAGGGCTACTACCGCTACGAACTGGACCGCAAGGGCAAGCCGAAGAAGGTGGTCGACGAAGCGGTTTACGAGAT
>JBFKKR010000096.1:0-11438 GCA_041682035.1 Pseudomonadales bacterium | reverse complement strand
TGGCGACGCTGGTCGAGGCCGGCTACGACCCGGTGTACGGCGCGCGGCCGCTGAAGCGGGCGATCCAGAAACACCTGGAGAACCCGCTGGCGCAGGCGCTGCTGGCAGGCGAATTCCCGCCGGGCAGCCGCATCCGGGTGGAAGTGGACGAACAGGGCGGCATGGTATTCTCGACCTGACCCCAGGTAGGTAAGGCTTCAGCCTTACAGGTCTGAAGCTCTAAGAAAGAGTCAGGCTGAAGCCTGACCCACGGTGACGAACATGAAAATGATCAGCCTGCTGCTCACGCTGGGCATCATCGGCTTCCTGGTCTGGAAACAGCTGGGCGGTGACAGCGCCACCGTGCCGGTGACGCAGGACGGCGCCGCGACCGGCACGGCGCCGCCGCGGATCAGCGGCAACCCGGCGGATGTGCCTGCGTTCGATGCGGCCATGGACGATTACCTGGACCAGCAGTCCAGCCAGCGGCGCGCCGAGATCGACGCCCGGTCCGAGTAAACCGCCCGCAGGCCCCCAAAAACGAAAACGCCGGCATGCAGCCGGCGTTTTCCCGGGTACCTCTACGCGGTCAGGTGCAGTTCTCGGCCGCCACCTTTTCCGCCTGCTTCTTGCGCTCTTCCATCTGCGGCGCGGTCATGAACACCAGGTTGCCCTTTTCGTCCTTGACCTGTACGCGCGAATTCTCGGCCAGGACCTTCAGGGTCTGGCGCGCCTTCTGGCAGTTGTGGGCCTTGATTTTTGACTCGAGCGCGGCCTGTTCCTGTTCGGCCTTGGTGAGCGCATCGGTCGGCGCCGGTGTGGCGGTATCGCCCTCGGTGGCGTCCGTGTCGTCGCCGGCTGCTTCGGTCTCCCCGGTCTCGTCAGTTTCGGTGGCCTCGGCAGTTTCCTCGCCGGCGCCGCCCGCTTCACCCTCGGCGGCTTCATCCTGGTAGAAGTCGGAACCGGGGCGGCGCGACTGCGAAATGGATTGTCCCTGGATCATCTTGGCGCGGTCCGAGTGGCCGGCCGGCGGCCTGGAGCCGTACTGGGTGACCCCCTTCTCGTCCACCCACTTGTAGATGGTGTCGCCTGCCTGCGCCGGGGATGCCAGCAGGGAGAGCGAAGCGGCCATGACGGCCAGAACGGACTGGAGGGTCGATTTCATGAGTATCCTTCCCGAACATGCGACCTGGTGAATAGCCGTAGCATAGCGCAATCCCCCGCAATCGCTGAATTGGTTGCCTACCCCGGGTTCGACAGGAGGCTGGCCGGTGGGTTCCCCGGCTGACGGCCTGATTGACAGCGGCCCGAATGCTGGCAGAATAAACCGTTCGACTCTGGTGTGCCGTGTGGGGCGTATTGCTCCGCGGCACAGACTTCGCGGCGGGCCAGCCAGCCCGGCCGGAAGCAACACAGGATCCCGGCGCCAACCAGCGCCCGAGGATGCGCCCAGGAAGCGTTACCGCGCGGGTTTTCGGACGGTTTCCGTTCCTATCTCCGCTTGTTACTGCGCCCGTCGCGTGTCCGGCCCCCTGTGTGTGCGCCCGGTCCGGCTGCCTTGCCGCCGCCTTGCCAATCGAGGGAGAAGGCAGTGACCAAGCTATCCGGCGCGGAAATGGTGATCCGCAGCCTGCAGGAGGAGGGTGTCGAATACCT
This sequence comes from Pseudomonadales bacterium, assembly GCA_041682035.1. Lineage (GTDB taxonomy): Bacteria > Pseudomonadota > Gammaproteobacteria > Pseudomonadales > JBFGWM01 > JBFJWR01. The sequence goes on along the minus strand of JBFKKR010000096.1, from coordinate 9,803 downwards.
GTTCGGGTATCCCGGCGGCTCCGTACTGCATATCTATGACGCGATCTTCCAGCAGAACAAGGTCCAGCACATCCTGGTGCGCCACGAGCAGGCGGCGACACACGCCGCGGACGGCTATGCCCGCGCCACCGGCAAGCCCGGTGTCTGCCTGGTGACCTCCGGCCCCGGCGCCACCAACACCATCACCGGCATTGCCACGGCGTACATGGATTCGATCCCCCTGATCGTGATCTCGGGGCAGGTGCCCTCCGACGTGATCGGCGAGGACGCCTTCCAGGAGACTGACATGATCGGCTGCTCGCGGCCGGTCGTGAAGCACAGCTTCCTGATCAAGCACCCGACCGAGATCCCGATGGCGTTCAAGAAGGCCTTCCACATCGCCACGACCGGCCGCCCCGGGCCGGTGGTGATCGATATCCCGAAGGACATGACCGCGCCCAGCGAGCAGTTCGAGTACAAGTACCCGGCAACGGTCAGGATGCGTTCCTACAACCCGACCGTGCGTGGCCACGCCGGCCAGATCAAGCGCGCCGCGGACCTGCTGATGAAGGCCAAGCGTCCCGTCATCTATGCCGGCGGCGGCATCATCCAGGGCAACGCCTGGGAGCCGCTGCGGGAACTGGCGCGGCTGACCGGTTACCCGGTCACCAACACGCTGATGGGGCTGGGGGCGTTCCCCGGTTCGGACCACCAGTTCATCGGCATGCTCGGCATGCACGGCACCTACGAGGCCAACATGGCCATGCACCATGCCGACGTCATCATCGGCCTCGGCGCGCGCTTCGACGACCGGGTCACCAATGACACCGGCAAGTTCTGCCCGCAGGCGAAGATCATTCACGTCGACATCGACCCGTCGTCGATCTCCAAGACGATCGAGACCGACATTCCCATCGTCGGTCCGGTCGACACGGTGATCGCCGACCTGCTCGGCGTGATCGCCGAAAAGCACCTGAAGCCGGACGCGAAGGCCGTCGAGGCGTGGTGGAAGCAGATCGACGAGTGGCGCCAGCACCACGGCCTGCGTTTCGACGAGGACGAGTGCGAACAGATCAAGCCGCAGCGCGTCATCCGTGCGCTGTACGAGGTCACCCAGGGCAAGGCCTACGTCACCTCCGATGTCGGCCAGCACCAGATGTTCGCCGCGCAGCACTACGCCTTCGACGATCCGCGCAAGTGGATCAACTCCGGCGGTCTCGGCACCATGGGCTTCGGCCTGCCGGCCGCCATGGGCGTGCAGTTCGCCCACCCCGGCGCGCCGGTCGCCTGCGTGACGGGCGAGGGCAGCATCCAGATGTGCATCCAGGAGCTGTCGACCTGCCTGCAGTACCAGCTGCCGATCAAGATCGTGAACATCAACAACCAGGCGCTGGGCATGGTGCGGCAGTGGCAGGACATGCAGTACGGCGGCCGCCACTCGGAATCCTACATGCAGTCGCTGCCCGATTTCGTGAAGCTGGCGGAGGCCTACGGCCACATCGGCATCAAGGTCACCGACAGGAAGGACCTGGAGCCGGCGCTGAAGGATGCCTTCGGCAAGTACAAGGACCGGCTGGTGTTCCTGGACATCTACGTCGACCGCACCGAGCACGTCTACCCGATGCAGATCAAGGGTGGCTCCATGCGCGACATGTGGCTCAGCAAGACGGAGAGGACCTGACGATGAGACATATCATTTCGATCCTCATGGAAAACGAGCCCGGCGCGCTGTCGCGGGTCATCGGCCTGTTCTCGCAGCGCGGTTACAACATCGAGTCGCTCAGCGTTGCGCCGACCGAGGACCAGACCCTGTCCCGCCTGACGCTGGCCACTTTCGGTCCGGACAAGGTCATCGAGCAGATCACCAAGCAGCTCAACAAGCTGGTGGACGTGGTCAAGGTGATGGACCTGTCCGAGGGTTCGCACATCGAGCGCGAGCTGATGCTGATCAAGATCAAGGCGCAGGGCGAGCACCGCGAGGAGGTGAAACGGTGCGCCGACATCTTCCGCGGCCAGGTCGTCGACGTCACGCATTCGATCTACACGGTGCAGCTGACGGGCACCTCGCAGAAGCTGGACGCCTTCCTCGACGCGGTGGGGCGCACCAACGTGCTGGAGGTGGTCCGGTCAGGCGTCAGCAGCATCGCCCGCGGCGACCGCGTGCTGGCGGTGTAGGCGCAGGTTGCGGGTGCCGGGTCTGTAGGTAAGGCTTCAGCCTTACACGGCCACGGCCCCGACCCCCGGTAGCCAACCCCTCAGCCCAGCAATGTATCGGAATTTTTCACGAGCCGGGAATCAGAGTAGAATCCGCTCATTTTTTCACCCGCCGCAGGCGGAACAGCCATCTCAGACAGGGGATATCCATGCAGGTTTACTACGATAAGGACGCAGATCTTTCCATCATCCAGTCGCGCACGGTCGCCATCATCGGCTACGGCTCGCAGGGTCACGCGCACGCCAACAACCTGAAGGAATCCGGGGTCAACGTCGTGGTCGGCCTGCGGCCCGGCTCCTCCTCGCGGGCCAAGGCAGAGGGCGCGGGCCTGGCGGTGGCGGACGTCGCCGAGGCCGTCCGTGGCGCCGACGTGATCATGATCCTGGCGCCGGATGAGCACCAGGCGCGCCTGTACCGCGAGGAAATCGAGCCCAACCTGAAGAAAGGCGCGGCGATCGCCTTCGCCCACGGCTTCAACATCCACTTCCAGCAGATCCAGCCGGCTGCCAGCCATGACGTCATCATGATCGCGCCCAAGGGGCCCGGTCACCTGGTGCGATCCACCTACAAGGACGGCGGCGGCGTGCCGAGCCTGATCGCGGTCTACCAGGACGCGACCGGCCAGGCCAAGGACATCGCGCTGTCCTACGCCTCCGCCAACGGCGGCGGCCGCGCCGGCATCATCGAGACCAACTTCCGCGAAGAGACCGAGACCGACCTGTTCGGCGAGCAGGCGGTGCTCTGCGGCGGCGCCACGGCGCTGGTGCAGGCCGGTTTCGAGACGCTGGTGGAAGCCGGTTACGCGCCCGAGATGGCCTACTTCGAGTGCCTGCACGAGCTGAAACTGATCGTCGACCTGATGTATGAAGGGGGTATCGCCAACATGCGCTACTCGATTTCCAACACGGCCGAGTACGGCGACCTGACCCGTGGCCCCCGTATCATCACCGACGAGACCCGTGCCGAGATGCGCAGGATCCTCCGGGAGATCCAGACCGGCGAGTTCGCGCGCGAGTTCATCCTGGAGAACCAGGCTGGTGCGGCGACCCTCAAGGCCAAGCGCCGCATTGGCGAGGAGCACCCCATCGAGGAGGTCGGCGGGCGCCTGCGCGGCATGATGCCGTGGCTGTCCAAGGGCAAGCTGGTCGACAAGAGCGTCAACTGAGGCCGGGTACATGGGGGCGGGCTTTGGCCGTTAGGGCTGAAGCCCCACCCGCCCGCGGCCCGTGACCTGCAGGTCAGCCTTCAGGCTGACTGACGCTTGACCCCGGATACACCTACAGGGTTTAAGCTGGTTTCATGAACCAGCCACGGACACCCCATCACCTCACCCGCCGCCGCTTTGTGCTGGGCAGCGCGGCGGGGGCGGGGCTGCTCGCGGCGGGCGCCGGGCGGGCGCAAGCGGGCCGGCCGCCAGCGGGTCCGGCGCTGCACGGGCGCGCGTTCGACCTGCACGTCGGCTACCACGCTGTGAACATCACCGGCGCGAACCGCACGGCGACGCTGATGAACGGCGCGCTGCCGGCGCCGGTGCTGCACTGGCGCGAGGGTGAGACGGTCACCATCCGCGTGCACAACCACCTCGCCGAGGACACCTCGATCCACTGGCATGGCATGATCCTGCCGACGCACATGGACGGTGTGCCCGGACTGAGCTTCCCGGGCATACGTCCCGGAGAGACCTTCACCTACCGCTTCCCGGTGCAGCAGAGCGGCACCTACTGGTACCACAGCCATTCCGGTTTCCAGGAGCAGACCGGGCACTACGGGGCCATCGTGATCCACCCGCGGGAACCGGACCCGGTCCCGACCGAGCGCGACTACGTCGTGCTGCTGTCTGACTGGACCGACGAGGATCCGGACGATGTCTACCGCACGCTGAAGAAGGTCAGTCACTTCTACAACACGCGCGAGCGCACGGCGGACGACCTCTGGCAGCAGATCCGCGCGCAGGGCGTGACGGCCACCTGGCGCGATCGCGCCATGTGGAACCGGATGCGCATGAGCGACCGGGACATCTCCGATGTCACCGGCATGACCTACACCTTCCTGATGAACGGCCAGCCACCCGCCCGGGGCTGGACGGCGCTGTTCCGGCGCGGCGAGAAGGTCCGCCTGCGTTTCATCAATGCCGCCGCGATGACGCTGTTCGACCTGCGTTTGCCGGGACTGAAGATGAAGGTCGTGGCGGCGGACGGCCAGTACGTGGAGCCTTTCTCCGTCGATGACCTGCGCATCGGCGTGGCCGAGACCTATGACGTGGTGGTGGAGCCGGCGGCGGATACCGCCTACAGCATCTTCGCGCAGGCGATCGACCGCTCCGGTTTCGCGCTGGGCACGCTGACGCCCGATCCGTCCTTGCGCGCCGAACCGCCACCCATGGATCACCCACCGGTGCTCGGGCACGCCGACATGGGCATGCGCATGGATCACGGCGGCAGCGCGGATCACGCGGGCATGGACCATGCCATGCATGGCGGACATGGCGGACATGGCGGACATGCGGGACACATGATGCCTGCACCCCCGGCGGAGCCCGCCCATGCCGCGAGCGAATTCGGCCCGCAGGTCGACATGCGCGCGGAGCGGGCGCCGGACGGCGCCGACGACCCCGGCATCGGGCTGCGTGATCACCGGCGCCGGTACGGCCGGCGGGTGCTGCGCTACGCCGATCTGTGCCACCTGGGGACCGCGCCGGACTGTCGCGATCCCGATCGCGAGATCGAGCTGCACCTGACCGGCAACATGGCGCGCTACATGTGGTCTATCGACGGCATCCCGTTCGCGGACGCCGAACCGCTGCTGTTCCGGTACGGCGAGCGGCTGCGGGTGACCCTGGTCAACGACACCATGATGACGCACCCGGTGCACCTGCACGGCATGTGGAGCGATATCGAGAACGGCATGCACGGGGACCGGCTGCCACGCAAGCACACCCTGCTGGTGCAGCCCGGCAAGCGCATCAGCTACCGCGTCAGCGTGGATGCGCGCGGGCGCTGGGCCTATCACTGCCACCTGCTTTACCACATGCCCGGCATGTTCCGCGAGGTGCGCGTGTGAGGTACCTGCGCCGGCTGCTCGCCGTTGCCGCCCTGCTGGCGGGCGTCCCGGCCCAGGCCGGACCGGGCCACGATCACGATCCGTTGCGCGCGATGCTGTCCGTCGACCGGCTCGAACGCGGGACCGGGGGCGCGGAGCGCAACTGGACCTGGGACGTGGACGGTTACCTGGGCAAAGACCTGCACAAGCTCTGGCTGAAATCGGAAGGCGAGTACGCGGAAGGCCGGACCGAGGAAGCCGAACTGCAGGTGCTCCACAGCGTGGCCGTCGCGCCGCACTGGGACCTGCAGTGGGGCTGGCGCTCGGAATTCGAGCCGCGGCCGGCGCGGCAGTGGCTGGCGCTGGGCGTGCAGGGCATCACGCCGGGCTGGCTGGAGACCGACGCCGCCCTGTTCCTCGGCGAAAGCGGGCGCGTACAGCTGCGGACCGAACTGGAGTACGAACTGCGCCTGGCGCAGCGGCTGGAACTGGTGCCGAGGCTGGCGCTGAACTGGCAGAACAAGGCGGACGCGGACCGTGCGCAGGGTCGTGGCCTGACCGGCTGGGAGGGCGGCCTGCGCCTGCGTTACCAGGTGACCCGGCGCTTCGTGCCCTACGTCGGCATCGCCGGTTATCGTCTGCTGGGTGGCAGCGCACGCATGGCCGGTGGGGAGCGCGATGACGTTCAGTTCATCTTCGGCCTCCACGGCTGGTGGTGAAGCGCGGCGAAAACGGCTTCCCCGGCGTGGTTGTTATACTGTCGGGATGATTCGCCATTATCGGTGTCCCGCATGAGCAGCGATCCGCAAGACCAGCCAGAGAACGGCCCGGTGGCCTCTCTCGAGAAGCGAGGTGGCGAGCCGGAGAGGCAGCGCCAGCGCCGGCGCGGTATCTACCTGCTTCCCAACCTGTTCACCACCGGCGCGCTGTTCTCGGGTTTCTACGCCATCATCGCCGGCATGAACGGCCACTTCGAGGCGGCCGCCATCGCCATCTTCGTGGCCGGCGTGTTCGATGGTCTCGATGGCCGCGTGGCCCGGCTCACCCATACGCAATCGGATTTCGGCGCCGAGTACGACTCCCTCAGCGACATGGTCGCTTTCGGCGTCGCACCGGCGCTGGTGGCCTTCAGCTGGTCGCTGTCGATGCTCGGTAAGCTGGGCTGGATGGCCGCCTTCATTTATTGCGCCGGCGCCGCGCTGCGGCTGGCGCGGTTCAATGCGCAGATCGCGGTAGCCGACAGCCGTTATTTCACCGGCCTGCCGAGTCCCTCCGGCGCGGCCCTGGTGGCCGGGATGATCTGGGTCGGTGCGGACCTGGGCATCAGCGGCGACCAGACCGGGGTCGCCATCTTTGCCGCGTTCTGGGTCGCGCTCAGCGGCGCGCTGATGGTCAGCAATTTCCGCTACAGCAGTTTCAAGCAGGTCGATCCGAAGGGGCACGTGCCGTTCTACGCGCTGCTCGCTATCGTCGTCGGCGTGGCGGTCGTCAACCTGCATCCGCCGTTGGTGCTGCTCTGCCTGGTGTTCGCCTATGCGCTGTCCGGTCCGGTGATGTCGCTGCGGGGCGGGAAGGACGGGGAGGAGGAACCTCCCGCCAGTGGCGCGGTCTGAACCGGCGTTACCCGCAAGCAACGCCCCCGGGGCTTTCCCATGCTGATCCGCAGGCAGGACCGTGGCGCTCCCGCGCCGTCCGAGATCACGCCCGAATCCGTCTACCACGACCGCCGCCGGTTCATGACCGGCGCCGCCGGACTGCTGGCCGGCGGTCTGCTCGCCGGCTGTGATGACGCCAACGGGACCGGCGCCGGCGGCAGTGCCGCGGCGGGGCACGGCCTGGGACCGAAGCTGGCTGCGCTGCAGCCGGGGCCCTTCGCGACCGAGGAACCGCTGACGCCGTACGAGGACGTCACCAGTTACAACAACTTCTACGAGCTGGGAACCGACAAGGGCGACCCGCTGAAGAATGCGCACCTGCTGCGGACCGACCCCTGGAGCGTGGCGATCGAGGGGGCGGTGGAGAAACCCGGCACCTACACGCTGGAGGATATTCTCAGGCCCCATGCACTGGAGGAGCGCATCTACCGCTTGCGCTGCGTCGAGGCGTGGTCGATGGTGGTGCCGTGGGTGGGTTTCCCGCTGGGTGACCTGCTGAAGCGGTTCGGGCCCACCGCGCAGGCGAAGTACGTCGCCTTCCAGACCATCCTCGACCGGGACAACCTGCCCGGGCAAAGCGCCGGCCTGTCGTCCATCGAGTATCCCTACGTCGAGGGTCTGCGCATGGACGAGGCCATGCACCCGCTGACGATCCTCGCGGTCGGCCTGTACGGCAAGGTGATGCCGAACCAGAACGGCGCGCCGATCCGGCTGGTGGTGCCGTGGAAGTACGGTTTCAAGTCGATCAAGTCCATCGTCCGTATCCGCCTGCAGGAAACGCAGCCGGGCACCACCTGGAACAAGTCCGCTCCGCACGAGTACGGGTTCTATTCGAACGTGAACCCGGAGGTGGACCATCCGCGCTGGAGCCAGAAACGCGAACGTCGCCTGCCCAGCACGCTGTGGAGCCCGAACCACATCGCCACGCGCAAGTTCAATGGCTATGAAGAGCAGGTTGCGTCGCTCTATGCGGGCATGAACCTGCAGGAGTATTTCTGAATCGGCATGTCACCCTGAAGGGTGGCCCACAGTGGGAGCGGTTCGGGTGCAGGTCCATATCATCGAATACCGCATCAAGCCGGCCCTGTTCGTGCTTTGCCTGCTGCCCTGCGCGGCGGTTTTCTATCTCGGTTTCAGCAACCAGCTCGGGCCGGACCCGGCCGAGCGCCTGGTCAAGGAACTGGGCGAGTGGGCCATCACGATGCTCTGGATCACGCTGGCGGTCACGCCGCTGCGCCAGCTGACCGGGCAGTCGTGGCTGACGCGGCTGCGGCGCATGTTCGGCCTGTTCACGCTGTTCTATGCCAGCGTGCATTTCCTCTCCTACGCGACTTTCATGCTCGGCTGGAGCCCGGCGCTGCTCGCCGACGACCTGCTGGAGCGGCCATACATCGTGGTGGGTTTCCTGGCGCTGGTGCTGCTGATCCCGCTCGGCGTGACCTCCACCGATGCCTGGCGGCGGCGCCTGAAACGGCGCTGGGTGCAGCTGCACAGGCTGGTCTACGTGATCGCGGTGCTGGCCATGATCCACTTCGCCTGGACCGCCAAGGCCGGTTACGGTGAGCAGGCGGTGTACTTCGCCATCCTGCTGGTGCTGATGGGGTTCCGGCTCGTGCCGCGCATCCGCGCGCTGCAGCGCAGCCCGTGAAGCTTCAGGCGGTCGACTGCGTCTGTGCCTGGTTCGTCCGCGACTGCCCCGCGCCGCTGAGGAAGTAGGCATTCTGCACGTCGGTGTGAATGTCGCTCAGGCCCAGCTGCAGCTCGTCGAGAAAATCGTGCAGCGCGCTCTGCGCCAGCTTGCGCACGTTGGCCTCCTGGATCGTGCGCTTGACCCGCGCCACGGCGCGCAGGGGGTCCTCGTTGTTCGGCAGCAGGGAGAGAGCCGCTTCCAGTTCGCCCATGCAGTGCAGCACCGAGCGCGGAAAGCTGGTGCTCTGCATCAGGAAGCGCAGCACGTCGGCGCGGCGGACCGACACCTGCATCTCGCGCCGGTACATCTGGTAGCCGGTCATGGACTTCAGCACGCTCATCCACTGGATGTTGTCCAGCGGCCGCAGTTCCGGGGCATCCTCGGCCAGCAGGCTGGCGGAGCGCACATCGATGATGCGGCTGGTCATGTCGGCGCGCTCCAGGTTGCGTCCCATGCGCAGGAAGATGTAGCCCTCGTCGTGGTTCATGGTGCCCGCCAGCATGCCGGTGAGCAGCTGGCAGTGCGAGATGATGTTGCGCAGGTACTTGAAGCGGCCGCGCTGTGACAGCCCCGAGGCGAGGTTCTCCTTGGCGTAGAGGTGGATGCTGTTGATCTGCTCCCAGGCCTCGCGCGGGATCACGTCGCGGATGGTGCGGGCATTTTCTCGCGCCTGCTGCAGGGAGCAGATGATGGAGCTGGGATTGCGCTGGTCACCGACCAGGAAGCGCAGGATGACCTTCTGGTCGTCGCGGTCCTCCAGTTCATTGAACTGCTCCTCGCAACCCGTGATCGTCACCAGCGGACGCCAGCCCGGCGCGATCCCCTTGGGCAGGTCCAGCAGCAGGTTGGAGTTGACGTTGATCAGGCGCGCCATGTCCTCGGCGCGCTCGATGTAACGCGCCATCCAGTAAATCGTTTCAACGACCCGCGATAGCATCAGGAAGCCTCCTCGTCGATGATCCAGGTGTCCTTGCTGCCGCCGCCCTGTGACGAGTTCACCACCAGCGATCCCTTGCGCAGCGCCACCCGGGTGAGGCCGCCGGTGGTCACGTGCACCTTGTCGCTGGAGAGGATGAACGGCCGCAGGTCGACATGGCGCGGCTCGGCACGGTTGCCGCCGACCAGCGTCGGCACGGTGGACAGGTTCAGCGTCGGCTGGGCAATGTAGTTGCGCGGGTTGGCCTTGATCAGCTTGCGGAACGCCGCCTGTTCCTTCTTGGTCGAG
>JBFKKR010000095.1:0-11667 GCA_041682035.1 Pseudomonadales bacterium | reverse complement strand
GGCTCCCTCGCGGAGGTTGTCCAGCACCACCGCGACGCTGAGACGGCGCAGCCGGCCGCTGTCAGGGCGGGTGTGGCTGATCGTGCGGTCGAGCTCGTAATTGCGCGTCACCTGGTTGCGGCTGCTGCCGGCCGGGCCGCCCGCCGCACCCGCGCCGCCCGCCGCACCCGCGGCCACCTCGGGCGCAGTCGCCGCACCCGGCGGCTGGTTGGACAGCGCACCCGGAATGCCGCCGGCCGGCCCGCCGCCCGCGCGCTGCTCGCCGATGCTCTGCTCGCTGCGCAGCGCCGGCAGGTCGGGGTTGAACTGTTCGGCGGTCTGTTCGACCACGGTGAAGTCGATGTCGGCGGTCACCTCGGCCTTGTAGTGGCCGACGCCGATGATCGGTTCCAGCACGCTGCTGACGCGGTCGGTCAGCACGTCCTCGTACTGGCGGGTGAACTCGAACTGCCGCGCCGCCATCAGGATGTCGCGGTTCTTCTCGTGATCCGACAACAGGCGGCCGTCCTGGTCGACCACCGAGACGCCCTCGCGCTCCAGTTCCGGAATGCTGTTGGCGACCAGGTTGACGATGCCGGCGATCTGGCGCGGATCGAGGACGGCGCCGGAATACACCTCCAGCACCACCGAGGCGGTCGGCTTGCGCGCGTCACGTACGAACACCGAGCGCCGCGGGATGGCGATGTGGACGCGTGCGTTACGCACCGCCTTGAGGCTCGAGATGGTACGCCCCAGTTCGCCCTCGAGACCGCGCCGGTAGCGCGCCGCCTCCATGAACTGGCTGGTGCCCAGGCCCTGTTCCTTGTCCAGCACCTCCAGGCCGACGACCCGGTTGAGGCTGATGTTGGCCGCCGCCAGTTGCATGCGGATCTGGTGGATCTGCTCCACCGGCACCAGCAGGTCGCCGCTATTCGGCTCGATGCGGTATTTCACCTCGTTCTGGCGCAGCACCTCGACCACCTGCGCCGCATCGTAGGAACTCAGGTCCCGCGCCAGCGGCTGGTAGTTCGGCTCCTGCGACCACAGCACCACGGCGAGGCCGATGGCGACGCTCGCCGCCAGCCCGATCATGAGGCCGATCTGGCGCACGATGCCAAGACTGCTGAATCCGTCGACCACCGGCGAGGTCGGTACCGCCGGCAGGTTCCCCGCATCTGCTTGTGCTGCTTCCGCCATCTCTCTTGCTCCCAGCCCTGCTCAGTGTGCCGTCAGACCGGCATCTTCATGATTTCTTCGTACGCGGTGACCAGCTTGTTGCGCACCTCCGTCATGGCGGTGAACGCGACACTGGATTTCTGCATCGCGATCATCACCTCCGGCAGCGTGGTGCCCGGGTCACCCATCTCGAACCGCCGCGCCAGGTCCGCAGACTTCATCTGCGTCTCGTTGACCGCGTTGACCGCGCTCTCCAGCATGTTGCTGAAGCTCGGCGCGTCCGGGCGCTGCACCTCCCGCACACCCGGCAACGGCGTGCCCTGCTGGATACCGGGCAGCGGCGTGCCCTCGCGCAGGCCCTGCATGTCCGCTTTCATCGCCCGCATCTGCATCAGCAGGCTGTTGACGTCGGCTCGTCCGATTTCCATGGCTCAGTCCTCCGTGATCTTCCTGCCGCTCAGGCCGTCTGCAGCGCCGCCTCGACATCGAGGCCTTCCTCGCGGAAGCGCTGGATCTTGTAGCGCAGCGTGCGCGGGCTCAGGCCGAGCCGTTGCGCCGCGTGCTTGCGGCTGCCCCGCTCGTCCCGGATGGCGTCGACGATGAGGCTGAATTCGCGGTCCCGCAGGTTGTTCTCCAGGCGGCTGTCATCCGCTTCGTCGCCCGCCGTGGCCGCGGCGCCCGCAAAGCTCTCCAGGCGCAGGTGCTCCGGTTCGATCACCCCGGTCCCGGAGAGGATCAGCGCACGCTGCAGCGCGTTGTCGAGTTCGCGCACGTTGCCGGGCCAGCGGTGCGCCAGGAGCACCTCCTCGGCCAGCGGCGAGAAAGCCGGCGCCGGCAGGCCCATCTTGCCGGCGTGCAGGCGCAGCAGGCGGCCGGCCAGCGGCAGGATGTCGTCGGTCCGCTCGCGCAGCGCGCGCCAGGCCAGCGGGAACACGCTGAGCCGGTAGTAGAGGTCCTCGCGGAAACTGCCCGCTTCCACCGCGGCGCGCAGGTCGCGGTTGGTCGTGGCGATCACCCGCACGTCCACGGCAACCGGTTTCCGCGCTCCGACACGCTCCACCTCCCGTTCCTGCAGCACGCGCAGCAGCTTCGCCTGCAGCGCGATGTCCATCTCCGAGACCTCGTCCAGCAGCAGCGTGCCGCCGTCGGCGAGTTCGAACTTGCCGGGCGCGCTGGTGTAGGCGCCGGTGTAGGCGCCCTTCTCGTGCCCGAACAGCGTCGCTTCCAGCATGTTCTCGGGAATGGCGGCGCAGTTGATGGCGACGAACGGTCCGTCCGCGCGCGGCGAACAGTCGTGGATGTAACGGGCCAGCACTTCCTTGCCGGTACCGGACTCGCCGGAGATCAGCACGGTGGACGGGGTCTGGGCGACGCGCTCGGCCAGTGCCAGCAGCTCGCGGCTGGCGGCATCCTCGGCGATCGGCTGCACTGCCCGGCCGCCGCCGGTGCCACCGCCGGTGCCCGCGTACCGGCGCACCAGTGCGACCAGCGCATCGGAGGCGAACGGCTTGACGAGGTAGTCGACCGCGCCCGCCTGCATGGCGTCCACGGCGCGCTCGATGGTGCCGTAGGCGGTCATCAGCGCGACCGGCGTGCCGGGGAACTGCGCCTGGATGGCGCCCATCAGCGCATGACCGTCCATGCCGGGCATGTTCACGTCCGAGACCACCAGCGATGCCGGCGCCTGGTGCAGGGCGCGCAGGGCCGCCTCGCCGTCCTCGGCAGTGCGAAACGGGATCTTCTCCAGTTCCAGCGTGTCCGATACTGCCTCGCGCAGGTCCGAGTCGTCCTCCACGATCAGCACGCGTGCCGGTTCGTTCATGCCACTTCCTCCGTCTCCAGGGTGCCTTCCCGCAGGGGCAGCACGATACGTGCGGACAGCCCCCGGCCGGGTTCGGATTCGAGTTCCAGCCGGCCGCCGTGACTGGCGGCGACGGCCTGCACCACGGCGAGACCGAGGCCGGTGCCGTGTTCGCGCGTGGTGAAAAATGGTTCGCGCACCTGCGCCAGCCGGGCCGGATCGATGCCCGGTCCGTGGTCGCGCACTTCCAGTACGAGGGTGCCCTGCCCGGCGTGTGCGTGCAGTTCGATCGGGCGGCCGCCGCCTCCGGCCTGCATGGCGTTCTCGACCAGGTTGACCAGCGCGCCGACGAGCGTCTCGCGGTTGCAGCGGACCATCGCACCGGGACTGGCGACCTGTTCGGTGAGCAGCATGCCGGCGCGCGCCAGCAGCGGACTGGTGATCGTGCGGACCCCGGCGACGAGGTTCGCGGCAGTTTCGACCCCGCTCAGGCCGGTCTCCCCGCGCGCGAAAAGAAGCATGTCGCGGACCTGCCGCTCGAGCCGCTCGAGCCGGTCGCGGATTTTCAGGGCGAAGCGGCGCTGCTGCGACTCGTCGAGTTCGGAATCACACAGGTGTCCGCAGTACAGCAGGGCGGATGCCAGCGGCGTGCGCACCTGGTGCGCCAGCGAGGCGACCATGCGCCCCATTTCCGAGAGGCGCTGGTGACGGGACAGGTCCGCCTGCAGGCGGCGTGTCTCGGTGAGATCGGTGAGCAGGATGATCTGGCCCGGTTCCCGGCCCAGCGAGGCGGTGGCGATGCCGACGCGGCGGCCGTTGCGCAGCGAGACCTCGTGGCCGTCGTCGCCACGCGGTGCGAACACCTCCCGGATGATGTCGACCCAGCGCGCCCGCTCGATGTCCCGCCCGAGGATCTGGCAGGCGGCCGGGTTGCACTGCTGCACGCGGCCGGCGCCGTCGAGCACGATGACACCGCCGGGCAGCAGTTCGAGCAGGTTGCGCAGGCGCCCGGCGAGCCGCTCGCGCTCGTCCACCTCGTGGCTGCGCTCGGCACTGACGCGATTCAGTTCGCCGCTGAGCTGGCTGACCTGCCGCTCCAGTTCCCGGTAGGAGTTGGCCAGGCGCTCCGACATGTGGCCGAAGGTCTGCACGGCCCGTTCCAGTTCCCCGGCGTTGCGAAACGGTGCGGCGGTGTTGGCCGCCGCACCGGTTTCGCGGATGGCTGCTTCCTGCATGGATCTTCCCTGGTCCGGTTGTTCCCTGTGCGCGCCGGTGGTGGCATTCTCCGTACGACCGCGGCGCTTCCCTGCGCCCTGTACGGCGAATGACCACGCACCCGTTCCTTCCCGGAACGCCGGCGGTCTGCCGGAGCTGCGCGTTCACCGGCTCTGAATGCAAGCACCGTGCCTATTTTTTTATGCTATGTTTTTCAATAACTTGTAAGGGCGCGGCAATTTCTTGCCGGTTTTCTGACGCACCCGGCCGCCGTCGCCCCCTGCTGATGGACCCGTTCATGGCCTTGCTGCGCACCGCCCTCACCGCCCCCGCCTGGCTCTCCCTGCTGCTGGCCGGTGCGAGCGGCTGTGGACTGTACAGCCATCCGGACCCCGCGCCGGCACCCGCGGTGGACCTGCCGGCGGAGTGGTCGGCGGCGGATGACGGCGATGTCGCCGGTGACTGGGTCCGCGGGCTGGGGGATGAACGCCTGACCGGCCTGGTGCGGGAGGGCCTGCGCAACAGCCACGACCTGCGGGCCCTGGCGGCCCGGGTGCGGGCGGCGGACGCGCAGGCCGGCGCCGCCGCCGGGCCACGCTGGCCGGCACTCACCCTTGGGCTGGACGGCGCGCGCAGCCGGCGCGCGGTGACCGTCGCCGGCACGACCACGTCGACGGTGAGCGAGTCCTACGAGGCCGGTGTCGAGATCTCCTGGGAGGCCGACGTCTGGCAGCGTATCGCCAACCAGGCCCATGCCGCGGCGTGGAGCGCCCGGTCCACCGCGGAGGATCACGCTGCCGCCCGGCTCGCCCTGGCCGGGAATATCAGCAGGACCTGGTTCCAGGCCATCGCCGCCCTGCAGCAGCGCGAGACGCTGCGCGAGACGCTCGCCAACTACCGCGCCAACCTGGAGACCGTCTCGGACGGCGTCATCGCCGGCATCAACCCGGTCCTCGACCTGCGCCTGCTGCGGGCCCAGGCGGCGGCCGCCGAGAGCCAGCTGGCCGCCAGCGAAGGCAACCTGACCAACCTCATCCTGAGCCTGGAGGTGCTGCTCGGGCGGGTGCCGGACGCCACGCTCGTGGTAGGGAAGACCCTGCCGTCGCCCGGGGCCACCCCCGCCGCCGGCCTCCCGCTGCAACTGCTGGAGCGACGCCCGGACCTGCGATCGGTGCGCAGCCGCCTGCTGGCGCAGGAGGAAACCGCGCTGGCGGCGCGCAAGAACCTGCTGCCAAGCCTGGTGCTCGGCGGTTCGCGCGGGCGCAGCGGCGCGCGCCTCGCGGACCTCACCAACCCGGAGTTCCTGGCCTGGAACATCGCCGCCAGCCTGGCGCAGCCGGTTTTCAGCGGCGGGCGGCTGCAGGCGGAACGGGAGGCAGCCCTCGCCGAGCGGGAGGCGCGCATCGCCGAGTACGCCGCGGCCACGGTACAGGCGGTGCGCGAGGTCGAGAGCGCGCTGCACGCCGAAGGCTGGCTGCAGGCGCAGGAGCAGGCGCAGCAGGACGCGACACGCGAGTCGGTGACGGCCGAGCAGCTGGCGCGGGAACAGTACGCCGCCGGGCTGGTCGATATCGCTACACTGCTGGAAGCACAGCGCAGATCGCTGGATGCACGCAGAAGCCTGATCGCATTGCGCAGCCAGCGGTTACAGAACCGGGTGGACCTGCACCTTGCGTTGGGCGGCGCCGTACCCGAACCCGGTGAAAGGGAGCCTGCCACCCCGTGACGAAAATCCTGCGTGTTGCACTGCCACTGGTGATCGTGGTCTCGGCCGTGCTGGCCGCGCGCATCATCATCGCCAGCCGGGACGAGCCCGTGCGGGAGCCGCCGCGACCGAGTCCGCCGCTGGTCGAGGTGGTCGAACTGCACCCGGCGCCCTACCAGGTCCGGTTGCAGAGCCGCGGCACCGTGCAGCCACGCACCGAGAGCGAACTGGTGCCGCAGGTCGGCGGCGTGGTGATCGATACCAGCGAGAACTTCCGCGACGGCGCCTTCTTCGAGGCCGGGGAGCGGCTGCTGCGCATCGACCCGCGCGACTACGAGATCGCCGTGCGCATCGCCGAGGCCGATCTCGTCCAGGCGCGGCTGCAACTGGCGCAGGAGGAGGCGCGGGCACAGCAGGCGGCGCGGGACCTCGGGCGCCTGGAACTGGACCAGCCGCCGACCGACCTGGCGCTGCGCAAGCCGCAGCTGGCCGGCGCGCGCGCGGCCCTGTCGGCGGCCGGGTCGCGACTGGCGCAGGCACGGCTCAACCTGGAACGCACCGAGATCCGGGCACCCTACGCGGGCCGCGTGCTGGAGCAGCGCGCGGACATCGGCCAGACCGTTGCGCCGGGCAACGTGCTCGGCCGCATCTATGCCACGGACTACGTGGAGGTCCGGCTGCCGCTCACCAACCAGCAGCTCGCACACGTCGACCTGCCCGGACGGTACCGCCAGCCGACCGACGGCAAGCGCGTCGAACCGGCCGTCACGCTGTCCGCCCGCATCGGTGGCAGTGATGTGACCTGGACGGGCCGGGTCGTGCGCAGCGAGGGCGCGATCGACGCCTCCAGCCGCCAGATTTTCGTGATCGCGCAGGTGGACGACCCCTACGCCGCCGATGAAACGGGCCGGCCGCCGCTGAAGATCGGTCAGTTCGTCGAGGCGGTCATTCACGGTAACCGGTTCGAAGCAGCCTACCAGGTGCCGCGCATTGCGCTGACGCCGGACAACCGCATTCTCACGGTGACCGGGGACGACCGGCTGCTGACGCAGA
Source organism: Pseudomonadales bacterium (assembly GCA_041682035.1). GTDB lineage: Bacteria > Pseudomonadota > Gammaproteobacteria > Pseudomonadales > JBFGWM01 > JBFJWR01. The sequence goes on along the minus strand of JBFKKR010000095.1, from coordinate 4,738 downwards.
CGCCGCGCATCGCCTGGAAGGACGACTCCAGCGCCGTGGTGCTCGAGGGGCTGCAACCGGGCGTGCGCGTCGTCACCAGCGCGCTGCCGCTGGCCACCGACGGCATGCCGGTGCGCGTGCATGACCCGTCTGCCGACGCGCCCACGGCGCAGACCGGTGCGGCACCCGGGAAACCCGGCTCTTGATCGCCTGGTTCGCACGCAACGGCGTCGCCGCCAACCTGCTGATGGTGCTGATCTTCGGCGCCGGCTTCCATGCCGCCTCCAGCCGCACCCCGCTGGAAGTCTTTCCATCCTTCGAGCTGGACCTCGTCACCATCGCCGTGCCCTTCCGGGGCGCCACGCCGACCGAATCCGAGGAAGGCGTGGTGCTGCGCATCGAGGAGGCCATCTACGACATCGAGGGCATCAAGAAGATCATTGCCACCGCCGCCGAGGGCGCCGGCATCGTCACGGTCGAGGTCGAACAGGGTTACGCGCCGCGGGAACTGCTGGACGAGATCAAGAACAGGGTCGACGCCATCAGCACCTTCCCGGCCGACGCCGAGCGGCCCACCTACGAACTGGCCGCGCGCAAGCGCGAGGTCATCGCGGTGGGCATCTCCGGCGACCTGCCGGAACGGCGGCTGCGCGCGCTGGGCGAGCGGGTGCGGGACGACCTGGTCAACCTGCCCGACGTATCGCAGGTGGAACTGCAGGAGGTGCGCGACTACGAGATCTCCATCGAGATCCCCGCCAACACGCTGGAGGCGCTCGGGCTGACCCTGCAGGAGGTGGCCGCGGCCGTGCAGCGCTCCTCGCTCGACCTGGCGGCCGGCGCCATCCGCACGCGCGGCGGCGAGGTACTGATCCGCACGCTGGGCCAGGCCTACACGGAACGCGAGTTCGAACGCATCGTCGTCCGCAGCCGGGAGGACGGCACGCAACTGCTGCTGCGCGATATCGCGGTGGTGAACGACGGCTTCGAGGAAGACCCGCTGCGCTCGCTGTTCAACGGCAGGCCGGGCGTGCTGATCGAGGTGTACCGGACCGGCGACCAGAGCGCGATCCAGGTGGCGGACGCCGTATTCGCCTACGTCGAGCGGATGCGGCCCACGCTGCCGCCGGGGGTCGGCATCGAGACCTGGCGGGACCGATCGCGCATCGTCAAGGCGCGCCTGGCGACGCTCACCGGGAGCGCCGTGCAGGGCCTGATCCTGGTGTTCCTGCTGCTGGCGCTGTTCCTGCGTTTCTCGGTCGCCGTGTGGGTCTGCATCGGCATCCCGATCAGCTTCATGGGCGCACTGATCCTGATGCCGGAACTCGGCGTGACGTTCAACATCGTCAGCCTGTTCGCGTTCATCCTGGTGCTCGGCATCGTCGTGGACGACGCCATCGTCACCGGGGAGAGCATCTACACGCGCCTGAAGACGGCGCGCGACCCGCTGGACGCCGCCATCCGCGGCACGCACGACGTGGCCGTGCCGGTGACCTTCGGCGTGCTGACCACCGCCGTCGCGTTCGTGCCCATTCTCTTCATCGAGGGGGCGCGCGGACAGATCTTCGCGCAGATCCCGATGATCGTGATCCCGGTGCTGCTGTTCTCGCTGGTGGAGTCCAAGCTCATCCTGCCCGCGCACATGAAACACATCCGCGTGCGGGGCGACCGTCCGGAAGACCACGGGGCGGTGGTCCGCGCGCAGATGGCGTTCGCCGACGGTTTCGAGCGCCTGATCGCGCGCGTGCACGGGCCGTTGCTGCGCACCGCGCTGAAGCACCGCTACGTCACCATGGCGCTGTTCGTCGCGGGGCTGGTCATCATCCACGCGATCGTCAGCAGCGGCGCGGTGCGTTTCGTCTTCTTCCCGCGCGTGCAGAGCGAGACCGCCCGCGCGACGCTGACCATGCCTGCCGGCACCGCCTTCGAGGTGACGCAGGGACACATCGAGCGCATGACCGCGGCGGCGCAGGAACTCAAGGCCGAGTACATCGACCCGGAAACCAACGAGAGCATCGTGCTCAATATCCTCTCGACCGTCGGCGCCTCGGACGGCGACACCCGCGGCAGTCACGTCGGCCGCGTCATGTTCGAGATCGTGTCGCCCGAGCAGCGCAGCCTGAAGATCACGAGTTCGGACCTGGTACAGGAATGGCGCCGCCGTATCGGCCCGATCCCGGGCGCGCAGGAAGTCGGCTTCCGGGCCGAGATCGGCCGTGCCGGCAACCCGCTGGAGGTGGAACTGAGCGGCGCCGACTTCGCCCGGCTGGAGGCGGCGGCCGCCAAGGTGCAGGAACGCCTGGCCAGCTACCAGGGCGTGTTCGACATCGGCAACTCGATGTCGGACGGGAAGCGCGAGATCCGCCTGCGCCTGAAACCGGAGGCGGAGTTGCTGGGCATCACGCTGGAACAGCTGGCGCGGCAGGTGCGCGCCGCCTTCTTCGGCATCGAGGCGCAGCGCATCCAGCGCGGCCGGGAGGACGTGCGCGTGATGGTGCGCTACCCCGAATCGGAGCGGCGCACGCTGGCGACGCTGGAACGCATGCTGATCCGCGCCCCGGGCGGTGCTGACGTGCCCTTCAGCGAGGTGGCGCAGGCCGAGTACACGCGCGGCTACGACAGCATCCGGCGGGTGGACCGGCGCCGCGTGATCCGCGTGTACTCGGACGTCGACAAGCAGAACACCGACATCGAGGCGCTCAAGGCCGACCTGCAGGCCTACGTGGCCGAACTGCTGCAGGAATATCCGGGCCTGCAGGGCCGGCTCGCCGGGGAAGCCGAGGAACAGCAGGAATCCTTCGCCTCGCTGCGGGCCGGGCTGATGCTGGTCCTGTTCGCGATCTACGCGCTGCTGGCGATCCCGCTGAAGTCCTACGGGCAGCCGCTGATCGTCATGTCGGTGATCCCGTTCGGCGCCATCGGCGCGGTGCTGGGACACATCGCGCTGGGCATGGACCTGAGCATCCTCAGTTTCATGGGCATGCTGGCGCTGGTCGGCGTGGTGGTGAATGACTCGCTGGTGCTGGTGGATTACGTCAACCAGCGACGGGCCGAGGGCATGCCGGTCTTCGACGCGGTGAACACCGCCGGCGTGGCGCGCTTCCGCGCCGTCATGCTGACCTCGCTGACCACCTTCGCCGGGGTCACCCCGCTGCTGCTCGACGAGACCACGCAGGCGCAGTTCCTGATTCCGATGGGCGTCTCGCTCGGCTTCGGCGTGCTTTTCGCGACGCTGATCACGCTGGTACTGGTGCCGGTGAACTACCTGGTGCTGGAGGACATCAAGGGCGTGTTCTCGGGGCGCGGCCTGGTGCAGGAAAACCCGGGGCAGGCGTAGGCCGGGCTTTAACCCGACAATCCCTCACGCATCCGCCGCCGCATGCCCCTCCAGCACCTCCAGGTCGACCTGGTGCAACACGCTCTCGTGCGTGGCGCGCAGCACGACACGCGGCGCGACGCCGGCCTCCAGCGCTTCCAGCCAGCGCCCGAGGCACAGGCACCAGCGGTCGCCCGCCTTCAGGCCGGGAAACTCGAAGTCCGGGTTGGGCGTGGAGAGATCGTTGCCGCGCGCCTTGCTGAAGGCAAGGAAATCGTCCGTGCAGACCACGCAGACGGTGTGCTCGCCGATATCCTCGGGACCGGTCTCGCAACAGCCGGTGCGGTAGAAACCGGTTTTCGGATCCAGCGAGCAGGGCGCCAGTTCTGAACCGAAGACGTTCTTGGCCATGGCTGTGTGTTGTTACGGAAGACGGGGCATTTTGTCCGACTGGAGCCGGGGGGACAAGCGGTTGCCTGGTAAGGCTGAAGCCTTGCCTACAGCCTTACCCATTAACCTTGACGCCGAGGCGCTTGTGCAGCTCGGGGCTGGTGGTGGTGTACATCAGGTGGACCTTCTGGCCCGGGTTCAGGCTCTCCTTGATGGAGAAGGCGGCCAGCGCGGCCTCGTGGAAGCCGCTGAGGATGAGCTTGCGCTTGCCGGGGTAGTGGCTGACGTCGCCGACCGCGTAGATGCCCGGGATGGCGGTCTGGAAGCGCTCGGTGTCGACCTCGATCTGCATGTGCGCCATCTCCAGGCCCCACTCGGCGATGGGCCCGAGTTTCGGTGACAGCCCGAACAGCACCAGCAGGCGGTCGACCGGCAGCATGCGGGTCTCGCCGTCGCTGCCGGTGATCTCCAGTTCGGTCAGGGTTTTCCCGACCGCGCAGAATCCGCTCGCGCGCCCTTCCAGGAAGGTCATGCGGCCCTGTTCGTGCAGGGCGAGCATCTCCTCCACCCGCGCCGGCGCCGCGCGGAAGGTCTTCGAACGGTGTACCAACGTGACGTCCCGCGCCACCTTCACCAGTTCCAGGGTCCAGTCGAGCGCGCTGTCGCCGCCGCCGAGAACGACCACGTCCTTCCCGCGGTAGGCTTCCAGGTCGGTGACGCGGTAGCTGACCTGCGTGTCGAGGAAGGCATCGATGCCGTCGAGTTTCAACGGCACCGGCTGAAAGGACCCCACGCCTGCCGCGATGACGAGGTTCTTCGCCCGGAACTCTTTGCCCTCGGCCGTCTTCACCACCTTGATGCCGCTCTTGAGCACGCGCAGGCTGGCGGCGGTCTGGCCGAGATGCAGCTCGTAGTTGAACGGCTTGATCTGCTCCAGCAGGCGCTGCGTCAGTTCGCTGGCGCCGCACTCCGGAATCGCCGGGATGTCGAAGATCGGCTTGGTCGGGTAGAGCGCGGCGCACTGCCCGCCGGGCTCGTCCAGCGCATCGATGATGT
>JBFKKR010000094.1:0-11856 GCA_041682035.1 Pseudomonadales bacterium | reverse complement strand
GCCGGCACTGAAGGCGCAGTACGCCGGCGACGAACAGGTCAGCGAACGCCATGGCCGCGAGGTGCGTACCCGCCTGGTCAGCGAGAGCCTGTCCGGCTCGAAGATCCCGCGCGTGGCGGTGCCGCAGTTCGAGGACCACGGCGAGTTGCTGCGCTGGCGCCTGCGCGAGAACCTGCCGGGCTACTTCCCGTTCACGGCCGGCGTTTTCCCGTTCAAGCGCGAGGGCGAGGACCCGGCGCGGATGTTCGCCGGCGAGGGCGACCCCTTTCGCACCAACCGTCGTTTCAAGAAGCTGTCGGAGCACTCCGACGCCAAGCGCCTGTCGACCGCGTTCGACTCGGTGACGCTGTACGGGTTCGACCCGGCCGAGCGGCCGGACATCTACGGCAAGGTCGGCAACAGCGGCGTATCCATCGCCACGCTGGACGATATGAAGGCGCTCTACGACGGCTTCGACCTGTGCGACCCGAAGACCTCGGTGTCGATGACCATCAACGGGCCGGCGCCCACCATCCTGGCGTTCTACCTCAATGCCGCCATCGATCAGCAGGTGGACCGCTTCGTCGCCGAGAACGGGCGGGAACCGAGCGACGCCGAGCGCGAGACGCTGCGCGCGGAAACCCTGCGCAGCGTGCGCGGCACGGTGCAGGCCGACATCCTCAAGGAGGACCAGGGTCAGAACACCTGTATCTTCTCCACCGAGTTCAGCCTGCGCATGATGGGCGACATCCAGCAGTACTTCATCGACAACGAGGTGCGCAACTTCTACTCGGTTTCGATCTCCGGTTATCACATCGCCGAGGCCGGTGCGAACCCGATCTCGCAGCTGGCGTTCACGCTCGCCAACGGCTTCACCTTCGTGGAGGCCTACCTCGCGCGCGGCATGCACGTCGACGACTTCGCGCCGAGCCTGTCGTTCTTTTTCTCCAACGGCATGGATCCGGAATACACCGTCATCGGACGGGTCGCCCGGCGTATCTGGGCGGTGACCCTGCGCGACCGCTACGGCGCCAATGCGCGCAGCCAGCGTCTGAAATACCACGTGCAGACTTCCGGCCGTTCCCTGCACGCGCAGGAAATGCAGTTCAATGACATCCGCACCACGCTGCAGGCCCTGCTCGCCATCAACGACAACTGCAACAGCCTGCACACGAATGCCTACGACGAAGCCATCACCACGCCGACCGAGGAATCCGTCCGGCGGGCGCTGGCGATCCAGCTGATCATCAACCGGGAATTCGGCCTGGCGAAGAACGAAAATCCATGGCAGGGCTCCTTCATTGTCGAGGAACTGACCGACCTGGTGGAGGAAGCGGTGCTGCGCGAGTTCGAACGCATCTCCGAGCGCGGCGGCGTGCTCGGCGCGATGGAGACCGGCTACCAGCGCGGCAAGATCCAGGAGGAATCGATGCTCTACGAGCATCGCAAGCATGACGGCAGCCTGCCACTGATCGGCGTCAACACCTTCCTGCCCGAACACCCCGAGACCGAGGCGCAGACCATCGAGCTGTCGCGCGCCACCGAAGCGGAGAAGCGCAGCCAGATCGCCCGCCTGCGGGATTTCCAGGCGCGCAACGGGGTGCAGGCGGAGGAGGCGCTGCACAGGCTGCGCGAGGCGGTCACCAGCCAGCGGAACGGTTTCGAGGCGCTGATGCACGCGGCCCGCTACTGCTCGCTGGGCCAGATCACCGACGCCCTGTTCGAGGTGGGCGGACAGTACCGCCGGTCGATGTGAGCCCGGCGCGGGCGCTCAGAACAGGTCGACGTCGCTGCCGGACTTCTCTTCGATCGGCTCGATCAGCCCCTGTTGCAGCAGGGCCTCGTAGAAACAGACCTGGTTACGACCATTGCGCTTGGCGTGGTAGAGCGCGCTGTCCGCGCGTTCCCCCAGCGTTGCGGTCTGCAGGGTCAGGTCCAGCCAGGTGAAGCCGATGCTGACGGTCACCTCTCCCACGCCGGGGAAGTCGTAGGCCTGCACGGTTTCACGGAAACGGTCCAGCACCTCGATCGCCGTCTCCTCGTCGACGTTGTTCAGCACCACGACGAATTCCTCACCGCCGAAGCGGAACAGCAGGTCGGAATCGCGCAGCGAGCGCTGCATCAGGCGCGAGAAATGCAGCAGCACCTCGTCGCCGTAGAGGTGGCCGTAGCGGTCGTTGACCAGCTTGAAGTGGTCGATGTCCATGATGACGAAATACTTGCGGAAATTCTGCTGCGCCATGCTGTCCGCCTGGGCAGCCATTTCGAGCGCCAGGCGGTTCATGCGGTCGTCGTAGGTCTGGCGGTTGAGCAGGCCGGTCAGCGGGTCGTGCGAGCTGCGGTGCAGCAGGGTGAAGATGTTGGCGTAGCTCTCCAGCAGGGCATCGATCAGGCGGGACTCGCCGCTGCGGTACTGGCCCTCCGCGACGATGGCCGCCACGAACTCCAGGCCGATGCGCATCGGGAACACGCTGATGAAGTCGTCGTCGCCGGTCTGCTGCACGGTGCGGTCATCGCTGCTGCGCAGGGACTCGATCAGCGCGATGTCCTTGCTTTTCACCACCTCGTCGATGCGTTCGCCTGCCTCTGTGTTCACCCCGCTGGCGGTGGACAACCGCCACGGCGAACGGTCATCGGCGCGCTCGTAGAGGCGGATGTTCTGTTTCGGGAGCACGTTGATCAGCGCGCCCAGCAGCGCGCTGTTGAGCGAAGAAATCTCCCGGTGCCGGGTCATGTTGACCAGCAATCCGTAGTCGTCCAGCGTTGCCCTGCGCATTGATCAGCCGGCGTGGAGGATCCCAGCCCACAGGATAGACGGACGCGGCCCAATCGGTCGCGGGCCGGGTGCCGTGGCCGAAACCGTTCCTTTATTCATTTCCGGTCACTGCAGGTACACTAGACTGTTCCTGTAGCTTGGCCAGGGGGCCATGGCGGCGAAGACTTGCGTGCGCAAAATTCTGATCCGGACTTTGCTCGGCTTCGGGTTGCTGATGACTGTTGGCTGGACACGGGCGGCAGAGGACGAGTATGCCGTCAAGGCGGCCTTCCTGATCCACTTCATCAATTACGTGACCTGGCCCGCCAACGCCTTCAGCTCGCCGGATGAACCGATCCGGCTGTGCATGGTCGGCGACAACCCCTTCGGCAAGGCCATCGAACCCATCACGCGCAAGAAGGCCCACGGCCGGCCGATCGAACTGGTCTACGATCCGGTCGCCGGTGGCCACCAGCCCTGCCGGGTGATTTTTTTCGGGACCCGGGAAGCCAGCGTGCTGCAGCAGCAGTTGGACACCTGGAAGGCCAGCGGCGTGCTGACGGTGGGCGACACCGCCCGCATCCTCGACCTGGGTGGCGTGATCGGCTACGTGACTGTGAACAACCGCGTCCGGTTCGCATTGAATGACCAGGCCGCCAGGGAGGCCGGCCTGAAGGTGAGCGTCAAGCTGCGCAAGGTGGCGGTGCAACGATGAGTGGTGCGGGGAAACCGGGAGAGCGCGTGGAAGAACCGGGCGGGCTGGACATGCCGGACTCCCCGGCGTCCCGGACCGTGGCGGAGCGTCCGGCGTCCGCTGGCCTGCTGCGCGACCTGTCGATCCGCAACAAGCTCGTGCTGATGATGCTGGTGGTGGCGACGGTGGTGCTGTTGGTGTCCAGCGCCGGGCACATCTGGATCGACCGCATCATGTTCGAGAGAACGCTGGGCGAGACCACCGCGCAGCTGGCTTCCTTCACCGGGGAGTACAACGAGGCGCCACTGCTGTTCGGCGACCGCCAGACGTCCAAGGAGACCCTGGACTCGATGCGGGCCAAGCCGCAGATCCGCGTGGCTGCCATCTACGACCGTGACGGCGTGCTGTTCTCCTCCTACCGCAAGGAAGGCAGCCAGCTCCTGGTGCCCGAACGGATCGATACCACGCCCCGCAGCCGCCTGCGTGGCAGCCTCTTCGAGCACGTGTCGCCGGTGCACTACGAGGGCAGCGATATCGGCTACATCTACCTGCTTGCCGGCACCGACCTCTGGTGGGAGGCGCTGCTGCAGAAGATACAGATCCTGCTGGTGCTCTATGCGTCGGTGCTGCTGGTCGCGCTGGTTCTATCGACGCAACTGCAGAGCGTCATCACGCGCCCGCTGGCGCGGCTGCTGCAGACCATCCATGACATCCGCGAACGCAATGATTACCGCCTGCGTGCGGGCCCGGAGGGCCGGGACGAGATCGGCCGGCTGGTGAACAGCTTCAACGGGCTGATCGTCCGGATCGAAAATCACCGGAAGGAACTGGCGGAACTCAACGCCAGCCTGGAGGAGAAGGTCCGGCAGCGGACCGAGGATCTTGCCGAGGCACGCGACGCCGCGGAGGCCGCGGCACAGGCGAAGAGCGACTTCGTCGCCAACATGAGCCACGAGATCCGCACGCCGATGAACGCCATCATCGGCATGTCGCACCTGGCGCTGCAAACCGACCTGACTCCGAAGCAACGGGACTATCTCATCAAGCTGGAACGGGCCGCGAAGAACCTGCTCGGCATCATCAACGACATCCTCGATTTCTCCAAGATCGAGGCCGGCAAGCTGTCCATCGAGAACACCGATTTCCGCCTCGACGAGGTGCTCGAGAGCCTCGCCGACATGTTCGCCATGCAGGCGGAACAGCGGAAGGTGGAACTGACCTTCGATCTCGACCCCGGCGTGCCGCTGTTCCTGATCGGCGATCCGCTGCGCCTGAGCCAGGTCTGCATCAACCTGATCAGCAACGCGCTGAAGTTCTGCGAGTCGGACGGCGACGTCATCATGCGCACCCGGCTGGTGGAGTCCTCCGGGGGGCGCGCGCGGATCTCCTTCGAGGTGGAGGACAACGGCATCGGCATGAACGAGGAGCAGTGCTCGCGGCTGTTCCAGTCGTTCTCGCAGGCGGACAGCTCCACCAGCCGCAAGTACGGTGGCACCGGCCTGGGGCTGGCGATCTGCAAGAGCCTGGTGGAACTCATGCAGGGGGAGATCTGGGTCGAAAGCCGCGAGGGGGAAGGCTCGCGCTTCCACTTCACGATCGAGTGCGGGCTGCAGGAGAACCAGCACGAGGAACTCACCCAGGCCGACGGCAGCCTGCGGGACCTGCACGTGCTGGTTGTGGACGATCACGAGGTTGCGCTGCAGGTGCTGCGCAGCATGCTGGAGGCCCACCACTTCCAGGTCGATACGGTGAAGTCCGGCGAGGAGGCGGTCCGGATCGCCGGCCAGGCGGAGCATTACGATGTCATCATCCTGGATTACCGCATGCCCGGCATGGACGGCGTGATGACGGCGAAGGCGCTGCGCGCGCAGAAGAGCTGCCGCGAAACACCCATGCTCATGCTGAGCGCCTGCCTGGACGACACGGTGATCCAGAAGGCGCGCGGCGAGGGGGTGAAGGAGTTTCTCGTCAAACCGGTGACCCCGTCCTGTCTCATCGACGGCATCAGCGACACGATGAACACCCGGTCCAGGCGCGGCGCGAAGGCCTCTTCGAGTGTCACCACCCGGCTTGCGGAAGCGTCCCGGAAGGTGGCTGGTGCGCGCGTGCTGGTGGTGGAGGACAACGCCGTCAACCGCGAGATCGCCACCGCCGTTCTCGAGCGGGCCGGCGTACAGGTCACATCCGCCGAGAACGGCGCGTTCGGCGTCGAGGCGGTGGAACAGGGCGATTTCGACCTGGTCCTGATGGACTGCCAGATGCCGGTCATGGACGGCTACGAGGCGACGCGGCAACTGCGCGCGAACGGCTATACCGATCTCCCGGTCATCGCGATGACCGCCAACGTGCTCGAGCAGGACCGCAAACTCTGCATGGACGCGGGCATGAACGATCATGTCGGCAAGCCGATCGACATCACCGAGTTGTTCGAAACGCTCGAACGCTGGCTGAACCGGCCCCCGGCGGCCGGTGGCTGATCGCCCCGTGGCGACGGATGGCTATTTTTTAACCGGGATGTTCAAGGATTGCAGATCGGGATGAAGTCATGGCGCAGACCCGCCGTAAATTTCTGACCAGCGTCGCGGCCGGCGCTGCCGGCACGCTGGTGCCGGCGGCGCCGTACGTGTTCGCGCGCAAGAAGTACCGTATCCGGGTGCTCGGCACCCACGTCACCCTGCAGGAACCGTTGCGGCAGAAGGCGCAGCAGGATCTCGGCATCGACGTGGAGTTCCATCCGGGCGGCAGTGCCGCCGTGCTGCACCAGGCCTCCACCCGGCCGGATAGTTTCGATCTCTACGAGCAGTGGTCGAACAGCCTCAAGGTGCTCTGGCAGGCGGGCGCGATCCAGCCGATCGAGGTGAAGCGCCTGACCTACTGGCAGGACATCAACGCGCTGACCAAGGAGGGCCGGCTGACGGATGACGCCAGTTTCGGTCGCGGCGACGCCCCCTACAAACTTCTCTACGTGCAGAAGGACGGCACGCTGGGCCGGCAGCCCAGCGGCCGGATCAGCTTCCTGCCCTACGTGCACAATGCCGACTCCATCGGCTACAACGCGGCCGAGGTGCCGGCCGGCGAGCCCTACGACACGGAATCCTGGGGCTGGCTGCTCGACGAGTCGTACCGCGGGCGGGTGGCGCTGGTCAACGAGCCGACCATCGGCCTGTTCGATGCCGCGCTGGCGGCGGAAGCGCTCGGCCTGATGAGCTTCCGCGACATGGGCGACATGTCCCGTGAGGAGATCGACCAGTTGTTCGCCATCCTGATCCGCTACAGGAAGGCGGGCCATTTCCGCGGGGTCTGGAGTTCCGTGCCGCAATCGGTGGATTTCATGCAGCGCGACGGCGTGGTCGTGCAGAGCATGTTCTCGCCGGGCGTCGCGGCCCTGCGGGGCCGTGGCATCCCCTGCATCTACGCTGCGCCCCGCGAGGGTTACCGCGCCTGGCACGGCGTGATGTGCATGTCGTCCCGCATTGAAGATACCGCGCGCGATGCCGCCTATGCCTACATGGACTGGTGGCTGTCGGGCTGGCCGGGCGCCTTCATCGCCCGCCAGGGTTACTACATATCGACCCCCGAGCGATCCCGGCCCCACCTCTCGGACGCCGAGTGGCGTTACTGGTACCTGGGTGAGCCGGCGGCCGGGCCGCTGCTGAATACCTTCGGCGAAGTCTCGGTGGACAAGGGCGAGGTGCGGCGAGGCGGCTCGTACCTGACGCGCTTCTCCAACATCAACGTGTGGAACACCGTGATGGACGTGTACGAGTACAGCCTGCTGCGCTGGCGGGAGTTCCTGTTCTCATGACGGCGGCCGCGGCGGAACCACGTCGGCGCTTCACGCCGCGTTCGCTGCGCAGCCAGGTCTACCTGTCCTTTGCGCTGGTGCTGGGCATCGTCCTGGTGGTCGGCACGCTCGGCTACTTCGGCGTCAGCCGGCTGATCGCCAACTTCTCCGATCTCGAGGAGATCAATACCCGCTCGCAGGACATCCTGCAGCTGGACCGTTCCGTCATCGAGCTCAGCCGCAACGTGCAGGCCTTCATATTCACCGGTCACGAGGGCGTCGCCGGCCGCGTGGATGACAGCCTGCAGCGCGTCGATGCGCGGCTGGTGGCTGTCGAGGGCCGTGCGGAAGACGAGGTGGAGCGGGAAATGCTGGGAAGGATGCGCGAACACCTGCAGAATTACCGCGCCTCGTTCCAGTTTGCGCGTGAGGAACGCTCGCTCGGCAAGCAACTGATCGAGGAGCGGCTTGTCGCGCTGCACGACCGCATCGACGATGCCCTGATCGCCGCATTCGCACACGGCAGGATGCAGGAAGCTGAGCAGCAGCGCATTGCGCGCAACGTGCTGGCGCTGGAGCGCAACCTGTATGCCTACCTGTCCGATCCCGACGCGCGGCGCGTCGACGAGAACGACCAGGTCAGCCGCGAGACCATCCGGCTGCTGGAGGCGGCCGGCGCGGGCGAGGCTGCGGACCTGATCGCGGCCTACCATCAGACGTTCACGCGCGTGGTGCAGGCGACGCGCGCGTACCTGTATCTCACCAGCGTGGTGATGGCGGCGGAAACGCGCGAGTTCATCCATGTCTCCGAGCAGCTTCGCGATCACGTGCTGAGCAACCTGGCGCCGGTACGGGAAGACATCCGGGAGCTTTCGGCCGCCATACAGTTTGCCAGCTGGGCCGGTACGCTGGTGGCGCTGTTAGTGGGGCTGGCCCTCTCCACCGCCATGGCGAACCGGCTCTCGCGGCCGATTTCGGATATCACGCGCACCTTCGCGGAACTGGCGGAGGGCGCCCGCGGCCTGCAGATCCCGCACGAAGGCAGGCGGGACGAAATCGGCCGCATGGCGGCCGCCGCGAACGTCTTCCAGGAGAAGAACGAGGAGACCCGCGAACTGCTGGAGCACGCCCGCCTGCTGGCGGCGGAACTGGAGAGTCACAAGTCGGACCTGATGGACACCAACGAGGAACTCGAGGAGTTCGTTTTCACCGTGTCGCACGACCTGAAATCGCCGATCGTCACCAGCCGCAACTACGTCGGCGTCATGCGCCGGCTGGTCGAGAAGGGCGAGCCGGAGCGGGCGCTGGAGAAACTGGACGTCCTGGAGCGCTCCATCGACAGCATGAAGCGGCTGGTCGACGACCTGCTGGATCTCAGCCGCGTCGGCCGGGTCGAGACCGAGCTCGAGCTGCTGGACATGAACGCACTGCTGGCCGGGTTGCGTGACCAGTACAAGGAGGCCCTGCGAGCCTCCGGCGCAACGCTGCAGCTGGCGGAGAACCTGCCGGCCATCCTGGGGAACCGGACCAGGGTCCTGCAGGTTTTCGACAACCTCATCGGCAACGCGCTGAAGTATGCGTGGCAGGACGGCCGGTGCCACATCGACGTGAGCGCCGAGCGGCGCGACGGTGGCGTCGAGTACTGCGTGCGAGATGAGGGTCCGGGAATCGCCCCCGAGTTTCACGAGCGCGTGTTCGCCCTGTTCCAGCGGCTGGACAAGGACCGCCATGGAACGGGGGTGGGCCTCTCCATCGTCGAGAAGGTCATGCGGCTGCGCGGCGGGCACGTGAAAATAGATTCGAAAGGTATTGGGGATGGCGCGAAGTTCCTGCTATGGTTCCCAGACCATCCGCATGCCTGACCGGGGTAGGGAAGCAGTGCCGACGCCCGTCCTGCTGATCGCCGAAGACGATGATGATCACGCCGACCTGCTGGAGCTGGCCCTGGAGGATGCCCCCATCCAATGCACGCTGATCCGCGTGCGTAACGGGGAGGAAGCCATCCAGTACCTGCACCGCGAAGGCAGTTTCGCGGATGCGAAAACGCCCGACCTCATCCTGCTGGACATCAACATGCCGCGGGTGAACGGCCTGGAGGTCGCCGAGTTCATCAAGGGCAGCGACGCCTTCCGGCATATCCCCACCGTCATCCTGACCACCTCCGACGCGGACCCGGACAAGCGCAAGGCGTATGCGCTGGGCGTGAACAGCTTCCTGGTGAAGCCGGCGGATTTCGGCGAGATGACCGACATGCTCTCCGACGTGCTGAAGTACTGGACCCGCTGGAACCGCCCGGCCCCGTCCGACTGACGCAGCCCTCACTCCCACAGAAAAAGCACGCCGCTCAATACGAGAACGGCCAGGCCATGAAGTAGCGCTTGATGCGCAGCCAGATGCCGTACAGGCCGAGTGGTTCGAAGATCAGGAAACCGATCACCAGCAGCGCGAACAGCAGGGTGGACTGCTGGCTGGAATTCAATTGCGAGATGTAGGGCAGGCTGCGGCCCAGCGCCTCCATCAGTGGTGACAGCACCACGAAGGCGACCGGCCCGGCCACTGCGCCGAACACGGTGCCGATGCCGCCCAGCACGATCATGGCGATGTACTGCACGGACATCAGCAGGTTGAAGGGCGGTTCGACCGTCAGGAACTGCTGCTGAAAGGCGAACATCGCGCCCGCGATGCCGGCGAAGAAAGAAGACAGCCCGAAGGCGATGATCTTGGTGCGCGCCGGGTTCACGCCCATCACGGCGGCGGCCAGGTCGTGGTCGCGTACCGCCATCATGGCGCGCCCGGCCGTGCTGCGACCCAGGTTGCGGATCGCCAGCACGCTGAGCACGGCCAGCAGTAGGAACAGTGCGTACAGTTTCTGTTCGAAATGTATCTTCACCTTCCCGATCTGCCAGGTCTCCGTGAGCGCGGTCAGCGAACTGCCGCCGGCTTCCCCGAACCAGGTGTACATCGGCACGGCGATGCCGCCGACGCCGCCGGTCCAGTCCGGAAACGACAGCAGCACGTGGTTGACCAGGAAGATCAGCCCGACGGTGACGATGGCCAGGTAGAGCCCCTCCAGCCGCAGCGCGAACGGGCCCACGGCCAGCCCGACCGCAGCCGAAAGCAGCCCGGACAGCGGCAGGATCAGCCAGAAGGGCAGCTGCCAGTGCGTGCCGAGCACCGCGGCGGTGTAGGCGCCGACCGCCAGGAAGGCCGCATGGCCGAGGCTGATCTGGCCGGTGAAGCCGGTCAGGATCATCAGGGCAACCGCGCCGACGATGGCGACCATGGTGAGATTGGCGATGGTGACCCAGTTGGTGGACGCCACCATCGGGAACACCAGCAGGCCGATGATCAGCAGGATGATGCCGCGCCGCTCCCAGCGCCCGGTCCAGATGCGGCGGTCGTCGAGGTAGTCGCTGGCGAGTGGTCGATTGGGCATCAGACGCGCTTGACCTCCTGCTGGCCGAACAGCCCGTAGGGCCGGAACATGAGAAAGGCAATCATGATCGCGTACGGGAACACGGTGTGGAAATTGTGTCCGAAGCTGCCGAGCACCGGGTTGATGTAGCCCTGCGCCCAGAGTTGCAGTACGCCCAGCGCGAGGCCCGCGATCACGGCGCCGAGCGCGGACTCCAGGCCGCCGACCAGCACCGCGGGGAAGGCCGCCAGCGCGATGTAGGCCAGGTTGATCTCGACCTGGCGCGGGAACATGCCCAGGAACACCCCGGCCAGCGCCGCCAGCATGCCGGCGATCAGCCAGGTCAGGCCGAGGGTGCGCCCGACCGGGATCCCGAGTGTCATGGCGGCCTCCTGGTCGGAGGCGGCGGCACGCATGGCGACGCCGATACGGCTGTAGCGCATCAGCAGGAAGTAGGCGGCCAGCGCGACGGCGGTCGCGACCAGCGCAAACAGGGCGTTGACCAGCAGCCGGACGCCGCCCACCTCGATGCTGGCGGTGGCCTCCCACGGGGTGGGCAGGCCGTAGGGGTGCGCGCCCCAGATCAGTTCGATGGCGATGCGGATCAGGTAGCCGATGAAGATGGTCAGGATGATGGTGACGAACACCGGCCGGCCCAGCAGCGGCCGCAGCACCACGCGTTCCATCGCCAGCGCGACGAGACCCGTTCCCAGCATCGCCAGCGGCAGTGCCAGCAGCCAGGGAACCTCCGCCTTCACCAGGCTGACCATGAGGAAGGCGCCGAGGGTCAGCAGGTCGCCGTGGGCGAAATTGAACACCTTGGATGCACGGTAGATGGCGACGAATCCCAGCGCGATGAGCGCGTAGATTGCGCCCAGCGCCAGGCCCGAAACCGTCAGCTGGATAAAGGTGGTCACGCCGCCTGTTCCTTCTTCTGGTAGAGTGCCTCGATCTGCGCGGCGTACTTCTCGAAGATGTTCTTGCGCCGCACTTTCTGCGTCGCGGTCAGTTCGCCGTCGTCCTGGTGCAGTTCCTTGGTGAAGAAATCGAACCTGCGCACCTGCTCCACGCGCGCCAGCGCCTGGTCATTGATGCGGCGGATCTCCTCGTCGATCAGCTTGCGCACTTCCGGGCGCGCGGACAGGTCCGGGAAGGAAGTGTAGGGAATGCCGCGCCGCGTCGCCCAGTTGCCGACCATGTCGAACTCGATCTGGATCAGCGCCGCGACG
>JBFKKR010000093.1:0-11937 GCA_041682035.1 Pseudomonadales bacterium | reverse complement strand
CCCAGCGAGATCCGCGGGCCGACCAATACCGGCGCGGCGACGCAGGTCAGCGCGGACGTCACCGACGTGCCCCGGGTCGAGTCTGAACTGACGTGGAACCTCGACCTGCGCAAGGGGCTGCAACTGAACCTGTTCGCCAGCAGCCTGTGGCAGAAGGCGGAGTTCGACGCCAACACCGCCGCCATGGGCCTGCCGGCGACCCGGTCCAGTGACAGCGTCACCGCCCGGGGCGTCGGCTACGGCGGCCAGCTGAAGGCGGACAACTGGGACCTGGTGCTGGCCGGTTACACCGGTGAGGCGCTGGGTACGCTGGTGATGCTCGACGGCAATGCCCTGGACGGCGCCGGCGGGGAACGCGACCACGACGGGTGGTACGCCCAGTACCGTTACGATTTCACGCCCCGTTTCGGCAGCGGCGTGGCGTGGGGGGAAAGCAACGCCGACGCCACCGCGTTCGACCGCGCCGATTTCGCCGCCAACGGTACGTCCTACCTGGAACAGCAGTCCAACTGGAGCCTGATGAGCTGGTACCGCCTGACGGATTACCTGACGTTCATGGCGCAGTTCACGCAGGCCGATACGGACTACACCTTTGGTCGCAGCCAGGACAACAGCCTGATGGCAGTCGGCGCGATCCTGTCTTGGTGAGCGGTCCCGGCTGAGCGGCGCCGTGACGGGCAAGCGGGCGCCGGCAATCGGTCAGTGCACCGGCAGCGCCTTGTCCTGCAGCAGGGTCGCGGCCGGGCCCTTGCCCTGGTCCCACACGGCGCGGGGGAAACCACACTCCGGAATCGGGCGCTCCTCGTAGGGCGGAAGGTCGCCGCCACCGCGCGCGATGACCACGTTCTGGCCGGCGAAATACTCCGGAACCGGCACGTTCATCCAGTCCAGCGCCGTGGCGGCGATGTCCACGATTTTCAGGCGCGCGCCCTCCGGCGGCTGCGCCAGGTCGATGGCGGCGCCGTAGGCTTCCGCGAGCAGGAAGGTCAGCCGGTCGCCGTCGGTGTTGGTGCCGTGCTCGCTGCCGATCACCGCGCCGCCGCCGTGGTCGGTGCTGTACAGCACCAGCCACTGTTCGTCCTCCATCATTTCCGTGCGCGTCTTCAGCGCCGCGCGGATCACCTGCAGCCGCTGCGCGGTCCGCCTGATGGCGTTCATGTAATTCTCGTTCTGCGTCGAGTAGCAGCAGGCGTGCCCGGCGTGATCGACATCGTCGAAATGCAGGAACACCGCATCGGCGTCGAAAGCGGGGCTCAGCAACGCCGAGACGGCCATGGACTCCACCATGTCATCGCTGGACTGGTCCATGTGTTCGTCGGTCATTTCCTTGGTGAGGATCTTCTCGTTGATAGCGTCCCAGTTGGCGATCGAGGCTGTGCGAATGCCCGGGTCGTGCGCCTTCATGAGCGCGAAGATCGGCGGGTGATCCTCGAAGTTGGGCGCGACGAACTCGTTGCTGAGCACGCGGTGGCGGTCGCACCAGACGCCGGTCAGCATGCTGGCCCAGCCGGGACCGCTGAAACTGATGTCGCCGGTGATCATGCCGAAGCTGGCGCCGCCGCGATGGCCGGGCCCGCGCAACCGGTCCAGCCAGTTCCGGCTGCCGCCGGGCGCCGGCTCGGATTGCAGCACCTGCTCGAGTGCATCCGGCCGGGTGCCGTCGATACCGACGATCAGCACCTTGCGGTCGGCCGCGGCGCTTCCCGCGAGGCCCAGCAGAAGCAGGGCGAGCAGCAGTCGTTCCACGGTGTGCGTTGGCATCCGGTGCATCGGTGTTTCTCCCGGCAGTCGCTAAACTGGTCTGTTCAGGGAGTGTACTGGATTCCGCCGGTACCTCAATATTTGCCCTCCCACCGCATCCGTGTCGCGGGGAGAATAATGCAAAGCCTTGATTTTCATAGGGGAAGAGTTTCATGAGACGTATCCTGCCGACCCTGGTCCTCGGTTCCGCGCTGGTTGCGACGGCGGTGCCGGCCGCGCCTGACCTCGCCAGCCTGAAGATCGGCGACCCGATTCCGGGTCGTTACATCGTCGTGCTGGAAGACGCCGCCACGCTCGCCGGTGCGCTCGGGCTGGCGGGCACACCGGCCGGAAAAAATCTCGCCGAGACCATCGTCAACACGCTGGGCGCCGACATCGCGGCCGGCGTCACGCAGGTGTACGGCAACACGATCATCGGTTTCGCGGCGCCCCTGAGCGACAGCGAACGGGACTTTCTCGTCGCCCACCCGCTGGTCGACTACGTCGAGCAGGACCAGGTGGTCGGCATCGGTGGCGTGCAGCAGAACGCCACCTGGGGCCTGGACCGCAGCGACGCGCGCTCCGGCCTGGACTCGGTTTACAGCTGGGACACCGACGGCACCGGCGTGCACGCCTACATCCTCGATACCGGCATCCGCGCCTCGCACCAGGAGTTCGCCGGGCGCATCGGTGAGGGTGCCGACTTTTCCGGCGAGACCGGCTTTTTTGGCGGCGGCGGCGGTGGCGGCGGTGGCTTCTTCGGCGGCGGCGGTGGCCTGTTCGGCGGCGGGGATCCGGCCGACGAACCCTACGCGCCGAGCGACTGCAACGGCCATGGCACGCACGTCGCAGGCACCGTCGGCGGCACGCAGTACGGCATGGCCAAGAACGTCACCATCCACGCCGTGCGCGTGCTCGGTTGCGGCGGTGTCGGCAGTTCCTCGAACGCCATCGCCGGTCTCGACTGGGTGGTGGCGAACGGGATGCGTCCCGCGGTCGTGAACATGAGCCTCGGCGGCAGCGCGAGCAACGCCGAGGACCAGGCGGTGGAGCGTACCGTGGCGGCCGGTATCACCGTGGTGGTGGCGGCCGGCAATGACGACGTCGATGCGTGCACGGGTTCCCCGGCGCGCGCGGCGTCGGCCATCACGGTGGCCTCGACGGACCGCAACGACGCGCGCTCCGGCTTTTCCAACTGGGGTGAGTGCGTGGACATCTTCGCGCCGGGCGGCAGCATCGTGTCCGCCAGCTATCTCAGCAACAGCGGCTCCACCACCATGAGCGGCACCTCGATGGCCGCGCCGCACGTGGCGGGGGCCGCGGCGCTGATCCTGAGCGGTGGCGGCGCCACGCCGGCAGACGTGGCCGCGCGTCTGGAGGTCATGGCCACCGCCGGCGCGGTGCGGGATCCGGCCGGTTCGCCCAACCTCTTGCTGTACAACGGTGGCGGCAACGTGGACGTCGGCAGTGGTGGTGGTTCCGGCGGTGACACGGGTGGAGAAACCGGCGGCGGTGGCGGCACGGTGGAAGAGCCCGTGCCGGGCGATGGAACGGATGGCGGCAGCACCAACCCCGGCAAGGGCGGCGGCAAGGGCAGGAAGAAGTAGCCGTGGTACCCTCCGCACACCAATGATCGGGGTGCGGAGGGCGGCATGCCGCGATGTGACACGGGGGAACTCGAACTCGAATACGAGGTGCTGGAACCGGCCGGGGAGGCCGCCGGCACGCTCCTGATGATCATGGGCCTCGGCGCCCAGATGATCCACTGGCCGGACGGGCTGCTGCGGGAACTGGTCGCAGCGGGGTACCGGGTGGTGCGCTTCGACAACCGGGACGCCGGACTGTCCTCGGCGCTGCAACACCTCAGGCCGCTGAAGAGCGGAAAAATGGCGCAGCTGCGCTGGCTGATGGGCCGGCGCTTTCCAGCGCATTACTCGCTGCGCGACATGGCCGGCGATGCCATCGCACTGCTGGACCACCTGCACCTGGACGAAGTACACGTCGTCGGTGCCTCCATGGGCGGCATGATCGCGCAATACCTCGCCATCGATCATCCCGGCCGGCTGCAGTCGGCCACCATCATCATGTCCACCACCGGGCGCCGCACCGTCGGGCAGCCGAAGTTCTCGGTACTGCAGGCGATGTTCACACGGCCGCGCAGCCGCTCGCGCGAGGATCTGCTCGATCACAGCGTGTCGATCTGGCGGCGATTCCAGGGGCGCGTGCATCGCGATTCACCGGAGGAGATCCGTATCCTGCTCGGCCGCGCCCTCGACCGCAGCTTCAATCCCAGTGGTTTCGTGCGCCAGTGGCAGGCGATCATGAACGCGGAGAACCGCGAGCCGCAGCTGCGGCGGGTGCGCTTGCCGACGCTGGTGCTGCACGGACGCGATGATCCCCTGGTGGCTGTCTCGGGTGGTCGGGCGGTCGCGCGCGCCATCCCCGGTGCGAAGCTGATCGAGATCGACGGCTGGGGCCACGACTTCCCGGCCTCGTTGCACGGGCAACTGGCAGGGCACATTCTCGGTCACGTGGAGGCAGTGGCCCGGGGCAAACCGCGAACATCATCCGCCCGGGCGGTGCCGGAGCGGGTATCGGCCTGAGCCGGGCCGCAACCGGCTTGCCTTGGCATCGCCAGCGGGGAAGCTGAACCCGCACAACGGGTGCTCGGGGCCGGGGCGCATGCCTCCCCGGGCCGGCGCCCGGATGATTTAATTTGGCATTTCGTTATGTGGAATCTGTCGGTCTGGCCCGGCGACACTACTAAATTTCTACGATGGTGAAGTTAGTCAATGTTTGCCAGTTTGGTGTGATGACGCGGCGCGCCCGTCGCCGAGACAACAAACAAAGACGCAATCATCGACCATAAACACCACGGAGAACATCGCCATGACGCTCAGACCCCTCGCACTCGCCATCGGACTGTCCCTCACTTTCGCCGGCCCGGCACTGGCGGAGCACGCCCGGGACGGGGAAGTCGATCCGCAGAACAATGACTACGCAGAACATGGACTGAACTCGATCCAGGACTATCTGGATGGTCTTCAAGATGTGGAGGATGATGAAAGCCTGCGCAACTCCGAACTCGTTCAGGACGGCAAGGACTTCCTTGTTTATGGCTTCCGGGAAGACACCGAGGGCGAGGTGGAACGTGGCAAGGGCAAGGGCTGGGGGCACTACAAGTTCGACCGCGACGGTGACGATCGCCACTATGACCAGGAACTCGATGACAACCCCGCCGACAGTGAACACGGTGATTTTCATGACGTGAACGCCGACAACCCCGGCGGCAAGGACGAGAACCACAACGGCGCCACCGCCGGCATGGACAAGGGCAAGGGCAACGGCCATGCCAAGGAGAACGGTGGCAAGGGCCACTCGAAGAAGGGCGAGGATTCCAGCCGGGTGGAACTGGGCGCGATGGACCTGATTCCCTGGGGGGCGTGGTCGGATGAAAACCTGGGGCCGCAACTGCACGACCTGCCGCTGGTCGGCTGTGAGGCAGACAATCGTTGTTACGATGACCGTCACCGGTTCGATCCCGGCTTGAACGAAGAATTCGTCGCGGAGTACAGCGGTCATGCCATCGAGGTAGTGACGGACACCGCCATCGATGTGACCGATATTCTGCGAAAATCCCTGCCGTAGTCGACCACAGCAACAGGAACGGCCCCGATCGGGGCCGTTTTTTTTTTCGGATTCCCGGGCGTCTCCTTCGCTACAACCGATTGACCCTTCGCTGGCGGGCGGCCGTCAGATGCTGCCGGCAATCAGTCGGGCGGCCACTGCATGCCCTCCGGCAATGGCCGGTCGGGGGTGCGCGGAGAGATCGTGGCCGCCCCCACTTCACGCCACCACGGCGACATCCTGTTGTCGGCGCGGTCCGGTTCCAGCGCCTCGCCGATCCGCGGCAGCAGCAATGGCGTGCCCTCTTTCCTTGCGCGTGCCAGCAGCGTTTCCACCGGCTGGTCCCAGGCATGCATGGCCAGCCGGAACGTGCCCCAGTGGATCGGCAGCAGGACCCCGCCGCCGAGGAACCCGTGGGCGCGCAGCGCGTTGTCCGGTCCCAGGTGTATGTCTCCCCAGGCCGGGTGATGGGCGCCGATCTCCAGCATGACCAGGTCGAACGGACCCAGGCGGTCGCGGATCACCTCGTACTCGGTGGTGAGTCCGGTGTCGCCGCTGAAGAACACCCGGTGGTGCGGCGAGATCATCACCATCGAGGACCACAGCGTGGCATTGCGGTCCGCGAGGCCGCGGCCCGAGAAATGCTGTGCGGGCGCGGCGTGGATCTCGACCTCCGACCCGGGCAGCCGGTGGTGTTCCCACCAGTCGAGCTCGACGATGCGCGCGGCCGGTACGCCCCAGCCCTCCAGGTGCGCGCCGACGCCCAGCGACGTGATGAACGGCACCGCGGTCTTCTTCAGTTCGTGAATGGTGGGGTAATCCAGGTGGTCATAGTGGTCGTGCGAGATCACCACCGCGTCCAGCGGCGGCAGGCGGCGCACCGGCACCGGGACCGGCTGGAAGCGTTTCGGCCCGGCCAGCGCCGAGGGCGACGCCCGCCGGCCCCACACCGGGTCGGTCAGGATGCGCACGCCGCCGATCTCGATCAGCACGGTGGAATGTCCCAGCCAGGTACACCGCAGGCCGCTCTGCGGCGCTGACCGCCAGGCGGGGAGCGGATCCATGGAGGGGAGCGGCTGCGCGGGCACGCCGCGGCGCACGTCGCGCAGGAAATCCGCCAGCGTGGGGGCCTGGCTGAACGGGTCGCGCAGGCCCGGGAGCACCGGGTGCATGTTGCGGAATCCGCTGCCGGACCATCGCGGTGACGCCCGCATGCGCTCCAGCCGCGCACCTTGCGCGCGGCTGCCCAGGGCTTTCATCTTGTTCGCCATTTCTGCCTGCCTGTCCGACAGGATACAGCCTGTCCGGCAGGCGGGCCAAAGCGCCCCGGGGCATCTGTGATCCTGTCGGCGCGACGACTTCGCGCCGACCTGACGAAACCGGTAACTGCTGTGTACACTTGAGGCCGGCTTGCCTTTGGGACTGGGGACGGGCGTTGAGACTGCTCCGCGTGCTTTGCGTCGAGGACAACCGGGACGATTACGATCTCGTCAAGCTGTTGTTGCAGGAACTCGCGCGGGAGAGCGGCGAGGCCTGTTTCGTCGAGCATGCAGGCAACGCTTCCCTGGCACGGAACCTGAGCGATGGCGGTACGTTCGACCTGTTCATCGTCGACCAGCTGCTGAATGGCCTGGAAGTTGGAACGGATTTCATCGGCCACCTGCTGGAGCGTGCACCCGCTGCGCCGGTGATCCTGGTGACGCACTGCGAGGAACTCGACGAGGAAGCTCCGGCGATCAGGAACCTGGCGGCGGAGAATCTCGTATTCCTGCGCAAGGGCGATCTGAACCTGGATTCCCTGCGGGACTGCCTGCATCGACTGGGCGTCAGCGTGTTCGGGCAGACGGAAGGCTAGGAGGCCGCGGCATGGATACTCCCAAGGCGTGCGAACAAGCGCAGGGCCGGGTTCTTCCCGGAGGTGTTGCTTGAAAGCACTGCTGCTCGCATTCCTGGCCGGCTTCCTGGCCACGCTGGTCTGCCACCAGGGCCTGTTCACCCTGTTCTGGCTGGGTGGGCTGGTGGAAGCCGCGCCCTACAGCATGGCGCCCACCGCGCCGTTCGGTGTGCCGAAAGTGCTTTCGCTGGCCTTCTGGGGTGGCCTGTGGGGCCTGCCGGCGTGGCTGGTCATCCGCCATGCGCAGGGGTGGATGTACTGGACCGCGGGCCTGCTGTTCGGCGGGTTCGGCCCCAGCCTGGTGGCGCTTGCCATCGTGTTCCCGCTCAAGGGAATGCCGTTCATGGGCGGCTGGGATCCGAAGCTCATGCTGTTTGTGTTCCTGCTGAACGGGGCCTGGGGTCTCGGCGTCGCGGCCTGCATGCGGCTGTTCCGCCGGCATCCGGTCGCGCCGGTATCCTGAACCGGCCCGCCAACCCCCGGTTCCTGCACTTTTGCCCTGTCCGGCCGCGTCGTCGCGGGCTAGCTTGGTCAATGATGTTCCGTGACCCCGGCCAGAAGAGGGCCCGCCCGATGAAGTTTCCTGCCTGCGCGACGGCGCTTGCCGTCAGCCTGTCCTCCCCTTGCGCTTCCGCGGAAGCGTTCGACCCCGGCCGCGAGGGGCGCAACTTCGCCAAGACCCACGAACGGCCGGCGTATATAACCGCCAGTCCCACGTTCGTGGCGCGCATGGAGCAGCAGAACGCGCAGGATGCGATCGACCTGCCACTGCTGCTGGCGAAGGACCCGGAACGCAATCCGTCCGGCAACGTGTGCATGCAGCGCAAGAACGAGTGCGCCGGCGATGTGCGCTTCTACGATGGCTGGGATGGCACCTATGGCCTGCGCACGCCGGTGCTGTTCACCGGCCGCAGCGGCGCCACCCTCTCGGGCAACGTCTGGATGACCCGTGCCGGCGAATTCCCGAAGCCCGGTATCGTCATCACCACCGGTTCCGTGCAGGCCCCGGAGACCCTCTACTGGGGCATCGCCGCGTCGCTGGCCAGGGCGGGCTACGTGGTGCTCACCTACGACGTGCAGGGGCAGGGCCGCTCCGACACGTTCGGGGAAGGGGTGGATCAGCAGGAGGGCGTGCCGTCACAGTCCGGGCGGCCCTTCTACGACGGCACGGTGGACGCGCTGGACTTCCTGCTGTCGACCTCCGGGAAACCGTACGTGCCGCGCCCCAGTTGCACCAGCGGCACCAGCCATGCCGACAAGCAGGCACGGCGCGTGGAAGCTGGCCTGAACGCGCCCTTCAATCCCTTTGGCACGCTGGTGGACGCGGAACGGATCGGCATCGCGGGCCATTCTCTCGGTGCCGGCGCAGTGTCCTTCATCGGCCAGCGTGACGCCCGCGTGGACGCCATCGTCGCCTGGGACAACCTGGGCACCGGGGTCGCTGAAGGCACCGGCGAGCGCGGGTGCCCGGCGGGGTCGGATGATTTCCCGCGCGGCGAGAAACCGCTCAGCAGGGCGACGGCCGCGACCTTCAAGCCGGTCATGGGCATGAGCAACGATTACGGCCTGGTGCAGACGCCGAACCAGGGCCTGCCGGCCGATGCCGAAGCGAAGGCCAGTGCGTTCAACGCGTTCGCCGAAGCGGGAGTGGACGCGATGCAGGTCATCATCCGCGGCGGCACCCACTACGAGTACTCCTTCATTCCGGGGCTGACCGCGCCGGAGGAACTCGGCAACGCCACGCTGCGCGGCATGGATCTAGCCACCTGGTACACCATTGCCTGGTTCGACAAGTACGTGAAGGGCAATGACCCCACCGCGGATGCGCGCCTGCTCACCAACCGTTGGTGCGCCGACGAACAATCCGCCGCGGTGGACCTCGACGGCGACGGCAACCTGTTCAGTTTCTACCACCGTTCCAAGCTGAAGTTCCGTCTCGACACCGGCGGCAGCGCGCGCATCGACGACCTGCGCGCGGCGTGTGAAGAGGGGTTCGGCCTGGCGGCGGACGGGTTCCCGGTGCCGTTCGACCAGTTGCGGTACGCATCGGTCCGCGACGAGGCGGCCGTGCCGGCAGGTGGTGACGCGGACGGAACCCATCCCGGGCGGGGCAGGGGCCGGGACCGGCGCTGAGGCGCGCTCAGGCGGGCGCCTCTTCCCGCTGCTGCATCTGCCACAGCGCGCGGTAGACACCACCCTGCGCGAGCAGTGCAGCGTGGCTGCCGCGTTCCGCGACACGCCCTTCCTGCAGCACGACGATTTCGTCGGCATCCACGATGGTGGACAGCCGGTGCGCGATCACCAGCGTGGTGCGGTCCTGCGCGACCTCGGCCAGCGCTTCCAGGATGGCGCGCTCGGAGACCGAATCCAGCGAGGAGGTGGCCTCGTCGAAGATCAGGATGCCGGGATTCTTCAGTACCGTGCGGGCGATGGCGACGCGCTGCTTCTCGCCGCCGGACAGTTTCAGGCCGCGTTCGCCCACCATCGTCTCGTAGCCGTCCGGCAACTGCGCGATGAAGGCTGACAGGTGCGCCGTGGCGGCGGCGGCCTCGATCTCCGCCTGCGAGGCATCGGGCCGGCCGTACGAGATGTTGTAGCCGATGGTATCGTTGAACAGCACGGTGTCCTGCGGTACCACGCCGATGTTGGCGCGCAGGCTGGCCTGGGTCAGCTGCCGGATATCCTGCCCGCCCACGCGGATGGCGCCGCCGTTCACGTCGTAGTACCGGAACAGCAGCCGCGCGATGGTGGACTTGCCCGCGCCGCTGGCGCCCACCACCGCCACCTTTTGTCCGGCGGGAATCTCGAAATCCACGCCACGCAGGATGGGCCGGTCCGCGCGGTAGGCGAAGTGCACGTGCTCGAAACGGACCGGCATCGGCCCGCTACCGAGCGCCTGCGCGTCCGGCGCGTCGGTGATGCAGGCGGCGCGGTCGAGCAGCCCGAACATGCGGCGCATGTCCGCCAGCGCCTGCTTGATCTCGCGGTAGACGAAGCCGAGGAAGTTCAGCGGCACGAACAGCTGGATCATGTAGGCATTGACCATCACCAGGTCGCCCAGCGTCATGGCGCCGTCGACCACGCGCTGCGCCGCCAGCACCATCATGGCGGTCACGGCAACCGCGATGATCAGCGCCTGTCCGCTGTTCAGGCCGGCCAGCGAGATCCGGTTGCGCATCATGGCTTCCTGCCAGGAGGCCAGGTTGCGGTCGTACTCGCCCGCCTCGAATGCCTCGTTGCCGAAATACTTCACCGTCTCGTAATTCAGCAGCGAGTCGATCGCGCGCGTGTTGGCGCGCGAGTCGAGCTTGTTCATGCGCCGCACGTGCTGCGTGCGCCACTCGGTCACCACCACCGAGAAGGCGACGTACACCGCGACCGCCACCACGATGATCAGCGCGAACTCGCTGCCGAAGGCAAAAAGGAGGATGGATGCCACCAGGCCGATCTCGAGCAGGGTCGGGATGATGTTGAACAGCATGAAGCGCAGCAGGAAGCGGATGCCGCCCACGCCGCGCTCGATATCGCGCGAAAGACCGCCGGTGCGTCGCGTCAGGTGGAAATCGAGGTCGAGCTGGTGCAGGTGCCGGAACACGCCCAGCGCCACCTGCCGCATGGTGTTCTCGGTCACGCGTCCGAACACGAGGTCGCGCAGTTCGCCCAGTGCGATGGTGGCGAACCGCAGCGCACCGTAGCCGAGCAGCAGGCCGAGCGGCAGCACGATCGCGGCGCCGCCCTGCGGGTCGAGGCTGTCGACGATGAGTTTCAGGCCGTAGGGCAGCGCGACATTGGCCAGCTTGGCCGCGACCAGCAGCGCCATCGCCACCGCCACCCGTTGCCGGTACTGCCAGACGTAGGGCAGCAGGCGCGTGACCGCCGACCAGTCCGTGCCCTGCGACGCCTGGTTCGATTCTTCTTCCGCGTCGGTGGCCTCGGCCGGGGGCGGTCGCATGCGGCGGGATGGTGCTGGCATGGCGCGATGCTGGCACTCAATGGCCGGCAGTGCAATGGAATGGCAGGCACAAATGCTTTGACTGTGCCTGCGCGGGCGGTGGACATAGAATCAGGCGCATTCCCTCACCAGGCGGAGCATGCGTATGAGTTACTACGAGCAGAGCGGCGACGTGTACGTCTCCACCCTCTACACGCGCGGTCCCTGGCACCCGGAGCTGCAGCATGCCGGGCCGCCTGCCGGGTTGCTGATGCGCGCTTTCGAGCAGCAGGCCGGTGACTTCCAGGTGGTCCGGTTCAATACCGACCTGCTGAAGCCGGTGCCCATCGCACCGCTGCGGATCGCGGTGAAAGAGATCGTCCCGGGACGGCGGCGGCGGGTGCTGGAGGCGGTGCTGCAGGTCGCCGAATCCGGCCAGGCGGTGGCGCTGGCCCGGGCCCTGCTGTTACGCCGCGAGGACATGCCGCTGGGCGATCTCCCGGTCCACGATGGCCCGCCACCGGCGCCCCCGGAATCCTGCCCGCCGGTGTCGATGGATTTTTTCCAGGTCAGCCCGAACTACGATGACAGCCTCGAGCAGACCCTCGCCGGCGGCGGTGTCGGCAGCGGGAAGACAAGGATGTGGATGAGACCGGTCGTAGAACTCGTGGCGGGCGAGCCGATGACCGGCCTGCAGCGCCTGATGGTGATTGCCGACTCCGGCAACGGCGTCAGCATGGTGCTG
>JBFKKR010000092.1:0-12222 GCA_041682035.1 Pseudomonadales bacterium | reverse complement strand
GGAAGGCCAGCGGCGTGAACCCGGTCCAGGCCCTGAAAGCCCGCACGAAGGCCCCGCTTTCGGAGAATCCGAGCCTGAAGCCGATCTCCTCGATCGACAGTTCCTCCGCGTTCACGAGATTGATGGCGAGGTCGCGACGGGCTTCGGTCTTGATCTCCTGGTAGGTGGTCTGGCTGCGCGCCAGCCGGCGGCGCAGGGCCTGCGGATGTAACCCGAAGTGGACCGCGGCCTCGTCGATGCCGGGCGCGGCGCGGTCTTCGCGCAGGCGCCGTTCCAGCCAGCGGCGGACCAGGCTGGGCAGGTCGGTGGCGTCGAACGTCTGCGTGATCAGGGTCAGCGGGAGGTGTTCCAGAAAGCGTTTCAGGTCGGCGGTCGTGCGCGTGTTGGGGCGCTGCAGGGACGAGTTGGCGAGGTGGAACGCGCAGTGCGCCTGCTGGTAGTGCACCGGCGCGCCGTAGAAGACGTAGCGGTACTCTGCCGCGTAATCCGGTTTCGGGTAGTCCAGGTCCACGCGCAGGATGGGCAGGCGCGCGTTCGCCATCCAGCACAGCGTGCGGTGCGCGCTCAGCAGCGTCTGTTCCAGCGCGTAGTGATTGCGGATCACGCTTTTCGGCCGGCGTGTGAGGCTGAAAGCGCGGCCGCCCGGCACCGCCACCACCGAGCATGCCAGCCCATTGTCGAGCATGTTGTAGAACTCGCTGGTGATCTGCAGCGCTTCGCGCACGTTGGTGGCGTGGATCATGCAGTGACACAGGAACCGGTAGGTGTTGCGCCGCTGCGGGCGGCCGAGCAATCCGTACATCTCGTCGTCGAGGAGATCGACGATGCGCTCGCTCAGGCGGGACAACTGCTGGAAGGTCAGGCGCGAGCGGGGTTGCTGCAGGATCCCGGGCGGGATGCCGCAGCCCCCCAGGATGCGGTCCACGTCGAATCCCTGCGCGCGTGCCCCTGCCAACATGTGCACGGCGAATGCCGAAGATACCGTGGTTGATTCCATGCAGATCCGAGGCGCCTAACAAGTGTTCGAAAAGTGTAACCAAATGTCAATTAAATCGAAAGCTGGGGTCATTGTCTCTGCCGCGTGCGGGCGCGAGCATGGTGCCCACGATTCCAGCCACGGAGACTGAGCAGAATGAGCCACGCCGCGTATATCTACGATGCCGTGCGGACCCCGCGCAGCAAGGGGAAGAAAGATGGCGCCCTGCACGAGGTGAAGCCCATCGACCTGGGCGCGGGCCTGCTGCGGGAACTGCAGCGGCGTCACGAACTGGACACTTCCTACGTCGACGATGTCGTCATGGGTTGCGTCACCCCGGTGGGCGAGCAGGGCAGTGATATCGCCAAGATGATCGTGCAGAACGCGGACTGGGACGAGTCGGTCGCCGGCGTGCAACTGGACCGTTTCTGCGCGTCCGGCCTCGAGGCGGTGAACATCGCTGCGCAGAAGATCGCCTCGGGCTGGGAAGACCTGGTTGTTGCCGGCGGCATCGAGTGCATGTCGCGCGTCCCCATGGGCAGCAACGGCGGCGCCATGGCCGGCGACCCGGCCTTCGCCTTCAAGACCGGCTTCGCCCCGCAGGGGATCGGCGCCGACACCATCGCCACGCTGGAGGGCTGGTCGCGCGAGGACGTGGACGCCTACGCCATGGCATCGCAGCAACGCGCCGCCCACGCCCGGGACAGCGGCTGGTTCGACCGCTCCGTCGTGCCCGTGAAGGACAAGAACGGCCTCACGATCCTGGAGCGTGACGACTTCATCAAGCCGGACACCACCATGGAGGCGCTCGGCAGCCTGAAGGCGTCCTTCGAGATGATGGGCAAATTCGGTTTCGACGACGTCATCCTGCGCAAGTACAACACCCTCGACCGTATCAACCACGTGCACACGCCCGGCAACTCCTCCGGCATCGTCGACGGCTCCAGCGCGGTGCTGATCGGCAGCGAGAAGGCCGGCAGGGACCTCGGCATGACCCCGCGCGGCCGCGTGGTGGCGACGGCGGTCCTGGCCACCGACCCCATCATCATGCTGACCGGTCCCGCGCCCGCGGCCGAGAAGTGCCTGAAGAAGGCCGGCCTGAAGAAGTCCGACATCGACCTGTGGGAGATCAACGAGGCGTTCGCGTCCGTCGCGATGCGCTACATGCGCGATCTCGACATCCCGCACGAAATCACCAACGTCAACGGCGGCGCCATCGCCATGGGTCACCCGCTGGGTGCGACGGGCGGCTGTCTCGTCAGCACCATGCTGGACGAACTGGAGCGGCGCAACCTCAGGCGCGCGATGATCTCGCTCTGTGTCGGCGGCGGCATGGGCATCTCCACGATCATCGAACGCGTGTAACGGAACAGGATTCAGGGGATCAGAAAGATGAGCGTATTCAAGTACGAGAAGGACGCCGACGGCATCGTCACCATCACCATGGACATGACCGGCCCGGTCAACGCGATGACACCGGAATACGAAGGGGCCATGGGAGAGACGGTCGCGAAGCTGGAAAAAGAGGAAGGTCTCGCCGGCGTGATCTTCGCTTCGGCGAAGAAGGTTTTCTTCGCCGGCGGCGACCTGAAGACCCTGGTGCTGGCGCGTCCGGAAGACACCGAAAACTTTTTCAACAAGCTGGAAATCCTCAAGGCGCAGTTCCGCAGGCTGGAGAAACTGCCGGTCCCGGTGGTCGCCGCGATCAACGGTGCGGCGCTGGGTGGCGGCTACGAACTGTGCCTGGCCTGTAACCACCGCATTGCCTGGGACAACAAGGCGGTGCAGATCGGCCTGCCCGAGGTCACGCTCGGCCTGCTGCCGGGCGGCGGCGGCGTCGTGCGCCTGACCAACCTGCTGGGCCTGGAGAAGGCACTGCCGTTCCTGCTGGAAGGCAAACGCGTGCCTCCGACTGAAGCGCTGCAGGCCGGCCTGATCCACGAAACCGTGGAATCACTGGAAGAACTGGTGCCGCGTGCGCGCCAGTGGATTCTGGAGAACCGGGCCAACAAGGAAGCGGCCGTGCAACCCTGGGATCAGCAGGGTTTCAGGATCCCCGGCGGCAGCGCCAACTCGCCCAAGCTGGCGCAGGTCATTGCTGGCGGACCGGCCATGCTGCGGCAGAAGACCCGTGGTCTGCTGCCGGCACCGGAGGAGATCATGGACTGCGCGGTCGAGGCTGCACGCCTGGATTTCGATACCGCGCTGCGCATCGAGAGCCGTGGCCTGACGCGGCTGGTCAACACCCCGGAAGCGAAGAACATGATCACCACGTTCTTCTTCCAACTGAACCAGGTCAACGGTGGCGCCAGCCGCCCGGACGGTATCGAAAAGCGCGACGTGAAGAAGGTCGGCATCCTCGGTGCCGGCATGATGGGGCAGGGCATCGCCTACGTGTCCGCCATGGCGGGGATCGAGTGCATTCTGAAGGACATTTCCCAGGAGGCCGCCGAGAAGGGCAAGGCCTATTCCGAAAAGCTGCTCGCCAAGCGCGTCAGCCGCGGCAGGATGGACGAGTCCAAAAAGGAAGCTGTGCTCAGCCTGATCAAGCCGACCGCGAATGACGCGGACCTGCAGGGTTGTGACCTCATCGTCGAGGCCGTGTTCGAGAATATCGAACTGAAGAACAAGATCACGCAAGCGACCGAGAAGTACCTCGCCGGGGACGGCTTCTGGGGCTCCAACACGTCGAGCCTGCCGATCACGCTGCTGGCCGAGGCCAGCAGCCGGCCCGAGAAGTTCATCGGCATCCATTTCTTCTCGCCGGTCGACAAGATGCCGCTGGTCGAACTGATCTGCGGCGAACAGACCGACGACGAGACGCTGGCGCGCGCTTTCGATTACGCCCGGCAGATCAACAAGACGCCGATCGTGGTCAACGACTCGCTCGGCTTCTTCACCTCGCGCACCTTCGGCACCTACCTCGACGAGGGCGCGCGGCTGGTGCACGAGGGCGTGCACCCGATCCGCATCGACAACCTCGGCAAGGCGATCGGCATGCCGGTCGGCCCGCTCACGGTGCACGACGAGGTCAGCCAGGAACTCACCCGCAAGGCGATGGAGACCTGGGACGACATGGGCGTCAGTGACAAGTGGGGCGAGCAGGACGTGATGCGCGAGATGGTGCAGTTCCTGGTGACCGAGAACCAGCGCGGCGGCCGCCATCACGGTGGCGGCTACTACACCTACGGCGCGGACGGTTCCAAGGAACTCTGGCCGGAGGTGGTCGCGAGGTACTACAAGGCCGACGTGCAGATCGACGACCAGGACATCCGGGACCGCCTGCTGTTCCGCTCGGTGATCGAGACGCTGAAGTGCCTGGAGTCCAACGTGCTGCGCACGGTGGCGGACGGCAACATCGGCTCCATCATGGGCATCGGCGCACCGGTCTGGACCGGCGGTTACCTGCAGTTCCTGAACACCTACGGTCTGCAGAAGTTCAGTGATCGTTGCGCCGAGCTGGCGGCGAAGTACGGCAGGCGGTTCGAGGTGCCCGCGATCGTCGCGGAGAAGATCCGGGCCGGGGAGGGTTTTGCCTGAGGGGCGTCAGCCTGAAGGCTGACCTACAACAACCCCGGCACCAAACTGTAGGTCAAGGCTTCAGCCTTACGCACCAGTGACAGGAGCAACAAATTGGGCCCTCTCAAAGGAATCAAGGTCATCGAACTGGCCGGCATCGGCCCGGGCCCGTTCTCCGGCATGCTGCTGGCGGACATGGGCGCCGAGGTCATCTCGGTGGAGAAAAAGTCCGGCCGGCAGCGCCTGCCGGATTGTGCGCGGCGCGGCAAGAAGTCGATCGCGCTCAACCTGAAGTCGGCGCAGGGCGTGGAGACACTGCTGGCGCTGGCCGAGCAGGCCGACATCCTCTTCGAGGGCTTCCGCCCCGGCGTGATGGAGAAGCTCGGCATCGGGCCGGACGTGTGCCTGCAGCGCAACCCGCGCCTCGTCTACGGCCGCATGACCGGCTGGGGCCAGGCCGGTCCGCTGTCGCAGGCGGCCGGGCACGACATCAACTACATCTCGCTGACCGGTGCGCTGTTCGCCACCGGCCGCGCCGACGACAAGCCGGTGCCACCGCTGAACCTTGTCGGCGACTACGGCGGCGGTGGCATGTTCCTGGTGACCGGCATGCTGGCGGCGCTCATCGAGGCGCAGCGCACCGGGCAGGGCCAGGTGGTGGATGCGGCCATGACCGACGGTTCGGCGATGCTGATGGCGATGTTCCATTCCCTGCACGCCATGGGCATGTGGAATACACGCCGGGGCGTGAACCTGCTCGACACCGGCGCGCATTTCTACGAGGTCTACGAGACCAGCGACGGCAAATACGTATCCGTCGGCGCCATCGAGCCGCAGTTCTACGCCATCCTGATGGAGAAGGCGCAGCTGGATCCGAAGGTGTTCGGCGCCCAGATGAACCCGGCGAAATGGCCGGAACTCAAGGAGAAACTCGCCGCCGTGTTCAAGACCCGCACCCAGGCGGAGTGGGTGGAACTGCTGGAGGGTACCGACGCCTGCTTCGCGCCGGTGCTCGATTTCATCGAGGCGCAGGCGCACCCGCACAACAAGGCGCGCGGCACCTACATCGACGTCGACGGCATGATGCAGCCGGCGCCGGCGCCGCGTTTCAGCCGGACCGCGTGCGAGATCGCCCACGGAGCCCGCGCCAACGGCGAGGACACCGAGCAGGTTCTGCTGGACTGGGGCTTCGACCCGGACCGGGTCGCGCAGCTGCGCGAGGCCGGCGCGCTGTCCTGACCGGCCTCCCTGCATCCGCCCTGCAGGCGCAGTATCATGCGGGCATTGATTCGGGAGTGAGCGATGCAGCAGGTCGTCATCAGCAGTCCGGGCGGGCTGGACAATTTGCAGGTGCGGGAAGCGGACGTCCCGGTTCCGGGGCCCGGCGAGGTACTCCTGCGCGTCGTCGCCAGCAGCCTGAACTATCACGACCTGCTCGTCGCGGAAGGTGCGATCCCGGTCGACGACGGGCGCGTGCCGCTCGGTGATGCCGCCGGTGTCGTCGAGGCGGTGGGTGCGGAGGTCCGTGACTGGCATCCCGGTGACCGCGTGATGAGCGTGTGCTTTCCGCGCTGGCAGTCCGGCCGGCCGACCCGTGAGCAACTTCTGTTCGTCGGCGAGCACACCGATGGATTCGCCACCGGGTTCGCCCTGGTGCACGCGTCTGCGCTGACCCGCATCCCGGCTGGCTACACGCTGGCGGAGGCCGCCACCTTGCCCTGCGCGGCGCTCACGGCCTGGCGCGCGCTGGTGACGGAAGGCAGGCTGCAGGAAGGTGAATCGGTGCTGGTGCAGGGCACCGGCGGAGTGTCCGTGTTCGCGCTGCAGATCGCGAAGGAGAGGGGCGCCCGCGTGATCGCCACCTCCTCTTCGGACGACAAGCTGGCGCGCATGCAGGCGCTGGGCGCGGACGAATGCATCAACTACAGGACGGTCGGTGACTGGGGCAAGGAAGTGCTGCGTCGTACCTGCATGCAGGGCGTGGATCACGTTATCGAGGTCGGTGGCGCGCAGACCTTCCGCCAGTCTGCGGTCGCCGCGCGCATGGGCGGGCACATCGCCATGATCGGCATTCTCTCCGGCGCCAGCGGCGAACTGAACCTGCCGGCAATTTTCTACAAGCAGGTGCGCATCAGCGGCATCGCCATGGCCAGCCGGGCCACGCAGGAGGAGATGGTCACGTTCCTGGAAAGCGCCGCGCTGCGTCCGGTGATCAGCGACCGCTTTCCCCTGGAACGGCTCGCGGAGGCCTTCGCGCACCAGCGCGCCGGCCGTCACCTCGGCAAGATTTCCATCACCGTCGGCGCGGGGGAATAGGGCATGGGCAAGCGCCTTTCGAAAATTGTCACCCGCACCGGCGATGATGGCCTGACCGGGCTGGCCGACGGCACGCGCATCGCCAAGTCCTCGCCGCGCATGGAGGCGATCGGTGCGGTGGATGAACTCAACTCGCAGCTGGGGGTGTTTCTGGCCGGATTCGGCGCGGACGAGGTGCCGGAACTGCAGGCTTTTTTCCGCCGGGTGCAGAACGACCTGTTCGATCTCGGCGGGGAACTCTCCATGCCGGGACACCACCTGCTGCCCGCCAGCGCCTGGGAAGCGCTGGAGGCGCGGATCGAATGCCTCAACGCGGAACTGGCGCCACTGAACAACTTCATCCTCCCGGGTGGTTCGGCGCTGGTCGCGCAGTGCCACGTCGTGCGGGCGGTCGCACGGCGCGCGGAGCGTCGCTATGTCGCGCTGTGCGAGGTGGCCGGCGCGGAGGCTTCCGCCGTCAACGGCGACAGCCGCATCTATCTCAACCGGCTTTCCGATCTCATGTTCGTCACCGCGCGCTGGATCGCGCGCGCGCGCGGCGAGCCGGAAGTGCTCTGGCAGCAGCGGGAGCCGGGTTGATCGAAACCACCGACCAGCTCGGCAACGTGTTGCACCTGCCCGGTGTGCCCGGGCGGATCGTGTCGCTGGTGCCGTCCCAGACCGAGCTGCTGTTCGATCTCGGCGTGGGTGCCTCGGTGGTCGGTGTCACGCGTTACTGCACGCACCCGCCGGATGCGGTCGCCGGTGTCGCGCGCATCGGCGGCACCAAGCGGTTTCACTTCGAACGCATCGAGTCGCTGCGGCCGGACCTCGTGATCGGGAACAAGGAAGAGAATTACCCGGAGGGCATCACCCGGCTGCAGGAAAGCTTCCCGGTGTGGATGAGCGACATCGCGGATCTCGCCGATGCGCTGGCCATGATCCGGGAGCTGGGTCGCATCGTCGGCGCGGCCCGGGCCGCGGCACGGCTGCAGGACGCCATCGCGAGCAGATTTGCGCAGCTGCGTCCGGCGCGGTTGCGCAGCGCGGTCTACCTGGTGTGGCGCGAGCCCTGGATGGTGGCGGCCGCCGATACCTTCATCGACGCGATGATGGCGCGGGGCGGGTTCCGCAACGTCTTCGGCGGGCGGTCGCGGTACCCGGAAGTATCGCTGCGGGAGATCGTCGAACTGCGGCCTGACTGTGTGCTGCTGTCGTCCGAGCCTTATCCGTTCGGCGACGAACACGTGGCCGAGTTCCGTGAACGCCTGCCCGGAGCCTGTATCCTGCTGGTGGACGGAACCCGGTTCTCCTGGTACGGCAGCCGGCTGCTGCGAACACCGGGTTACCTGGCGGAGCTTTCGGCGGCCGGATAGTGGTGCCCGCCCCGGCGGACTGCGGCAGTGGGGCAATATCCACTATATTTTCGAGACCGGGAAATCCTGTACGTTCCCGTGATGGCAATGCGGGGATGCACATGAGTGGCAAGGCCGAATTCCGGCGCACCGAGGCGCTGCTGGTCACCGATCATGATGAATATTTCGAATTCATCCGCGACCTGCTGGAAAACAACCAGGAACGGCGCAAGAAGGTCACCCGGGTCACCAGCGAGGAGTTCGCGGAGAATCCGTCACAGATGGACGTCTGCGACATCCTGCTGCTGGCGACGACCAAGGGCCTGGAGTCGATCGTTCCGCAGCTTTCCCGGCGCAGGCCGGTGCTGGTGCTGACCGGCGAGCACGGCTTCGAGGTCAGTCACGAGGTGCTGGCCTGGCTTTGCAGCGGCCGCTTCATGGTGCTGCCCGCGCGGCCGAAGGATCCGGCGACGATCGCCCGCGCGGTGTTCACCCTGTGCCGGGCGAGCCTGAGCATCCTGCTGGTGGACGACGACCGGGACGACCAGGTGCTGGTGGAGGACGTGCTCAACCGCTGCCCGGCGTACAACGTCCAGCTCACCTGCGTCGACCGGCCGCGCAAGGTCCGTGATGCGCTGGCGAAGCAGGTCTTCGACATGCTCATCTTCGATTTCAACCTGCAGGACGAGATGAACGGCCTGCAGTGGATCCAGCGCCTCCAGGAGGAGGACTGTGAAATTCCCATGCTCCTGCTGTCCGGGCACAGCACCCTCAACCTCGATTTCAACACCGGCAATGCGCTTGCGCGCGGCCGTGCCACGTTCCTGTCCAAGCAGGGGCTGGATACCGACGTCATGACCCAGGCCATCATCAACACCCGCTCCCGCACCCTCCTGAAGCGCTGACGCCCAGACCCCGCCGCCGGGTCCGGATTGCTTTC
Organism: Pseudomonadales bacterium; assembly: GCA_041682035.1. Taxonomy (GTDB): domain Bacteria; phylum Pseudomonadota; class Gammaproteobacteria; order Pseudomonadales; family JBFGWM01; genus JBFJWR01. Next base: position 3,137 of record JBFKKR010000092.1, on the reverse strand, counting down.
CCGGAGCGGGGGGCATAGGATGGAATCAGGTTACTTGTTGGAAGCAAGCAAGTTGGGAGGCGATCCAGGTATGGGGCAACCCGCGCGTCGGACGCAGGCGGAGCGGACCGACCTGTCCGACCAGCGCATGCTTGACGCCGCCGTGGCCCTCATCGTCGAGCGCGGCACGGCCGGCACCACGCTGAAGGAGGTGGGCGAGCGCGCCGGTTACAGCCGGGGCCTGGCCGGGTACCGGTTCGGTTCCAAGGACGGCCTGTTCGCATTCATCGTGCGCGCCATCGGCGAGTACTGGCTGACCGAACTGACCCGGGTCACCCGCGGACTCAGCGGTTACCAGGCGCTCGCGGCCGCGACCGGGGAACACCTGCGGTTCTGCCGCGATGCGCCGGACCGGGTGCGCGCCTTCTACCTGCTCTGGTTCGAGTCGGTGGGGCCGGAGAGCGGCGTGCGCAGGGTGGTCGCAGGCATCCATGACCGGCGCCGGCGGGACGTGCTGGCGTGGCTGGAGGAAGGCGTGCGCCGCGGCGAGATCGCGCCACTGCTGCCGCCGGCCGCCATCGCGGCGCAGTTCGGCGCCACCATCGTCGGCATCGTGTACCACTGGCTGCAGCACCCGGAGGACCTCGACGGCGTCGCCGCGTTGCACGCGGATCTCCGGGAGAACATGAGAATCCTGCTGGGCGCCGCGACGCCCCGCTAGAAGTGCCCGAAGGGGTGTCGGAGCGGCTTCCCGGGGCACGGCCGGCCGGGCGACTGGTCAGGAATGACCAGGAATTAAAGTCACTCTGACCCATTTTTTGGAAGAGAATGAAACGATGAACGAACCCGCCCACCAACTGGTCCCGAAGTCCGCGCCGAAGGCGGTGCCGCTGCGCTTTGTCACCGCGGCCAGCCTGTTCGACGGGCACGATGCCTCCATCAACATCATGCGCCGCATCCTGCAGGCCAACGGCGTTGAGGTGATCCACCTCGCCCACAACCGTTCCGTGGCCGAGGTGGTCGATTCCGCCGTGCAGGAGGACGTGCAGGGCATTGCGATCAGTTCGTACCAGGGCGGTCACGTGGAGTATTTCAAGTACGTCGTCGACCTGCTGCGTGAGCGGGGTGCCGGCCACATCCAGGTCTTCGGCGGTGGTGGCGGGGTGATCGTGCCGGAGGAGATCCGCGCGCTGGAAGCCTACGGCGTCGCGCGCATCTACTCGCCGCACCACGGCCAGCAGATGGGCCTGCAGGGCATGATCCGGGACATGATGGACCGCTGCAGCACGCAGCCGCCGGTTCGCGCTGCGGATGCCCTGGAGCAACTGGCGGAGGGCGACCGCGTCCTGCTGGCGCGGCTCATCACCGAGATCGAACGCGGCCTGCTCAGCGACGCAGAGCGCGAGCGGCTGGCGCGACTCGCCACCGCGGCGCAAGCGTGCCCGGTGCTCGGCATCACCGGCACCGGCGGCGCCGGCAAGTCGTCGCTGACCGACGAACTCATCCGCCGTTTCCACCTCGACAGCGGTTATGGCGTGCGCATCGGTGTGCTCGCCATCGACCCGACCCGTCGCAAGACCGGTGGCGCCCTGCTCGGTGACCGCATCCGCATGAATGCCATCTATCACCCGAACGTGTACATGCGCTCGCTGGCCACCCGCGACAGTGTCACCGAGGTCCCGGCCTACCTGCCGGAGGTGATCCAGGCCATGCGCGTATCCGGCTTCGATCTCGTCATCGTGGAGACGCCCGGAATCGGGCAGGGCGATGCCGGCATCGTGCCCTACGTGGACGTGCCGACCTATGTCATGACGCCGGAGTTCGGCGCGCAGAGCCAGCTCGAAAAAATCGACATGCTGGATTACGCCGAACTCGTCTTCATCAACAAGTTCGACCGTCGCGGCGCCGAGGACGCGCTGCGCGACGTCGCCAAGCAGATGCAGCGCAACCGCCAGCAGTTCGACGTGATGCCGGACGCCATGCCGGTGTACGGCACCGTTGCCTCGCATTTCAACGACGACGGCGTCACCGCTGCCTACCAGGGGCTGCTGGCCTGCCTGCGCGGCAGGGGTCTGCGGTCCTTCACGAGCCGCCTGGCGCCGGTGCAGGTCCGTCATTCCACGGCGAAGACCGTGATCGTGCCGGCGGAGCGCCAGCGCTACCTCGCCGAGATCGCTGAAACGGTGCGCGGCTATCACCGGCGCGTGGCGCGGCAGTCGTCGCTCGCACGCGAGCGCCAGCAGCTGCTGGGCGCCGTGCGCATGGCAGGCGAGGCCGGCGCCGACGTGGCCGGGCTGGAGCCGCTGGCCCGGGATCGCGAACAGCAGATGGAGCGGGAGTGCCTCGCCCTGCTGGAGGAGTGGCCGGCGCTGCAGCAACAGTACGCCGGGGACGAGCAGGTCGGTGAGCGCAACGGCCGCGAGGTCCGTACGCGGCTGGTCTCGGAGAGCCTGTCCGGCTCGAAGATTCCGCGCGTGGCGCTGCCGCGATTCGAGGACCACGGTGAACTGCTGCGCTGGCGCATGCGCGAGAACCTGCCCGGCCATTTCCCGTTCACCGCCGGCGTGTTCCCGTTCCGGCGCGAGGGCGAGGATCCTGCCCGCATGTTCGCCGGCGAGGGCGATCCGTTCCGCACCAACCGCCGCTTCAGGAAACTTTGCGAGCACTCCGAGGCGAAGCGCCTCTCGACCGCCTTCGACTCGGTGACACTGTACGGGTTCGATCCCGCCGAGCGGCCGGACATCTACGGCAAGGTCGGCAACAGCGGTGTGTCGATCGCCACGCTGGACGACATGAAGGTGCTCTACGACGGCTTCGACCTGTGCGACCCCATGACCTCCGTGTCCATGACCATCAACGGCCCGGCGCCGACCATCCTGGCCTTCTACCTGAATGCCGCCATCGACCAGCAGGTCGACAGGTTTGTCGCCCGGCACGGCTGCGAGCCGGACCCGCAGGAGCGTGAGGCACTGCGCGCGCAGACCCTGCGCAGCGTGCGCGGCACGGTGCAGGCAGACATCCTCAAGGAGGACCAGGGCCAGAACACCTGCATCTTCTCCACCGAGTTCAGCCTGCGGATGATGGGCGACATCCAGCAGTACTTCATCGACAACGAAGTACGCAATTTCTACTCGGTGTCGATCTCCGGCTATCACATC
>JBFKKR010000091.1:0-12691 GCA_041682035.1 Pseudomonadales bacterium | reverse complement strand
GCAGCGTTCGCCCGGTCCGAACCAGGAACAGGAAATCGAGCAGCACCAGGGCGCCGTTGACACCGAGGAGAACGAGGGGTGACGCAAGCGACAGGTGCTCGCGGCTGGCGCGGATGATCGGTGCGATGTCAGGCTGCCGATATCCTGCAGGGCCCGTGTCCGGTTGCGCGAGCAGCGCGGCCGCCAGCCGGTCCCAGCCGCCGTAGATCCAGGTCACAGCAGCGCACCCACGCCGATCACCAGGCAGATCGCGGCCAGCAGCGTGCGGCTGACGACGTCGCGCACGGCGAACAGCACCGGGTCGTCGCCCATGCCGCCCGCCGCCGCCTGGTGCCACATCCAGCCGATCCATCCTGCGAGCAGCAGCGGGAAGATCCAGATGAAGACCGTGCCGGGGTAGAGCGAGTTGGCGAGGGGCGTGGCCAGGTACAGCGCCAGGACCAGGATCGCGGCAGCGCCGGTGAGTCCGCCGAGCCGCGCCAGCAGGCCGGCCGGCACGCCGGCGTATTGCCTGCAGCTCAGCGGCCACGCCTGCGCCTGCCGGTGCCACACCAGCAGGTCCTGGTAGCGTTTCACCAGCGCCAGGTTGAGGAAGAGGCACGCCGCGAACAGCAGCATCCAGCCGGAGGGCTGTATCGCCACCGCGCTGCCACCGGCAACGATGCGTAACAGGTAGAAACCCGTGAGCGCGGCGAGGTCCATGAACATCACGTGTTTCAGCAGGAAGGAATACCCCAGGACCAGTGCCGCGTACAGCAGCATCCAGAACAGAAACGCGCCGGGCAGGCGGATCGCGACCGCCAGGGCCAGGCCACCGAGCAACAGTGCCGCGCCGACCGCCATGCCGACGGGAACGACGCCACGACTGATCGGTCGTGTGCCCTTGAGCGGATGGTGGCGGTCGCGATCCCGGTCGATGACATCGTTCGCGAGGTACAGGGCCGACGACACCATCGAGAAGGCCAGGAATGCCATGGCGCATTGCAGCACAAGCTGCCAGTCGTGCAGCCGGTGCGCTGCCGCGAGCGGCGCGAACAGCAGCAGCGACTTCAGCCACTGGTGCGGGCGCAGGCTCAGCCACAAGGGCTGCCATGGAAGGGAGCCGGCCTGTTGACGGATGCCTTCGACCTGCATGGAATCGCTACACCTGCACGCGTCGGGGAACGTCGCGATGCTAGCACACCCGTGCGATCGCTCAGGGGTCGGTTGTACCGGAATCCCCCGCATGGGCCGGCAACTCGTTGTGATAGATGTAGATATCGCGGCCGAAGCGCCCCGCGCCGGGCACCGCCTGCAGCAGCAGCAACCGGTTCTCGTCGCGCAGCGGCCGGTCGCGGATGACGTACTCCGCGCCCAGCCGGTCCGCCACCGCGTCCAGCGCCGCATCGTCCAGCGCGTCGATGCGGTGATAGTTGTCGATCGACCCGTAGGCTGTCAGAAACCGCTCGGCCCACGCTCTGAAATGGCGTTCATTGAAAGGGAAATCCCTGCTCGCTGCGATGGCCCTGCGGCTGTACAGGCGCAGGTGTTCATTGGAGGCAACGATCGGATCGGCAAGGATGACCGCCTCCGGAGGAACAATACGGGGCACAACGCGATAGACACGCTCCTGCGGAATGGACAGCACACGATCGGGCCTGAACTCGTGCACGCCCCAGAGCAGCAGTGGCAGCGAGAAAATCGCCAGGCAGGTGGCCAGTGGCACCTTTGCCTGCGGGTGCTCCTGGCGACCCGGCTTGCCGGGCCGGTGCCAGGTGAGCATCGAGACGAGGAAGCCCACGAAGAACGTGACGATGCGGGGCAGCGTCCAGGGGTCGATCAGCAGCCAGTTCCACCCAGCCCAGTAGGCCTGGACCGGTGCGAACGGCAGCACCAGGAGCAGCAGTGCCAGCCAGGCCCGGCGCCGGTACAGGGCGAGCAGGTAGTGCGCCAGTATGGCGACAAAGAGGACCGGGAAGATGATCAGGACCCGGAAAGGCTGCAGGGTGGTGATCGACTTGACCGGGAGCGCCTCCACGAAAACGTATCCCGCCAGCATCCAGGACAGCGCGTAGACGGCGGTCCACCACACCGGCCCGGATACCGTCTTCGGCAGCGCTGCGCGCCACGCCATGTACGCGCCCGTGATCACGAACCCGGTGAAGACCAGCCAGAGGTCGGGATCGAAGCGGCTGGGCAGGTAATGATGCGGGTGGCGCACCGCGCCGATGATGTGCACGAATTCCGCGGCCGGCAGCGAAAAGCCGTCCAGCGCGGCACGGTGCGGCAGGTAATGCGCGAGAATGCTGCCGGCCACCAGCAGGCAGCCCGGGAGCACCGTGGGCTGGCGCAGGTGGGCCAGCGTGGCGGCGGGGCCGTAACGCCCGGCGTGCAGGATCACCGCCAGGCCGAGGCCGTGCAGGCCGTTGACGGGGTGCATGAGAATGGCTGCAGCCAGCAGCGGCAGTGCAGGCGCGGGCCGGTTGCAGAGCGCGTACGCCCAGGCCGGCAGCATCAGCATCAGGCTGATGCTGTGGCCGGTATTGTAATTGTCGATGAAGTAATAACCGACGAATACCGGCAGGGCGAAGAAACTCGCGCAACCCAGGAAGGTCGCCACCAGCGCAGCCGGCCGGTGGGCACAGAGCGCGCGCAGCGCGCAGTAGCTGAAAATCCCGGTCAGGAACAGGCGCGGCAGGTTGCTCCAGCCGACCACCAGCCGGTAGTCGGTCTCCAGCCACGTGGCGGCCAGGGCGAACATGCGGGCGACGTAGTGCCGGCCCGAGTAGGATTCCAGCGTGTTGGTATAGAAGTCGTGCGGCAGGAAGGCCGGGTTCAGCAGGCGCTCGATGAGCGGGAACATGTCGGTGATCGGCCAGCCGGCGCCTTTCTGGTACATCAGCGCCATGAACAGGCTGCAGAAAGCGACGCACACGGCCTCCTCGCGGGTGACCACGCGCGAAGTGGCTGCCGGTGCGGGCGCGATGGTGGCGGCTGTCGACATGTGGTTTCCGGGTCAGGCGGGCAGGTTGAGCCGCGCGCCGACTTCCGGCCGGCGCAGCTTCCACACCAGTGCGTCGACGATGTAATGGTGGAAGTTGATGGCCTGGTAGGCCACCAGCGCGAGCGGCAGCGCACCCGCCGCCACCCAGCCGGTGCCGATCTCGATCAGCAGGTAGAGGGCGGTCGAGAACGCCAGGCAGACCAGCAGGTAGGGCACGACGTTGTGCGGCTGGCTCAGCGCCGACAGCAGCGGCGCGTGCGGGTCTGCGCCGGCGCGGAAGCGGTTGTGGTTGTAGAGCCAGACGAAGGCGATGTACTGGGCGTTGTGCCAGATGTTGACGATCAGCCAGCCGTGGTTGAGGTGCGCGACGACTACGTATGCAACCAGGAAAATCAGCTGGTGGCTGGCGTGGAAAGACAGCCAGCAGGTGGAACAGCCGCCGCGCAGCCAGCGTGGCACGTAGGTGGCCAGCCACCAGGCCGAAGCGGCGAGGGCGAGCACCAGCGCGGCATCCGCCAGCCAGGGCGGGACCGGCAGCACGTGCACCGGCATGCCGAGGAATTGCTCCGGTGCGCGTGCGGAAACGGTCAGCATGCCGGCGACCGGCATGGCCCAGAACGCGACCCGGTCCGTGACCCTGTTCATGCTGTCCCGGTGTCCGCCACGCGCGGCATAGGCGCGCGCGATGCCCTCGCTCTGGCGGGTGTAATGGAACCACTGCCAGTGCAGGTAGAGCGTGGCGATCAGGGCCGCGCCGCCGGCCGCGGCCAGCAGGGCGGTGCCCGCCAGCACCGCGACCGGCAAGGACGTGTAGAGATGCAGGTGCTGCCGACGGCTCTCGGCATCGAATACCAGGCGTGTATAGGTCGCCATCACGTGGTGGTACCCGAGCAGCCAGAGGTCGAGCAGCAGGATGGTCAGGAACCAGTCCGGCCGCGCGCCGGTGAGCAGGCCGGCGAGCAGGGCCAGCGCCGGTACGCCGCCGATCAGCAGCAGGTCGAAGGGGCCGGTGAGCAGGCCGCCATGGATCCGGCGGGCATTGCCTTGCAGTTGCACTGCCGGATTACCGGCGTTGGGTTCGTTCATGTTCGGTGCACGGAGCCGCGGGCCCGGTTGAGCGCGGGGACGGAGCGTGCGGTGCGCGGCGCCCCGGACTGCGCGTCGCCCAATTCTATGGTCTGCGCGGGGGTTTGTCCCGCCCTGCCGCCTGGTCCTGGCGGGCAGGACGACATTCCGTGCGAATCCAGACCAAAGGGGCGCGTGCGGGAGGCGCTGGCGGCGACCTAGCCTAGCGACTCGTGATCAGCCTGCTTGCCAGGTCCGCGGAAAGCTACGGGTTCGCCTCGACGACGTTCCAGACGCCGAAGGCGTCCGATTCGTAACGGGTACGGCTGCGCAGGTGTTGCCAGCCCGCATGCCAGATGGAGACGCGTTGCGCCTGCATGCGCCACGCGCACCAGTTGTCGGGCCGCGCAACGGGTTCGAATCCGCTGTGTTCCCGTTGTTCACGTGCCCGCATGCGACGCTGGACGGTATCGGCATACTCCTGGGTCGAGTCGGAAGCCCAGGCGCCGAGCTGCGCCTCGCGCGGGCGCAGGTGCCATAGCCGGTCCGACTCGTCTGCCTCGAGCCGGAGTGCGAAGCCGTCGATGATCACCTGGTGCTGCACGGCAGGTGAGAAGAAACAGAGGCAGATGCGTGGGTTCTGCGCCAACTGGCGGGCCTTGCCACTCCGCTCATTGACGAAAAATGCCGGGCCCGGCGGCCTGATGTCCAGAACGTAGACGGTGCGGATCGAGGGGGTGCCATCCTCCCCGGCAGTCGCCAGGGCCATGGTGTTGCTCTCCGCCACCCCCTTGTCGGACACTTCTTCGATCAGCACGCGCAGTCGTTCCAGCGCGTCATCGAGCGGCGTGCTCATGGCATCAGCTTCCCCATGATCTGCGGTTGCGGGCCGGCGCCCGGGCCGGCGCGGAATCCCGCTCCATCCCTCCCTTTTACCGCACCCGGTATGGCCCGGCATTGATGCAGATCAAAGAACGGATGGCGAGCAGCCGGTGCCGGGACCTCCGGCCTGGCGGGCGCGGGACGCGCCTAGTTGCCAAGCCGCGTCAGCAGGCGGTCCACCCAGCCGATGAACCACTCCAGCAGGCGGCGGAGCAGTGATCTTTCGCGCCAGTTGTCCGCGTTGAATTCGCGCGCGGCGGAAAAGTCCTCGCGAAACATCGCCGCCATGCCGGCCGCCAGTTGCGGATCGCGCAATTCCTGGTTGGCTTCCAGGTTCCAGCGCAGGGTCCAGTGATCCATGTTGCAGGATCCGGCCGAGAGCCAGTCGTCGACGAGGATCGCCTTCATGTGCAGGAAGCGGGGCTGGTATTCGTACACGCGCACCCCGGCACGCAACAGTCTCGCGTAGTAACGCCGCCCGGCCACGGTGACCGAGGGATGGTCGCTGCGCCGCCCGGGCAGCAGCAGCCGCACGTCCACGCCGCGCCCGACCGCCGCCCTGAGTGCGCGCCGGATGGTCCACGAGGGGAGGAAGTAGGCCGTGGCGAACCAGACGCGGACCTGCGCCCGATTTACCTCCCGCACCAGGGAGCTGCGGATTTCCTGCCGCAGGAGACGGTGCGTGTGTGTGACCCTGCCCGGATACGGTCCGGCAGCGGTCGGCGTGTCGCCAACCGGCACATCGTCCGGACTGCCGCCGCAGTTGATCCAGACCTCCCGGAACAGCGTGAGCCAGTCGCGGACGACGGGCCCCTCGATGCGCAGCATCAGTTCACGCCAGCTGCGCTCGCGGTGGCCCGGGTGCAGGAACGCGTCGCTGATGCCGGCGCCGCCGACAAAGGTGGTGTTCCCGTCGAGGATCAACAGCTTGCGATGATCACGGGCCAGGTTTCGAAACGGGTACCGGAGCCGGAGCGGATTGTAGAAACGTAACTGTGCGCCGGCCGCCGCGAGGCGCCTGCGGTCGGCATTGTGCAGTCCGCGCGAGCCGAAACTGTCCAGGACCAGCTGCACGCATACGCCGCGCGCGCAGGCATCGCACAAATCCGCGATGAAGCCCGCGGCGACCGTGCCGGACGCGAACAGGTACAGCTCCAACCGGATGCTGTGCTGCGCCTGCCGGATGGCCGCGCGCATGGCCGGGTAGAATCGCTCGCCGTCCCGCAGCAGTTCCACGGCGTTGCCGGGCCGCCACGGGAAGCGGAATTCCGCGCTGCGGGTGACGAGTTCTCCGGGAAGCGGCATGCTCAGGCCCTCCCGCCGCCGACGCGCAGGTCGCACAGGAGCGGCAGGTGATCGGAAAGCCTGCGCCATGCTCCGGCATCGCCACGCTGCACGGCATTCACGTGCAGGTTCCGCACGTAGACCCGGTCCACCGCCAGCGTCGGCAGCCATGCCGGAAAGGTGCGCGCGTGGCGCCCCGTGGTCAGCCGGAATGCTTCCTGCAGTTGCAGGGCCCGCTCCAGGTGTTCGCCACTGCGGCCCAGCCAGTCGTTGAAGTCGCCGGCGACCACGAGCGGGGACTGCCCGGGTACGGACGCGCGCACATGCTCGACCAGGGCGCGGGTCTGCGCGCTGCGCTCTCCGCCGCCGAGGCCGAAGTGCGTGCAGATCGCGTGCAGGGTCCCGGCGTCACCGGTGTCCAGTTCCGCGTGCAGGATGCTGCGGCTGGCGTTCCGCCAGGGCGAGACGTTGATGTTCTGCCAGGCCCGGATCGGGAAACGGCTCAGGATCGCGTTGCCATGGTGCCCGTGCGGATACACCGCGTTGCGGCCGTAGGCATGGTGCGGCCAGGCCTGGTCGGCGAGGAACTCGAACTGCCCCTCCGCGGGCCAGTCAGGCAACTGCTGGCTGCGGTGGTGGTGGCTGCCCTGTACCTCCTGCAGGAACACGATGTCCGCGCCGGTGGCCACGATCTCCCGTTTCAGTTCGTGCAGCACGAAACGCAGGTTGCCCGCGCTCATGCCCTTGTGGATGTTGTGGGTGAGAACCCGCAGGGACGTATCGTTCACTCGCGCGGCTCCCCCAGCCGGACGATGCCGGCGCGGCACAGTTCTTCAAAACCCGCCCGGACCGCCGGCAGCATGTCCTCCGTTGCACCGGCCTGCGCCAGTTGCCGCAGGATGTCGTCGATGCAGTTGCGTCCGTCGAGGTATCGCAGCAGCGGGGCGAAGCCGGCCGAGACCTCGAGGCGCCTGCGCGAGAGCGGGGGTACACAGCGCTCCGGCCGCGTCAGGAAATGACTGGCCAGCAGCAGGCGCGGATCCTCCGGCCGCAGCGCAGCGCCGACCTGTTCCGGCGTCACGGGATGCTGGTCGAGATGGCCCCACAGCGCCTCCGGGCAGACCGCGCACAGCGCGCCGTGCACGCTGTCATACGCCCGCGGCACCACGACCGCGCAGCTGTGCGGGGCGATCGCCGCCGGCCGTGCGGGCCAGTCTGCCGGCAGCGCATCGGGCGCGCCCCAGCCGGCCGCGAGGTCGGCATCCAGCTGCCGCAACGATCCGCCGGTGCGGGCCATGGCGATCTCGGCGCCCATCAGCGCGATCACCTGCGCCTGCCGTTCCGGGCTTTCCGCCAGTTCCAGGCGGGCGAACTGCACCAGGCGTTCGCCGTATTCCGCCGCCCGCAACGCCACCGGCACGTCCAGCAGGTCCCGGTCCACCAGTGCGCGGAAGCGGCCGGCGGCGTCCGGCAGGGAAGATGCCAGCGCGAACGAGACCGGCAGTTCGCGGCAGAGCTGCGCCAGCAGCATGTACACCCGCATGCGCGCGTCGGTTTCCAGAGCGCTGTATCGCACCAGGGAGAAGTCATGGCGCTCGGCCCGGTCCAGGTCGTAGTCCGCCAGCGCAGCGGCCGGGTCTGTGCCGAATCGCGCGCGCAGGTCGCGGTCGAAGAGCAGGTCGAACAGGGCGCGCTCCTGTTCCCGCAGGCTCATGCAATCCGCTCCCGCAGGGCGCTGCTGGCGCTGTCCTTGAGAATGATCGCGCGCATGCTGTCGAGTGTGCGCAGCACGCTCGCGCCGTCGATCCCCTCGCACTCGTAACAGACTGCCCGGACATTCGGCAGCACCGGCAGCAGGTCGCGGAACATCCGCCAGGTGGCATCGAGGATGTCCGCCTCGTGGGCATCCACGTAGACCGGCCCGTCCTTCGATGCGCGAATCCGGCCGCCTGCCACGTGCATCTCGATCACCCGTTCGGCCGGCAGGTACTGGAGCTGGTCGCGCACGCGTTCCCCGCTGGCCATCTCGTAGGAGACCAGGTGTCCCATGTCGAACAGCAGGGCGCAATCGGCGCGCTCGGCGAGCTCGCCGAAGAAGGCCAGCAGGGGCAGGGTGCCGACGCGGAACGTCATCGGCGGCGGCTCGATGGCGACCGGCACCGGCACCCGGTCCTGCACTTCCCGGATCCGGTCCGCCGCGGCGTCCAGGGATGCGCGGCTGAGAATCGGCGGCACGAAATAGCCCAGCGAGGTGGAATAGTGCTGGTCTTCGCCCCGGAAGCAGTAGGCGCAGTCCTGCGCGAACCACGGCGAACCGACCGCCGTGACGTGCTTCGCGGTGGCCTCCAGCCAGCGCGGGGAATTCCCGTAGGTGCCACAGAAATTGATGTAGGAGGGGTGGTAGAGGATAGCCGCGCCGGCAGCGCGTATCGCGTCCACCTGCTGTTTCACGGATGCGACGTCCACCAGCCCGGCGTACTCCACGAACTGGGGCCCGCCATCCGCGCGCACCAGCTCAACCGGGTCCGGCAGCGCGGACAGGCTCAGGCTGGCGCCGAGTCCCAGCGTGGGAAGCTGCGTGAAATCCATGGCGATCCGGGGTCCGGCGGCACACTGCGCGTCCGGACATGGTAACCCGCGTGGCGCGGACCACGCAGCCCGGTGCGGCGACTCGGCTAGAATGCAGGGATGCCGGCAGCGGCGAAGCGAAGGTGCGCGACATGACTGCGAAGACCCTGTACCAGCGGCTCGGTGGCTACGACGGCGTCGTGGCCTTCGTCGACGACCTGTTGCCGCGCCTGCGGGACGACGAGGAGCTCGGCCGTTTCTGGCAGCACCGCGGCGCCGATGGCGTGGCGCGCGAGCGGCAGCTGCTGGTCGACTTCCTGTGCGCCAGTTGCGGAGGACCGCTGTACTACACCGGCCGGTCCATGACCCTGACCCACCGCGGCATGGGGATCAGCGGGGAGGACTGGGAGCGCTTTGTCTGTCATGCGACGGCAACCCTGCAGGCGCTCTCGATTCCCGAAACCGAGAGCGCCGAGATCGGCCGGTTTGTCTCCTCGCTCAAAAACGAGATCGTCGACGCCTGACCGGGTGCGATGAGCACCCCATGAACGAAGAACACCCCTACGACGGGCTCGTCCCGGACCAGGTGCTGGCGGCGGTGGAGAGTACCGGCCTGCTCAGCGACCTGCGCGTGCTGGCCCTGAACAGCTACGAGAACCGGGTCTACCAGGTCGGCGTCGAAGACGCCACGCCCGTCATCGCCAAGTTCTACCGCCCCGGCCGCTGGTCGGATGATCAGATCCTCGAGGAACACCGTTTCAGCGGGCAGCTGGCCGAGGCCGAGGTGCCGGTCGTGCCGCCCTGGCAGGACGCGGACGGGCGGACCCTCTTCGAGTGGGACGGCTTCCGGTTCGCCATCTACCCGCGCCGTGGCGGGCAGGCCCCCGCGCTGGACGATTTCGATCACCTGTTCCAGCTCGGCCGGCTGGTGGCGCGCATCCACCTGGTCGGCGCCGTGGAGCCGTTCGCCACGCGGCCGGCGCTGGATGCAGCGTCGTTCGGCGATGCCAGCGTCGAGTTCCTCCTGGCCCGTTTCATTCCCGGCGAACTGCGGCCCGCCTACGAATCGCTGGCCCGGGACCTGCTGGCGGTGATCCACCAGCGGCTGGCCGGTGTCGAATCCGACCATATCCGTGTGCACGGGGACTGCCATGTCGGCAACATCCTCTGGCGCGACGATGTGCCGCATTTTGTCGATCTCGACGATGCCCGCAGCGCGCCGGCGGTTCAGGACCTGTGGATGTTCCTGTCCGGGCCCCGCGATGCGCAGCGCCGCCAGGTGTCGGAACTGGTGGAGGGATACGAGGAGTTCCGGTCGTTCGACCCGCGTGAGCTGGCGCTGGTCGAATGCCTGCGCACGCTGCGCATCATGCACTACAGCGCCTGGCTGGGCCGGCGCTGGAACGATCCGGCTTTTCCCCGCAGCTTCCCCTGGTTCAATTCCCCGCGCTACTGGGGCGAGCATATCCTGCAGCTGCGTGAGCAGCTGGCGCTGCTGAACGAGCCGCCGCTGGAATTGCTCTGACGTTGCACGAACGGGCCGGCGCCGGAACGGCGCGGCCGGGCAGGCAAGCGGCGCGGGCTCTGGTAAGGTGCGCGCTTCCTTTCCGGAATCGGGATGACAAGATGACCTGGACCGTATACCTCTCCGGTGAAATCCACACCGACTGGCGTGAACAGATCGCCGCCGGCGCGCGGGAGCGCGGCCTCGACCTGCGCTTCACCTCGGCCGTGACCGACCACGAGGCCAGCGATGCCGCCGGCGACCTGCTCGAACCGGCCAGCGAAGGGTACTGGCGGGATCACAAGTCCTCCGGCGTGAACGCCCTGCGCACGCGCACGCTGATCCGCCAGTGCGATCTCGCCGTGGTGCGTTTCGGCGACAAGTACCGGCAGTGGAACGCCGCCTTCGACGCCGGCATGTGCACCGCGCTCGGCAAGCCGTACATCACCCTGCACGACGAGTCGCTGGTGCACGCACTGAAGGAAGTCGACCAGGCGGCCAGCGCCTGGGCGCAGACACCGGGGCAGGTGGTGGACGTGCTGGCCTACGTGGTCGGCGGCCTGTAGCACGCCGGCCATGCCCGGCGCGCTGGTCCTGCAGTCCTGTCCGCCGGCGGAAGCAGCGGGCTGGCTGCAGGACTGCATGCAGAGCGTGCGCGACTGGGCCGCGGACCACGGGCACGCCTACCGCTGGCTCGACGACGAACTCTTCTCCGTTCTGCCGCCCTCGCTGCGGCCGGGCGGGCGCATCACGCGGGTGGTCGCCAGTGACCTGGCGCGGCTGGAGTGGTCGCGCCGCCTGCTGGGCGAGGCGGGGTGCCGGCAGGTGCTGTGGCTGGACGCCGACGTGCTGGTGTTCCGTCCCGCCCGCCTGCGCCTGCCGGATACGGACCATGCGGTGGGCCGCGAGAACTGGGTTCAGCGGGATCCCCGCGGGCGCTGGCGGTGTTATCGCAAGGTGCACAACGCGGCGTTGTTCTTTCGCGCGGATCCAGCGGGACGCAACGTCTTCCTGGATTTCTACGCCGACTGCGCGCGCCGCATGCTGGTTGCGAACGATGGCCCCATGCCACCGCAGTTCATCGGCCCCAAGCTGCTGACCGCGCTGCACAACGTGGTGCAGTTGCCGGTCATGGAACGGGTGGGCATGGTCAGCCCGGGGCTGGCCGAAGACCTGCTGGGCGCAGGCAATGGCGCGCTTGCGGCCTACGAAAGCCGGGCCGGCGGGTTGCTGGCGGCCGCCAACCTGTGCCGGTCATCCCTGCTGCAGGGCGACTTCACGGCGGAACAGATGCAGGCGCTGGTGGCAGTGCTGCGCAAGGCGCCCGCGATCTGAGTGGACGCCGGTCCCCGGCCGGAACCATTCGGCTAGACTGTAAACGATTCGGCCAGGATCACCCCGCCCATGAATGCCGATGAGTTCGAGTGTGTCATCCACAACCTGCCCGGCGTGGTGTTTCGCAGCCTGCCGGACGCGGACTGGACCCTCTGTTTCGTCAGCAACGGCATCACGGCGCTCACCGGTTATCCGGCGCGGGACTTTCTCTACAATGACCTGCGTTCATTGCGCGACATCATTCATCCGGAGGACTGGGAGGCGACGCGTGAGCGGGTCGTCTCCGCGATCGGCCAGGGCCAGCCCTTTGCCGAGGAATTCCGCGTGGTGGACGCATCGTCGGCCGTGCACTGGGTGTTCGCCAAGGGACGGCCGGTCTGTGACAACGACGGCACTGTGCTGTTCGTCGACGCGGCCCTGATCGACATCACCGACCGCAAGCTGGCCGAGCAGGCCCTGGCGCGGGAACGGGAGAACATCCGCAGCGTGCTGGCGAACATTCCGGGCATCGTCTACCGGACGGCGCTGGGCGAGCACTGGACCCTGGAGTTCGTCAGCGAGGGCGTGCGCGACCTGCTGGGCGTCGAGCCGGAGGTCTTCATCGGCAAGGGGCTGGAGAGTTATGCGCCGTTCGTCCACCCGGACGACATCGAGCGCGTTACGCGCTCCATCACCGCGTCCGGCGCCCGCGGCGAGCCCTACGAGGTCCATTACCGCGTTCGTGACGGCAACGGGGATTACCGCGCGGTGTTCGAGCGGGGGCAGTCCCGGGCCGTGGCCGCGGACGGCCGCCGCTACCTCGATGGCGTCATCCTCGATGTGTCGAGGATTGGCGCCGCTGACCGGGAATGGCTCGCCTCATCCCGCGATGACGCCGGCACGTAGCCGGTCCGGCCCGCAGAACCTCTCAGCCGTGTTCCTCGAACATTTTCATGAGGCCGGGCGCCGTGGCGGGGTCGCCGGGGCTGAGGATCTGCACATCCGAACGGAACCGGGGCGGCTCGCAGGGCACCAGGTCCCAGCCGTTCGGCGTCTGCAGTTGTTCGATCACTGATTTGCCCAATGCCTGG
>JBFKKR010000090.1:0-12731 GCA_041682035.1 Pseudomonadales bacterium | reverse complement strand
CCGGCAGGCCGCGCACTGGCAGTCCGCGCTGCGCGACGCCGAGCGCAAGCTGGCCGCACTGGGGGATGACTACGTGCCGGTCGCGGCGCTGCGCGAACGTGCGGCCGGCGAGGATGCCGAAGCGCAGTACCAGCTCGGGGTCCAGCTCGTGCAGGCCTACTCCGCCGATGCACACCAGGAGGCGGTGGACTGGTGGATCCGCGCCGCCGCCAACGGCCACGCCGAGGCGCAGTTCCGGCTGGTGTCCTACTACCTGCGCGGCGACCGTTTCGTGAAGAAGGATTCGGACGAAGCCGTGCGCCTGCTGCAGGCTGCCGCCGCATCCCACCATCCGCGTGCCCTGTTCGAACTGGGCCTGGTGTACGAGAAGGGCCGCCACGGTGTGCAACGGGACCTGCAGCGCGCCGGTGAGATCTACCGCGAGATCGTCGCCACGAAAGACGGCAACCCCTACGGCTGGGACGTGGAGGAACGCTACTACCGGATGGTGGAGAACCGGGTGAAGGCGGTGGAGCGGATGCAGGGGATGGATGCGGGTGGCTGAGGCGCGCGTGACGGCCGGCTGCCTGGTTCGATGACTACGAACGATCACCCCGGATCAGCCGGAAGAAAAACGGCTCCGGCACGTAGCGCAGGTCCATCACGCCGAGCAGGTGGTTCTCGTCGAGCTTGCGGAAGATGTCGATGATGGGCAGGTCGTCGTAGATCATCGCCGCCGTGACCTTGCCGCGATGCTCCAGCATGCGCAGCCGGGCGCCGAACCGGCGCGTGGCGAGAAAGGGCCTGAGCAGCCGGACCAGGTGCTTCATGCGCGTGCTTTTCGGCAGCGGCAGTTTCAGGCTGGTGGCCAGAGGCAGGCGCCCCGGGTGCACCGAGTACAGGTTGGCCGGTGTATCCCCGAACAGCAGCGGCCGCACGCTGTTGTCATCGACGAACTCCTTGCCGTACCAGCCGTAGGCTTCGAGCATGCCGTCGAGCTTGTGCCCGGTGAGGAAGCCGGCGCCGTGCCAGCGGCCTTTCATGAAATCCGTGTCCACCGGTTCCAGCGCATCGAACAGGGCCATGGCGTCTGCAGGCGTGGACCCGCCGCGGTCGTAGCGTGCCCTGTTGTCTTCCATGCGGTCTTCCATAGGTTTCCCGGGTCAATAATCTCTGGCCATGTCGCTGAAAAGTATCAGAAAATCGGGGTGTTCCCCAGCACGGAACCGCGCAAGACGTCCGCAACCGGGCAGACCCCTTAACAGGCGGTTCAAAAAGAGCCACCCTGACATCCTGTACATGCACCGGAGCCTTTCATGACCCGATCGCCCGCATCGCCGGCTGAAACCCACGAAGTCTTCAACCAGCCGAAACCGCTGGAGCAGTACAACGCCTACACCGCGGACCGGGTATTGCGCTACTGGGTGCGCCAGTTCGGTGGTGAATGGGGCGAGCAGCACCTTGCGAAATACGGCCACGGCATCGGCCACGAAATGCTGGAAGCCGGCTTCCTCGCCAACCGCCACCTGCCCGAGTTCCGGTCGCACGACCGTTTCGGCAACCGCATCGACCAGGTCGACTATCACCCCGCCTACCACCAGCTGCTGAAACACTCCATCGAACACGGTCACTGCAGCCTGCCGTGGCGCGAGCCGCAACCCGGCGCGCACGTGGTGCGCGGTGCGATCACCATCCTGCACAACCACGCCGATCCCGGTTCAGGCTGCCCGCTGACCATGACTTTCTCCAGCGTGCCGGCGCTGTCCGTGCAGCCGGAGGTCGCGGCGCGATGGCTGCCGAAGATCCTGTCCGCGAAGTACGACGGCAGCAACCGGCCGTGGTTCGAGAAGGAAGGTGTGACCATCGGCATGGCCATGACCGAGAAACAGGGCGGCTCGGACGTGCGCGCCAACACGACGTTCGCCGAGCCGCTTGCTGAAGCCGGACCAGGGCAGCTGTACAGCCTGACCGGTCACAAGTGGTTCTGCTCCGCGCCGATGTGCGACGGCTTCCTGGTGCTGGCGCAGACCGCGAACAAGTTGTCGTGCTTTCTGGTGCCGCGCTGGCGCGAGGACGGCAGCAGGAATCCCCTGCTCATCCAGCGCCTGAAGGACAAGGTCGGCAACCGCTCCAACGCCAGCTCGGAGATCGAGTTCCGCGGCGCGCACGGCTGGCTGCTCGGCGCGGAGGGGCGCGGCATCGCCACCATCATCCAGATGGTCGCCCTGACCCGTTACGACTGCATGCTCGGCTCCAGCGCGCTGATGGCGCAGGCGGCCAAGGAGGCGATCTGGCACACCTCCGGTCGCAGCGTGTTCGGGAAGAACCTGCATGACCAGCCGCTGATGCTGAACGTGCTCGCCGATCTCGCCCTCGAAGCGGAGGCGGCGATGGCGATCTCGCTGCGCATCTCCCACGCGCTCGACCGGCCCGATGATCCGCAGCAGACGGCGCTGGTGCGCAGCGCCACGGGCATCGGCAAGTACTGGATCTGCAAGCGCGCCATCCAGCACACCTACGAGGCGATGGAGTGCATCGGCGGGGTCGGCTACGTGGAGGAAAACGTCACGTCGCGGCTGTACCGCGAGGCGCCGGTGAACTCGATCTGGGAAGGCTCCGGCAACGTGCAGTGCCTGGACCTGTTGCGCGTCCTGCAGCGCGAACCGGCCACCCTGCAGGCACTGCTGGCGGAACTGGAGCAGGCTCGCGGCCGGGCGGAACTGTTCGACCACGCGCTGGATGCGCTGCTGCTTGAACTGGAGAACCACGACGACGTCGAGGTGCGCGCGCGCCGCCTGATGGAACAGCTCGCCCTGTGCTGGCAGGCCGCCACGTTGCTGGTGCACGGTGAACCGTTCATCGCCGATGCCTTCGTGGGCGCGCGGCTGGGGGGCGGGCATTTCCACCAGTACGGCACGCTCCCAGCGGAGGTCGACACCCGCCGCATCGTCGCCCGGGCCATGCCGGAGGCCTGAAAGCTTCCTGCCGGCGGGTTAGTATCCGCCTGAAGTTCACTGCGATTCCGCCACAGGGAGGTCGGCCATGCGTGTTCTCATCGCCATCTTTTTTGCATGCGCCGGGCTGCTGGCCATGCCGGCCGCGTGGTCGGAGGAAACTGCGGGCCAGGCGGCCGGCCAGCCTGTGGCCCCGCTGAAAGTCGGTGTCCGCGACGTGCCGCCGTTCGCGTTCCGGAACGGCGAACAGTCCTGGTCGGGCATCAGCGCCGACCTCTGGAAACTGATCGCCGAACAGGCCGGCTGGCAGCTGGAGTGGGTCCGGCTGCCGTCGGTGCAGGCGCAGGTCGACGGTCTCGCCGCCGGCGAGATCGACGTGGCGGTGGGCGCCATGTCGATGACGCCGGAACGGGAGGTGCGCATCAACTTCAGCCACGGTTTCTTCACCACCAACCTGGCGATCGCCACCACCCGGCGCGAAAGCGGATGGCTCGTGCTGCTGGAGCAACTGCTGTCGCCGGCGTTCCTGAAGGCCGTGGGTGCGCTGGTGTTCCTGCTGTTCATCGTCGGCTTCGTGATCTGGCTGCTGGAACGGCGCGCGAACGCGGGCCAGTTCGGGGGCGGCGCGCTGAACGGGCTCGGCAACGGCTTCTGGTGGTCGGCGGTCACCATGACCACCGTGGGCTACGGCGACAAGGCGCCGGTCACGCTGTCGGGCCGCTTCGTGGCGACCATCTGGATGTTCGTCAGCGTCATCACCATTTCCGGTTTCACGGCGGCGATCGCCTCCTCCGTCACGCTGGACAGCAACCAGTCGCGCGTCGGGTCCGTGCAGGACCTGCACAAGGTGAACGTGTTCACGGTGCCGGGCTCGACGGCTGCCACGCTGCTGTCGGAGCTGGGCATCCGCACCCGGGACGTGCGTGATGCCGGCGCGGCGCTGGACCTGCTCGCGGACCGCCGTGCCGATGCGTTCGTGTTCGACCAGGCCGTGCTGCAGTACCTGCGCAACCAGCGCGGCCTGGACCTGGAGATCATTCCCATCCCGCGCACCGCGCAGACCTACGCGTTCGGCCTGCGGCGGGATTTTCGCCAGTCGGAGGAACTCAACCGGCAGCTGCTGACAGTGCTGCACTCCGATCGCTGGAACCAGTTGCTGGTGCGGTACCTGGGCACCCGGTGACCCGCGCGTTCAGCCGGTCCGCCACTGCCCGCGCCGATGCGGTCGCGCTCTCCAGCAACGGGATGCCGGTGCCGGCATAGGAGCCGCAGAACCAGACCCGGCGCGCGCCGTCGCGGTGCAGGTCTTTGAGCTGGTGCACCGCCAGCAGCGATTCGCGCGTCACCACCGGCCGCTCGACGGTCGCATCGATCAGGGTGTCGGCGGGGTCCGGCTCCAGGAACGGGTTCCAGGTCTCGAACAGCGGGGGGTGGTCCTGCAGCTGTGGGTGGATGCGGTTCAGCACGATGCTCGCCATCGGCTTGTCCTGCGACTCGGACAGCAGGAAGTTGACCGGTGCCCACTCCGACCGGTTCGCGGGCGCCAGGCGCGCGTCGCGGTGCACGAGGATGCGGCTGGCCTCGTAGCCGAACTTCCGCAGCACCTTGCGTTCCGCCGCCATCGATTCCGGCAGCAGCCGCAGCGCCTGGTTGGCCTGGGTGGCGATCACCACGTGATCGTGACGGGCGCTGAAACCCTGCCCGTCGGTGACCGTGACGTGCTGCTGTCCAGGCGTGACCGCCTGCAGGTCCATGTCGAAGTGCGTGCGCGCCGCCGCGGCCGCCATGCGCTCCGTGACGTCCTCGGTGCCATGTGCCAGCCGTTGCATCTTCGAGCCCACCAGCCCGCTCTGCAGGTAATCCAGGATCACTGCCGCCGGCATGGCGCGCACCGCGTCGTAGCTGCAGGTGCAGATGCCGGCGAAGACCGGGTAGAGGAATTTCTCGCGGAACAGTTCCGGGTAGCCGTGCAGTTCCAGGAACTCGGCGATGGACATCGATTCCAGCACGTCGCGCGAGGTCGCGCGCGGCCGCTGCCGGGTCAGCCGCAGCAGTTCGTACCCGATCCGCCAGGCGCTGGGCGCCAGCGCGCTGCGCCCGGCCAGCAACGGCACCGACCGCGCACCCAGCCAGTGGTTGCGGTAGCGGAACAGCGTCGGGCCGCCGAGTTGCCCGATGGAGCCGGAATAACGGATCGGTTCGCAGGCGACACCGAGTTCGCGGTAGAGCGCGGTGAGCGTCGGGTAGTAGGCCGGGAAGAACACCCGCATCGGGGCATTGACGGCGATGCGGTCGTCTCCGCAGTCGACGTGCACGGTGTGCGCATCCATGCCCGGGCGGCTCCAGCGCTCGTAGAGCGTGACGCGGTGGCGCCGGGACAGGTGCCAGACGGCGCTCAGGCCGGCGATGCCGCCGCCCACGACCGCGATATCCAGGCTTTCCGCCTTGCTTGCATGCAGGTCACGCATGGTGTGGTCCACGCCAGAACATCAGGGCCGTCCAGGCCGTCAGCAGCCAGGCCGGGCTGGCGGTCGTCACCAGGACGAACCACCGCAGGCCGGCGCCGGCTTCCCGCTCCCGCCGGCACAGGGCGAGGAGCATCAGCAGGGCCGGCAGGCAGGCCAGTCCCGCCATGAGCGGAACGGGCAGCCAGGATCGGCTTACGTACCCCGCAACGATATAGGAAATGGCGAGGAACAGCACGGCATTCCGCCGCGCCTCACGCGCCCCGTTCCGGACCGGGTAGGTCAGTTTTCCGCCGGCGCGGTCGGACGGCGCATCCGGCAGCGCGGTGACGATGTTCATGGCGTAAAAGAGCAGCGCCACGGGCAGCAGGAACGGCCACGGAAAAAGCGCCAGTGAGCCGGTCTGCAGGTAGTAACCGCCGAGGGGCAGCAGGATGCCGCAGGCGAGCGCCTGGTGCAGCTCCCCCAGGCCCCGGTAGGCGGACCGCAACGGCGGCAGGCTGTAGGACCACCCCAGCAGCAGCGCCAGCGCCACCAGCCCCGGAAACCCGGGCCTTTCCCCGGCCAGTCCCGCCAGCGAAAGGCCCAGCATTGCGAACAGCGGGAGGAAAGCAGCGCGGTAGAGTTGCCGGCCGGTAAGCTGGCCGTCGGGGATGACGCGCGACCCGCCGGACAGCCAGTAGGTCCGGTTGGTACGGTCCAGCGCCTCGTCGGCGTAGTCGTTGAGGTAAAGCACGTAGACCTGCAGCAGCAGGCCGAACAGGTGGATGACGAGGAACCATTCGGGGTGGAACTGGCCGCTGACCCGCAGCGCGATGGCCTGCCCGAACAGCAGCGGCAGGGCGATCATGCCGTGGGCGGCGGGGCGCGCGGCGCGGATCCAGGGCAGGATGGCCGCGGCTTTCATCGGCAGGGTGCGGGAATTCAGAATATCCAGCTCAGACCCACGGAGATGCTGCGCTCCACCTCAGTGGGCGGGGTGCCGGACACGGGTTGCAGGAATTCCGGGTGCTGTGCATCCAGCAGGTTGCGGCCGGTGATGCTCAGTTCGCAGTCTGCGGTCAGCGCGTGGGCCAGGCGCAGATCCAGTTCCGTGTAGCTGTCCACGCCGGTGCCGTCGAGCCGTCCCACGTGACGCAGCCAGCCATCGGCGCGCGTGTCGTGGCTGAGGTCGTAGCTGGCGCGCAGCCCGGCAAGGTGACGTGGCGTGGTGCCCTGTTCTCCGCCGGCCGGTATCCCGGAGCCACCCGGTTCGGCCCGGAAACTCTCGCGGTAGTGGCTGTAGTGCAGCGACAGCCGGAGGTTGGCGCGCGGATCCCAGTTCACGCTGGCCTCACCGCCCCAGGTCGAAGCCGACAGCTGGTTGTCGCTGAGCACCGGCTGCACGTAGTAGGTGTCGCCCGCTGCCGCACAGCCGGCCACGGAGCCGGCGCCGGTGGGGCCGGCGAAATCCACCCGGTTGCCGGAGGGACCGCATTCCAGCGCGCCGGGCTCGCCGCTGACGTAGTTTTCGTAATCCGTGTAGAACAGGGACACGTCCGCCGAGACGCGTTCGTCCCACTGGAACCGGTAGCCGAGTTCCGTCGTCAGGGCGATCTCCGAGTCCACCTCGCGGAAGCGTTCGTCGGCGCGTGCCTGCACCAGCGTCGGGCCGGGTGCGACGGCGGCATTGAAGTGCGTCATCGCGCGGTCCGCCAGCGTCGGTGTGCGGACGGCACGCGACACGGCGCCCCATGCCACTTGGGTGTCATCCGGCGCCCACAGCGCACGCAGGCTGGGCAGCCAGTTCAGCCCGGCGAAGGGTCGGCGCTCCAGTTTCAGCCCGGCAGTGAATTGCAGCGCGTCGTCCAGGAAAACCTGTTCGCCCTGCGCGAACACGGAGTAGTAGTTCAGCGTGTGATGGGCATCGCGCAGCGAGAAGAACTGTGGTCTGCCACGCAGGTGTACGTCGTTGTGCGTGGCGCTGCCGCCCCAGATCATGCGCCTGTCCGGCCCGAGCGGCAGCGCGTGGGTGAGCTCCCCGTGCGCCGTACGCAGCCGCATGCCCCCGGCATCCAGCGCGCTGGAATCACGCGTACTGGACACGTGCGCACTGGCCACGACCTCCTCGCCCTCCGCGAGCGGTCGCGTGTAGGTCAGCTGCAGGTACTGATCCGCGATGCGTCCGTCCCGCTGCCGCTGCAGTGCCGGAACCGGGACGCCTCCCGCCACGGCAACGGTGGCAACGGTTTCATTGATGCGGCCGTTCATCAGGCGCCCCTGTATCTGCAGCGCGCTGCCGGCCCCCAGTGCCGTGTCGACGCGCCAGCCGAGCTGCTGATGGTGCCAGTCGTCACGGCCGCCGCCGGGCGAGGAGGATTTCGAATCGTCGTACCGCTTGTGCGCGCCATACAGGCGGTAGGCCGCGCCGCCTTCCAGCGTGCCACTGGTGCTGCCATAGAGGTCCGCGGGGATTTCCGTGCCGGTGCGGGCAGTCACGTCGGACCCATGCCGCGCGGTGGCCGGCAGCGTGACGATATTGATGATGCCATTGACCGCGTTCGGGCCCCAGGTGGAGCCGCCCGGTCCCCGGATGACCTCGATCCGGTCGATTTCCCCCAGCGGGATATCCTGCAGGCGCCAGTGCACGCCGGCGAAGACCGGGGAGTAGACCGACCGCCCGTCCACCATCACCAGCAGCTTGTTGGCGTACTGCGAATTCATGCCGCGAATGGAGATCGCGAAGGCGCTGGCATGGATGCGCGCCACGTGAACACCCGGCGCCAGGCGCAACGCCTCCAGCAGCGAGGTCACGCCGGCGCGGCGCATATCGCTCTGCCGGATGACGTGGACTGCCGCGGGGGTCTTCGCCAGCGACTGCGGCAGACGGGTCGCCGATTCCACCTTGAACTGCATCAGTTCCACCAGCGACAGTTCGAACAGGGTCTCCACGTGCGCACGCGCCGTCCCCGCCGGCAGCGCCAGCGTCAGGGCGGCCCCGCACAGGGCCTGCTGCAATGTACCGATGAACTTCACATCGGCAGTATAGGCAAGACCCCCCGTCAGGGTGGGCAGCGCCTTCCGGGGCACTGCCGTGGCACCGCGGTGCCCCTACCGAGGTGTCCAGCCGGCCGGATCCTGCCGGAAATACGACTGCAACTGGTCGTAGAGGCGCGGATGCCGCGCCCGCAGTTCGCCGGGCAGGTCGAAAAAATACTCGCAGACGACGGCGAAGAACTCCGCCGGATTCTGCGTGGCGTAGGGATCGAGGAAGGTGTCCTCGCCGGCATCGGCTGCGGCGCAGAGATCGTCGTATTCGCCTTGCAGTGTGCCGGCCCAGGCCTGGTAAGCGGCGCTGTCGGGCAGCCGCGGCGTGCCGTCCGAGGCGCCGTTCTCCAGGTCGAGCTGGTGGGCGAACTCGTGCACCACGACATTCTGGCCGTACCAGGGTTCGCGCAGGTCCGCCTCGATATCCCGCCAGGACAGCACCACGTCGCCGAACTCGCCGGCCTCGCCGATGCGCGCCTCGCTGCCCTCGGTGACCACCAGGCCGTCTTCCGACCAGTCCTGGATCGGCACGAGGAAGGCTTCCGGGTAGACCAGCACGCGGCTCACGCCGGGGAAGATGTCCGTATCGCGGCGCAGCAGCAGCACGCAGGCCTGGGCCGCGATGACCACGGCTTCGCGCTCGCCAACCGTGAACCCCGCGCAGCCGTGGAAACGCTTCTCGGCGCAGAACACCTGCACCAGCGGGTACAGCGCATCGCGATCCGCGGCGGGTAGCGCGCACGTGAGCGGAATCTCCTGCTCGATGAGCGTCCGCCAGTCTGCCGGGAAGGGCTGTGCAAGGATGCGCCGCCGGCGCCATCCGGTCAGGATTCCGGTCACCGTTCCGGCTTCCGTCAGTCGTTCCGGAACGGGTTCAGCGGGCGTCCGAGGTGGTAGCGCATGACCTCCGGCACCGGGCGCATGGCCCCGGCGGGTTGCCGCGCAAAGCATGCGCCGATGCCCGCCGGGGCGCCGGTGACCAGCGCGCCGCAATGCGGGTTCCTGTCATCTCCCATGGTGTTCCCTTCAGTGTCCTGATCCTTTCAAGCAGGTTGTGACTATACCGTGCCCGGGGCGGCATTCCGATCGCCCGTCACGGGGAAACATTCCTGCGGGCGGTTACTTCAGCAACGGGTTCTCCAGCACCACCAGCCCACGGTGGTTGCGCAGGAATGGCGTCAGGTAGAGCAGGCCGTCGGCGCCGGGGATCACCGAGGCGATCTTCGCCACCTTCGGTCCCTCGTAGGCCGCGTAGTAAAGCAGCCTCGCCGCATCCGGTGACAGCGCCAGCACGCCGGTGCTGCGTGGCTGGGGCAGGTTGTTCAGCGGCAGTCGCTGCAGCACCCGTTTCACGCCGGGATGCGCGTGCAGCCAGGTCAGCGTGTTGCTGCGCAACGTGAACAGCCCGCACCAGATGTTGCCGTCCGCGTCGCGGTCCATGCCGTCGCACATGCCCGGCAGGCCGTCCTGCACGATCCCGGTTTCCCCGGCCCGCGGCCCGTCGATATAAAAGCGCATGATGCGGAAGCCGGGCGTCAGGCTGGACAGGATCGACACTTCGCGCGTGCCCTGCGGGTGCAGGTCGTACAGCACGCCGTCGAGGAAGTGGTAACCCTCGACGACGAGGCGGGTCTCCCCGCTGCCGAGGTCGTGCATCCAGATACGTCCGTTGCCCCGGTACGCCAGCACCTCGTGCACCGTGCCGCCGCCCATGGATGCGCCCGCGTAGGAAAACGGTTCGCTGAAATAGATGCGCCGGCCGTCGGCGCTGATCTCCAGGTCGTTGCAGAACGCCAGCGGACGCTTCGGCCAGCGCTTCCCGCCGGCACGGCCTGCGAGCCGTGGCGCCCGATCGTCGCGCAGTCCCCAGACCTTCCCGCCGGTGATCCGGGTATCGGGTACGTCCAGCACCACCGGCGTGATGGCGCGCGTGGGCAGGTCGAGCCGGTACAGCCCGACGCGCTCCCCGTCCGGGTAGCTGTCGCCCCACAGGCGCGAGGCGCAGAAGTAGGCCTGGTCGGGGTCGAGCGGGGATTCGTGCAGGCCGGCCGCCATCAGGGGCGGATCGACGAAGACTTCCGATGCGCCGCTGGCGCGGTCATGCAGCCAGATCCTGCCGTCCATGCCGGTCGCCAGCAGCCGGCTTGTCCCATGCAGGAAGATGATGTCGTCGTGCCCGGGCAGTTCGGCCGGCAGCACCTGCAGTGCCGCATCGAACGCCGCGCTGGCATCGACGCGCCGTGCCGCGTTCACGGCCTCTTCCGGGAATTGAATGGCAGCGCCGGGCTGCAGATACTCCGGGGGTGTGGCGAACCACCACCAGATGATGAGCAGCAGGATCGGCGTGATGGTTGCCAGCAGGATCTTGGGATTCATCGGATGCAAGTGTCCGCGGGACGTATCCCGCAGCGTAGCAACTGCGGTTCGCCCGTGGCGGTACCCGCGCGCGCCGGCAGTTATACTGGCCGCAACGATGAACCGGCAAAGGGTGCGCACACGCCCGTGACCACGACCCGCGCAATCACCGTGCGACAGCACGGCGGCCCCGAGGTGCTGCAGCCCGGCGAACTGCCGGTCGGCGAACCCGGCCCGGACGAGGTGCGCGTACGCCACGCCGCCATCGGCGTGAACTTCATCGATGTCTATCACCGCAGCGGTCTCTACCCGCTGCCCCTGCCGCTGACGCCCGGCATGGAAGGCGCCGGCGTCGTGGAGACGGTGGGTGCACGGGTCACGCACCTGCAACCCGGCGACCGCGTCGCCTACGTCAGCCACCAGCCGGGCAGCTATGCCGAGGCACGGGTGCTGCCGGCGATGACGGTCTGCCGGCTGCCGGAGGCGGTCGCCTTCGAGACGGCGGCGGGCATGATGCTGAAGGGACTGACCGTGCAGTACCTGCTGCTGCGTACCCTGCCGCAGGGTGGCCTGCAGGCGGGTGATCACGTGCTGTTTCACGCCGCCGCCGGTGGTGTCGGGCTGATCGCCTGCCAGTGGGCGAAGGCGCTCGGCCTGGTGCTGATCGGCACCGCCGGCAGCGCGGAGAAATGCGCGCTCGCGAAGGAACACGGGGCCGCGCATGTCATCGACTACAACCGGGAGGACTTCACCGCCCGCGTGCGCGAGATCACGGGCGGGCGCGGCGTGAAAGTCGTCTACGACTCGGTGGGCCGCGATACTTTCGAGGGTTCGCTCGACTGCCTCGCCCCGTTCGGCCTCATGGTCAGTTTCGGCAATGCGTCCGGCCCGGTGGAACCGTTCGCCCCGGGCATCCTGGCGGCGAAAGGGTCGCTGTACCTGACCCGGGCGACGCTCTTCACCCACCTGTCCGACCGCGCGACCACGCAGGCCATGGCCGATGCGTTGTTCGACGTGGTGACCCGCGGGGCGGTGCGCATCCGGATCGGCCAGTCGTTTGCCCTGGAGGAAGCGCAACAGGCGCACCGGGAACTGGAAGCGCGCCACACCACCGGCAGCACCGTGCTCATTCCCTGAGAACCCGCGATGTCGGGCGGCGCATCGCGTGATTTTTCCGCGGCGCCGAAGCGTCTCGCGGACGTGACTGCTTATACTGTTTCGTGGGCTTCCAGGGCAGCACCCGTACGGGCGGGCAGGTGGAAAACATCCGAAACGCGTTCTTGTTGATGCTGTGTGTGCTGGTCCTCGGCACACCCGGCTTCGTGCATGGCGCGGACGGCGGCGCCGGCAGCCTGCCGCCGCTGCCCGTCGACGCCGGCACCGACCAGCTCGACCTCGGTTCCTACCTGGAGTTTTTCGTCGACGAATCCGGGCAGCTCGATGCCCGCCAGGTCATTGCCGCCGGCGCCGCCATCGCGTTTCGTGACCTGCCGGGCGATGCCGTGAACTTCGGTTTTTCACCACACCGGTACTGGTTCCGGTTCCGCCTGCAGAACCTCGAACCGAAGGATCTGCAACTGTTCCTCGAAGTGCGCTATCCGCTGATCGATCACATGCAACTGCACGAGGTGCTGCCAACCGGTGACGTGCACACCGTGCAGCTCGGCGATACCCAGCCGTTCTCCGAGCGCCCGGTGCAGCACCACCTGTTCACGGTGCCGCTGCAGCTGGCGGCCGCTGAGACGCGCCTGTACTACCTCGAGGTGCAGACAACCAGCTCCGTCAACCTGCCCCTGTTCCTGAGCGCGGAAATTCCCTTCCTGGAAAGCGTTCACGATGCGCAGCTGCTGGTGGGGCTGTACTACGGCGTGGTGGTGGGCCTGCTCATCTACAACCTGTTCATCTACGTCACGACCCGGGAGCGGGCGTTCCTTTTCTATGTCTTCTACCT